>JBBPZE010000020.1:0-2952 GCA_038199185.1 Solirubrobacterales bacterium
GACGTACTCCGCGGCCATCAGGAGCTCCTCCAGCGTGCTCGAGAACCCGCGCTTGATCAGCGCGGGGATGCCCGATCGCCCGACCTCGCTGAGCAGGGAGTAGTTCTGCATGTTGCGCGCCCCGATCTGCACGACGTCGGCGACCTCCGCGACGGCCTCGATGTCGCGCGTGTCCATCAGCTCGGTGACGATCGGCAGACCCGTGCGCTCCTTGGCCTCGGCCAGCAGCCGGAGGCCCTCCTGGCCCAGGCCCTGGAACGCGTAGGGCGACGTGCGCGGCTTGTACGCACCGCCGCGGAACATCGCCGCGCCGCCGGCGGCCACCACGTCGGCCGTGCTCAGGGTCTGGTCGCGGGACTCGACGGTGCACGGGCCGGCGATCAGCGCGAAATGCTCGCCGCCGATCCGGCGCCCGCCGATCTCGAGCACGGACGGAGCACCGTGGCGCAGCGCGTAGGACGCGAGCTTGTAGGGCTTGAGGATGGGGACGAGCTTCTCGACGCCGGGTGCGCCCTCGAGGCCCAGGCGCGACACGTGCTCGAGGTCGCCCACGGCGCCGATCACGGTGACCTCCTCGCCGATGCTGGCGTGGGCCTTGGCGCCGACGCCCTCGATACGGGCGATGACGGCCTGGATGTCTTCCTTCGTGGCCGTCGGTTTCATGACGATCATCATTCGGGGGTCCTCTCTGAAGCCTGGGATGAAGAGTACGGGGACGGCGCGGGCGCTCGGTGAGCCGCCTAAAACGAGGCGGCGGGTCTTGTGACCGAGCGCCTAGCGAAATCGCCAGGCGGAGGCGCGCGGCGTGTACGACCAGCGATAGCCGGCAAGGGCGAAGGTGCTGCTGCTCGGCTGAAGGCGGGAAGGACGCATGCGGCTGGGCGCAGTGTAGGCGCTCGCGGCCGGGCTCAGGGGAGCAGCTCGCCCAGCGCCGCGAGGAACCTCTGGTTCTGCTCCGTGGTCCCGTAGGTCACCCGCAGCGCCCCCTCGCGCCCCAGGGCGCGGCCGGCCCGCACCAGCACCCCGCGTTCGCCGAGCCCGGCGACGACCTCGTCCTCCTGCCTGTAGGACGGCAGGTCGAACCAGCAGAAGTTGGCCTGCGACTCAGCGGGCTCGATGCCCAGGGCCCGCAGGCCCGTGTCGAGCTCGATTCTCGCCATCACCGTTCGCTCGACCCGCTGGGCGACGGCATCGCCGTGCTTGAGCGCCTCGATGGCGGCAGCGGTGGCGACGCCGTTGACCACGAAGGGCTGGCGGACGGCGTGGACGGCCTTGACGAACGACTCCGCGCCGCACAGCGCGTAGCCCACGCGCAGCGCGGCGAGCCCGTAGGCCTTCGAGAACGTCCGCAGCAGCACGAGGTTGGGGTGGCGCTCGAGCAGGTCCACGGACGCGTCGGGGTCGTCGAGCAGGTTGAACTCGCAGTAGGCCTCGTCGAGGATCACGGCGACGTCGGGCGGAACCCGCTCGACGAACGCCGCGATGTCGGCGAGCGGCAGCGCCGTGCTGGTCGGGTTGTTCGGGTTGCAGACGATCACCAGCCGCGTGGCCACGGTGATCTCGCGGGCCATCGCGGCGAGGTCGTGGCGTTGGTCGGCGTCCAGCGCGACGGCGATCGCGGTGGCGCCCGAGGCGGCCGGCAGGTGTGGGTAGACCGAGAATGCCGGCCACCCGTAGACGAGCTCGGCGCCCGGCTCGAGGAGCGCCTCGCCGGCGGCCATCAGGATGTCCACCGAGCCGTTGCCCACGGCGATCCGGTTGGCCGGCACGCCGAAGCGACGGGCAAGCGCACCGCGCAGCGCGGCGTTGGAGGGGTCCGGGTAGCGGTTGGCGGTCACGGCCGCGCGCGCCGCGGCCTCGGCGACCTCCGGGATGGGCGGCCACGGGGACTCGTTGGAGGCGAGCATCGCCACGTCTCCGGGCAGCGAGTAGCCGTCGGCGACCGGGTACTCGGGCAGGCGCCCGACGCGGGATGAGAACTCGATGGCCACTCGTCCGAAGGCTAGGCCGGCCGCTATTGGGCGCCCTCGAGATCGAGCCGCAGATCGGCCGCCTCGCCGAGGTAGACGTGCCGCGGCCGATGGTCCTCCTGCGCGTGGTAGTGCAGGAGGATCCGGATGACCCGCGGCAACGCGCCGGGCACCGGGATCTCGCGCGTGCACAGCAGCGGGACCGTGCTGAAGCCAATCTGCCGGGCGGCGACCGCCGGGAACTCCGCGTTGAGGTCGTCGGTCGCCGTGAAGATGCAGCTCACGCAGTCCTGCGGTGCGAGCTCGTTGCGCTCCATGATCTCGCGCAGGAGTTCATCGGTCGCACCGAGGATGGCGTCGGGATCGTTGCGGGCCACCGTGATGGCGCCGCGCAGGGCGTGCAGCCGCATCGGCGCCATCATCGCGCACCGCGCAAGTCCGCCACCTCTGCGGGCGTGAGCCGGCGGTGGGCCCCGGACGGCAGGCCGCCGAGCTTCAGCGGGCCGAACGCGACCCGCTCGAGCGCGATCACCGGGTGGCCGACCGCCTCGCACATCCGCCGCACCTGGCGCTTGCGTCCCTCCCTGATCGTGATGTCGAGCACCCCGGGCCGCGGCTGGGCGACCTCCGCGGGCAGCGTCCTGGCGCCGTCGAGGTCGATGCCGGTGCGCAGGGCCTGCAGCGCGCCACCGCTCACCGGGCCGTCCGCGACCCGCGCGCGGTAGGTCTTGGGGACCTGGTTTCGCGGGTGCATCAGGTGGTCGGCGAGGTCGCCGTCGTCGGTGAGCAGGATCAGGCCGGTGGAGTCCGCATCGAGACGCCCGACCGGATAGAGGCGCCGGCCGGCGGGCACGAGCCCGACGACCGTGGCGCGCCCGTGGGTGTCCTTGGCCGTCGAGACGACCCCCCTGGGCTGGTTGACCGCATAGACCAGCCGCTCGGTGGGGAGCGCGATCGCCAGCCCGTCGACCGTCACCGGCTC
>JBBPZE010000021.1:0-58603 GCA_038199185.1 Solirubrobacterales bacterium
CGGCTTGGGGAAGACGCCCTGGGTGAACGAGAAGATCAGGATCGGGATCCCCATCGTCAGGTCGAAGACCCCCTCGACCAGGAACGAGGCGCCCACCGCCGGATAGCTCGACCGCTCGATCGAGCGATGGGTGAGAAACAGCTTCATGACGTCACCGCCCCGGGCGGGCACGACGTTGTTGAAGCCATAGGCGGCCACGTAGGCGCCCCAGATGTCGCGCCACCGGATCCGGCTCTCCGGGTAGGCCGCCCGCACCACGTGGAAATACGCCCGCGAGCGGAAGGCCAGGTAGATCCCGAAGAACGCCAGCCCCACGAGCAGGTTCCCCCACGAGACGGCCGCCAGGCTCGAGAAGAACTTGTCGACCGCGTCGAAGAAGTCAGAGAGCGCCGCCAGGGGCACGCGGGAGAGGCTACTCAGAGCCCGAGGGCGCGATGAAGGGCCGGATCCGCGAGCGAGCCGGCGACCAGGTCGGCCTGCTCGAGCACCACGCCGGGAAAGGACGGGATCCCGACCGCGAAGAGGCCCGCGCTCTTGAGCGCGGCGATGCCGGTGGCGGTGTCCTCGAGGCCGACCGAACGGCGGGGATCGGCACCCAGCGCCTCACAGGCGGCGAGGTAGAGGCCGGGAGCGGGCTTGGGATGGGTCACGTCCTCGCGGGCGAAGACCACGCCGAAGCGGTCGCGCAGGCCCGCAGCGCGCAGCGTGAGCTCGACGAACTCGCGGACGGAGTTCGAGACGAGCGCGACCGGCGTCCCCGCCGCCTCCAGCGCGGCGAGCAGGTCCCCCGCGCCCGGCATCGGCTCCACCCCCTGCGCCCCCTCGTGCATGACGAGCCCGTGCAGCTCGGCCCACAGCGCGTCGCCCTGCCCGGGCATGTCGAGCATCAGCTCCAGCTTTCGCGCGGCGTCTGCCGCGGCCGAGCCGATGAGGTATCGCTTATGGTCGTCGCTGAACTCCGAGCCGTGCCGGCGGAAGAGCACGACCTCCGCGCGTGTCCACGCGCTCTCCGTCTCGAGCAGCAGGCCGTCGTTGTCGAAGCACACCGCGTCGACGGCCGCGGCGGCCGCCGTGCTCACGCCGCGGCGGCCAGGGCGCGCAGCACCACGTCGTCGTGCTCGGCCGGCTTGACGTTGCGCAGCACCTCGGCGATCACGCCGTCGGGGCCGATGACAAACGTGGTCCGCTCCGCTCCCATGTAGGTGCGCCCGTACCGCGACTTCTGGACCCACACCCCGTAGGCCTCGACCACCGCCCTGTCCTCGTCGGCGAGCAGCGTGAAGTTCAGCCCCTGTCCCTCGTGGAACGCCTTCACCCTGCCGACCGGGTCGGGAGAGACGCCGAGCACCCGCGCACCGCTCGCCTCGTAGTCGGCGCGGTGGTCGCGCACCCCACACGCCTGTGTCGTGCACCCCGGCGTGTCGGCCTTGGGATAAAAATACAGTGCGACCGTCTGACCTCTGAGGCTTGATAAGCGGACGGGATTGCCGTCCTGATCCGGCAACTCGAAGTCGGGGGCCGCATCGCCGGTGGTGAGCATCACGGGCAGGCTACCCATGCAGGCCAGGGGCTGGCCCCGATCCACTGGGCTCGAGGCGCGACCCGATGAGACCGCCGTAGGACGTGGGTCCTCATCGTCGCGCCCGAGCTCGCGGATCCAATTCCATTGCCGTCAGCAGCACCAGGTGACGGAGTCCGGGAACGCCGGCCTCGTCACGCCGGGTGCGAACTGCTGGGCGATGTTGGCCACGGTGGCGACCGGCCCGTCCCCGTCGGGTTGCAGGAACAGCCACTGGTTTGCCTCGGGCCACGGGGTCAGGATGCGGCTGCCGTCCGGTGACCATGCGGGCGTGCCGAGGCGTCCCGGACCGCTGAAGAGCGGCAGCTCGAACAGCTTGCGGCCCGCGTCGATCACGACGATCTGGCTGCGTGTCGGCGAGGACCGGAGGACCGCACGAGGGCGAAGCGCAGCTCCCGAGGGTCCCACGCCGCGCCGCTCGCGAGCAGCCCGGAGGGCGCCGTGGAGGCGGCCACGAGCACGCCCGCACGGTCCCACAGCATCAGGCGACGCGGCGTCAGCGCGAGGAGCCGCTCGCCGTTGGAGGACCACGACAGCTGCCTGACACCCGGCAGCGGCGGAGAGCGCCACAGCCGCGCGCCGCTGTCCACCGCGACGACGTCAACGCCTGGCGACCGGCGGCTCGCCCGGCCTCTACCTGTAACGGCGTTGGTCGATCGAGAGCTCGACGCGGTGGTGTTGGGGCAAGCTCATGAGGTTGACCGAAACGCCGGCTGGCCCGCGAGCGAAGTTGAGGACGGGCCCGGCCGTGCCCCTGCCGGGGATGACTTCGACTAGGCGCCACTGATGGCGCAGATGGCCCCGGTAGAAGCCAGCCACCATGCTGGCGGCCATCCGTGGGGGAACCCGGTACTCGAGCATCGTGGTCATGCCGTCGGCCCCGGGATCATCACCGAGGTAGTAGGGACGGTCGATCTCGCCGGCTTGGGCTGCGCCCGGAAGGATGGGAAGGCTAGCTGCGATCTGGCGATTCGCGTGTACGTAGGCCGTCCGATCGAATGGGTGGCGGTCCCAGAGAATCCAGGTGACGGCTGCGACCACTGCGACAACGGCGGCGCCGGACACTAGCCATGAGCGTGAGGCCACGCCGCCGAACCATCCGCCCCGGCTCAGAGTCACGGCAAGGATCGAGGTGGCGAGGCCGGCGCCGAACGCTGCGGCCGAAAGCGGAGCGGTACCGAAACCTTGGGCGGCCAGAATCCATCCGGCCCACACGGCTGGAAGGCACGCGAACAGTAGCGAAACGCCGGCAAGCGAGCGATGACGACCTGGCATCACAGGTCAACGTCGCCGCAGCCCGATCCTCGGCACTAGGAGTCTGCGGCTGCTCGCGTGAGCCGACACCGCAAAAGCCACGCCGCCCGCTATGAACAGGAGGGCTGCCGGCAGGAAACCAAGCAGCGCACCGCTGCTGTCGCCGCCGTCGGTTCTTGGGAGGGCAAGAGCCAGGGATGTCCCGCTGCTTCTCACCGCGTCGCTCTCTCCGAACCTGATGGATGTGCGTCCCGGTCGCAGAACCCGGAAGGTTGCAACCGCACGCGCCGTTCGCCCGGCAGGAAGTCGGTGGATAAAGCGCGGGCTGATGTGCAGCAGCTTGAGCATTTGGTCGTCGTAACTGGCCTTGAGCTTGATCGCCACGGCCGCCCGACCACCGCGATTCGCGAACGCGAGGGGCACTCGCACGGTGCGTCCGTCGACCCGAAGTTGGGAACGGACGAGGGCTGTATCCATGCTTGCGGCAGTCGGGTACCCGCCGACTATCAGAGTCTTCGCGGAGAGATAGCCACCTCGGAAAGCTCTGCCACCGAACTGTTCGACCTGAACCGAGAACCGGGCTCTTCCGGGCGTAACGCCCCCGTATTGGAGGTAGTTGCGAGCGTCAACGACGAATGACCGCCGCGACACTGTTCGCCTGACCAGGCCGTCGAGCCATCCATAGGCCTCCCAGTGCACGCGATGGCGAGTGTCGCCGCGGGCTGGGACGACGATCTCGACTTGGATGCTGGCACGGCCGTTCGTGAAGCCAGTGAGGTCGATCAGGCTCGGCTTCGGCGCGCGCCTGATCGATAGCCGCGCAACCAGCCGCATCACCCACCAGCGCGCGGGGCCCTGGTGGGCATGCGCTGGAAACGTGATGTGCCGAACCACCGTTCCGGCAGGGTGAATGCCCCGGTCCTTGCCGGTTGTTCCATCCATCACCAGCGGGACCGTGGTGGCGATTGGCCGGACCTGCGCCCTGTGTGCGGCCCAGGCCTCCGTCCCTGTCGAGGGCGACCAGACGAGGACCGCACACGCGAGCAAGCCGACCCGGCCGGCAGTCACGGAACTGATATGTAGGCCGCGTTGGCGTCGTTGTTGAAGTAGTGGCAGCAGCCGTCCCAACGCCCAGAGTTGGCGTTCGACATCCCCCAGAGGTTGCTCCAGACGCTCCAGCCGATAGCAGAGGAGTTGGTTGCAACACTGCTCTCTGCATTCTCGTTCCACCCGTAGTAGGAGGATCCGCTGCACGGGCCCTCGTTGTAGTCGAGGTGCGTAGTGCCGATCACGTAGTACCCCTGTGAGGGAGACCACATACGGTCCCCATGGCTCGGGTCGCCGTAGATCCGGTAGTGGGTGTCAAAGGCGTTGCAGCTGGGCTGGGACTTCTTTCCACCGGTGTGTGCGTAAAACCAACCAAAGCCGTTGTCCAGGCGACCCGACTGGGTGCTTCCCCCGTACGGGAAGAAGCCGTACAGAGCCGAATAAACTTTGTCCTTGGACGCGTTGTTGGCAAAAAACAGCGTCACTGGCTGATCGACGTTATACGACGAGACGCAGTCGCAGACGAAGTCGTAGTTGTCGAAGCTGTCGCTGTCGAGACGCTGTGCCGCGAGGTTATACGCAGTGCTGGCGCCCGCCGACGGGGCCAGGATGAGGCAGAACGTCGCCACGAGGAGAACCTTTAATGGAATGGTGCGCATAATCAGTTACCGGCTGCTGGGCTCGTCGGGCCGGACGGAGCACTCGGGTTGCCTGGGCTCCCGGCTGCAATCGAGCCAGGACCAGCCAAGGCATTGACCACGTGGTCGGCATGCAGGTCCACGAGGAGGTATAGGTCGGACACCGATGCGACCGTCTGGTCGATCTCGCCGTCCTGGAACGGCGTCGCCGTCTGCTCGTTCGCGTCGTAGCGCATCCGCGGCCACCTGCCATGAAGCGTGGCCGGGGGATCGAGGTGCAGGTGGACCATGGCGCCGAGCTTCGCCTGCTTTCTATCTGAGGTCCAGATTCCAGTATCAACGATCGAGTACGTGGCGCTACCGAGGAGCGCGCGCATGCGTGGGTCCTGCTTCACGTCGCTATCTGCCCGGGCGACGTCAGCGTCGGATAGCTTGGGCTCGTCGGCCGGCGTCAGGAACGGAGCGGCCTGGGCAGGGTCAGGCCGCGGAGCCGCCGGGGTGCTGCCAGAGAGAGCGGAGACCGTGGGCGGGGCAGCCGCTAGCGCCCCGAGCAAGAAGCAGAGGCCTGCCACCCGACGTGACCGCCGAGCATCTCCCGACGTCCTGAGTGGCATGGACACGGAGGGCCTCCTTGTCCGGGGAACAGATGTCCCTGGGCGTGTCCGACCGTAACGCCCACTCGTTGCCTAGTCAAGCAGCGTGATGTGGTGTCCCCGACGTGTGAAGCATTGGCCGTGGCGGAATCCGGCCAGCGGTTATCCGCTCCGGCCCCAGCACTGTGCTGCCTTCCCCTCGGCCACGAACCCTCGTAACAGCCGCACGTCAGTACCCCTCCAGTACCTCGCCACCTGGCTGACCCAGCAGCCTTCCCCTCCGCATCGCCCGACCAGCAGCCCCGCCGCACCGCCACGACTCCAACGACCGCAGTCCCGGCACACAGGTGCACCTCCGATGCCGGGCTCGCCGTGGGCGAGCGGCGACGCGCCAACACCCTTAATTCACATCCGTGATTGGCGTTTCGCGACATCTCTTGTGTGAGCGCTTATCTCAGCGCGCAAGCGCGCGATCCGGGAAGCCCGAGGGGGAGTACAGGTCTCCCCGCGCGACAGAGAAGGTAGATGCTGTCGGTCGGGAAGCTCGCTGCTGGACCTGGCGCTGGTCGCTATTACGAGGATGCGGTTGCGCTGGGTCGCGAGGACTACTACGCCGACGATGGCGAGCGGCCCGGCCGCTGGCTCGGGTCAGGAGCGGACGCGCTTGAGCTTGATGGCGAGGTGGCAGACGGCCAGGTCGTCCGGCTGCTGTCTGGTGAGGATCCGAAGTCCGGTGAGCTGCTGGGTCGGCCGCTGGAGGACGGGTCGGTGGCGGGCTTTGATCTGACGTTCAACGCGCCGAAGAGTGTCGGGCTGGCGTTCGGGATCGGCGACCCGTGGACGAGCCGGCTCCTGCGTGACTGTCATGAGGTCGCCGTTGATGACGCGCTGGCCTATCTCGAGCGCGAGGCTTGCCGTGCCCGTCGCGGCCATAACGGCACGGTGGTCATTGGGGGGGAGGGGTTTGCGGCGGCGGCGTTCGATCATCGGACGAGCCGCGCGGGCGATCCGCTGCTGCACACCCACGTCGTCGTGGTCAACCGCACGCTGGGCGACGACGGACGGTGGACCGCGCTTGACGCTCGCCCTCTGTATGCGCACGCGAAGACCGCAGGCTATCTCTACCAGGCGCGGCTTCGCCACGAGATCACCGAACGGCTGGGGGCCAAGTGGGGTCCGGTCGTCAAGGGCGCGGCGGACCTGCGCGGCTTTCCCCGTGAGGTGATCGAGCACTTCTCTCAGCGCCGTGCCGAGGTCGTGGCGCAGATGGAGCTGCATGGCTCGTGGTCGCTTGAGGCTGGCAACACCGCGGCGCTGGAGACGCGCAAGCGCAAGGACTACGACGTTCCGATGACGCGACTGCGCGAGGAGTGGCGTGCCCGGGCGGCCGAGTTCGGTCTGACCCAGGAGCGCGTCGAGTATCTGTTGACGCCACGGTTTCGCGACAAGGCGATGCCCGGGCGTGTGGAGCTCGAGGAGCTGACCAGGCACAGCGCGACGTTCACCAGGCGCGATGTGCTGCAGGCGGTGGCTGAGGCCCACCATGATGGTGCTCGGTCGATTGCCGAGATCGAAGCCATCGCCGACGAGATCCTCGGCTCGCGGGAGATCGTGCGGATCCCCGACCCGGCCGGCACCCGCTACACCACCCAGGACCAGCTCACGCTCGAGCGCAACCTGCTCGACAGCGCCGAGCACCGGCGCCACCGCAGCGTCGCCGTCGCGGAAGCCGACGCGACCGACCAGGCCCTCGCGCAGCGCACCCTCTCGGCCGAGCAGGAGCGCGCGGTCCGCGAGCTCACGACCAGCGGGCACGGCATCGAGGTTCTGCGCGCACCGGCCGGTGCCGGCAAGACCTTCGCGCTCGATGCAGCGCGGGAGGCCTGGCAGCGATCTGGCAAAGAGGTCATCGGTTGCGCGCTCTCGGCGCAGGCCGCGCGCGAGCTGCGAGAGCAGGCCGGCATCGAGACGATGACCATCGCGCAGCTCAAGCAACGCATCAACCACGGCTACCGGCTGCCCGAGGACGGGGTGCTGATCGTCGACGAGGCCCGGATGGTCGGCACGCACGACCTCGCCACGCTGGATGTCTATGCCCAGCATGCCAACACCAAGCTGCCGTTGGTCGGCGACGACAGGCAGCTGCCCGAGATCGAGGCCGGTGGTGCGTTCCGCGCGATCGCCGAACGCACCGGCGCGGTACAGCTGACCGAGGTTCGCCGCCAAGACCAGGAGTGGGATCGCCGTGCGCTCAACGCGTTGCGCGACGGCAAGATCGCCGACTGGGCCGACGCCTACGTCGATCACGGAAGGGTCAAGACCGCCGAGACCGCGCCCGGTGTGCGCGAGCAGCTCGCATCCGACTGGTGGCAGGCGAAGTCGGCGGGACAGGACGCGCGGATGATCGCGATGCGACGCGCCGACGTCGCAGACCTCAACGCCCGCGCCCGAGAGAGTATGCGCGACGCCGGACGACTCGGCGACGACACCGACTACGCGGGCAAACCCTTCGCGATCGGGGACGACATCGTGGTCACCAGGAACGACCGCAGGCTTGGCGTCCTCAACGGCGACCGCGGCACCGTCATCGACGCGCACGAAGGACACCTCGACGTCAAGACCGACAAGGGCCACGAGATCCGCGTTCCCGGCACGTTCGCCCGCGACGGACACATCGACCACGGCTACGCCACCACCGCCCACAAGGCCCAAGGCTCGACGGTCGACAAGGCGTTCGTGCTCGGCAGCCCCGAGGCCTACCGCGAATGGGGCTACACCGCCCTCTCACGCCACCGCGACGAAAGCACCTACTACACGGCTCCGCCCAAGCCCTTCGTGAACCAAGAGCCCGTCACGCTCGACACGCCCGACCAACTCAAACTCAACCTCGAGCAGACCCTCGAGCCCAGCCGCCAGCACGATCTGGCCACCGACCTCGCCGAACGCTACGGCGCCCACACGAACGAGCGAGACAGGCCGGATGTCCCCATCAAGCAGCAGCGCCAGGCCGCTTGCGAACTCGTAAGAGAAGCCGGCCGCGGCCGCGAGCGTGACGACCAGCGTGAGCCCACCACGGAGCGGCGTCAGGCAGCAAGAGATCGCCTCGCCGAACTGGGTCACGGTCGCGACCCGGACGACGAGCACCAGCCGACCCCCGAGCAGCGGAACGCCGCACGGCGAGCCATCAGCGACCCGCACAACCCCTACTCCATGCCCACACCTGACGACGTCAAGAAGGCCTCAGGGCTGCTTCCCGACATCGAGCAGCCCGGTCTGCCCACACTCGAGGACCTCGCCAAAGCACGCGAGATCCTCGAACGCAGCTTCCGCGAGCCCCCAGAGCCGCCCATGCCCGAGCCGCCAGGGCCCGACCTCGACATCGGCATGGACCTCGGGATGTGACGCCTCGTGGGCTGCCCGGACCACATCCCTGACGCTGACCGCGACGGCCGACTCAGCAGGCCCTCCTCTCTTCCTGCGCGGGTCCGCGCCGAGGTGGAACGCGTGCTGAATGCCGCCGCGCGACGGCTACTCGCCGAAGAGCTTGACCGTGATCCGCTCCCCGCCGCGTCCAGGGACCACGATCGCTTCTTCCACGGTGGCGCGGATGAGCGCTCGCTGCTCGTCGAGCGCGAGGCGATCCCAATCGGACGCCGCACCGATCGTGATGGCCGCACGAGAGCCGCCTAACCCGTCGAGCCGTTCCTGTTGATCGTCGCGGGCCTGCCGCAAGGCGGCGAGCCGGTCGCGCGCCGCGCTCTCGTCCTCAAGGCCGGCAAACGCGCGGATCGCCGCGTCCAGGTCGGCCTGAGCACGGGCAAGCGCCTCCTCGGCATCGTGAATGTGCGTCTCGGCGCTCGCGCGGCCCTCGATGTCGGCGATGGCCTCGCGGACGCGATCGGAGACCATCCGTTCTACGAGCTCGGCGCTGATGGTCACGCGCTGCGGGCAATCCTCGCGCACGTGCCCGCAGCGGTAAAACGGATACGAGCGGCCGTTCTGAGTCTGTGTGCCGACGACCATCCGGCCGCGGCACGACGCGCAGCGGAGCACGCCTAGACGGGCCAACAGCCGCTCGGACTTGGCACGGCGACCCCGCGAGACTTTGGTGCGCTTGGCTCGGGTCCAGGTTTCGCGCTCGACGATGGGCTCGTGCGCATGCAGGTTGACGAGATCCCCAAAGTGGATCTCGCCGAGCAGAACACGCGATTGCAGCAGGTGCGTCGTGCCGTGATAGCTGAGGTTAATCCCGTGCCGGCGCAGGTGTTCGCGAACCTCAGCGAACGTGGCGCCGTCGGCCCGCAGCTCTACCGCGCGCGCGACGACCCTCGCCTTTTTGCGATCGGGCACCAAGATGCCGTCCGGGCCCTTGACGTATTCGGCCGGCACATTCGGCCAAGGCAGCACGCCTCGCTCGACGGCGCGGGCCTGCGCTTCGCGCGAGCGCTCAGCTGCGGTACGGCGCTGGTACTCGCTCACGGCGCCAAGCATCGTGGCGCTGAGCCACTGCCCTGCGCTCCCGTTGGTGACTTGCCCAACATCGACCGCCAGGACCTGGCCGCCCGCATGCTCCACGCGCGAGACGAACTCGTCCTGCACTCGCAGGCTTCGGAACAGTCGATCGAAGTAGGCAGCCACGATGACGTCGGCCTCGCCACGCTCGACGGCACGGACGGCCTCCAGCGCTTGCCGACGATCCAGCGCGGTCCCACCGGATACGTCGATCTCCTCGATGATGCCGCGGTCACCGAAGCCGCCCACGAGCCGAAAAGGCCATCCCGATCACAGGCAAGACGGATGCGCTCCCGCTGGACCTCAGGCGACAGGAACGCGTCGCGCTCGCCGCCCGCCCCGTCTGCCTTCCGATCGCGCCCTTTCTTCTCGGAGACGCGGATGATCCCGATGGCACGTCGTTCGGCCCGGACCGCCGCGGTCATTACGTCTAATTGCACCAAGCGTGTCGGCCTTGGGATAGAAATACAGTACGACCGTCTGGCCTCTGAGATCGGACAGGCGGACGGGATGGCCGTCCTGGTCGGGCAGCTCGAAGTCGGGAGCAGGATCGCCGGGTGAGAGCATGGGCCGGCAGGCTACCTCGGCCAAGCCGGAGGCTAGCCAGGTGGCCGCGGCCGGATCAGCTGTATCTCGACGCCGATGTTGAGCTCGGCCCAGACGTGCTCGGCAGTCACTGCCGAGCCGCCGAGCCGCTGCGCGAGCGCAAGGCACGAGCGGTCACCAAGGGACAGCCCACCCTTCATCGTGCTGCGGTAGAGCGCCGCGGCAGCCAGCGCGTCCCCGTCGGTGAAGGGCTCCACCGCGAGCTGTTCGCGGACCGGGCCAAGGATCTCGTGAGGATCCTTCCGGTGGCGCACCAGAACGGTCGCCACCTCACTGAAGTTCACCGTGTTCATGGCGGCACCTGTCGCGATCACGTCCGCGACCATCTCGGCCCCGGGTTCTGCGAACAACAACGCCAGCAACGCCGAGGCATCGATGGCGGCCGTCATCTCGAGCTGCGCTTGGCACGGCGGTCCTCGGCAGCCGCCTCGCGGCGACGTTCAGCGCGCAACTCCTCGACAGCTGAGCTCTTCAAACGGCCTGCCGAACCGATCAGCGCGCGTGCCGCCGCCTGGCGACTCTCGACGCGAAGGACGCCATCCGCCTCTTCGCTGATCTTGACCTCATCGCCGGCTCGTAGGCCGAGCCGCCGGCGCAGGTCCACGGGTAGCACGAGCCGCCCTCGCTCATCCAGGCGTGCCATCCCACGGATGGTCGTCATGTGGGAATACTAGCAGCCGTCCCACGATCTGGCAAGAGTGGGCGACTGCCGGCGGCAGCGATCCGATCGCCGGGATATGGTCGCGTCCATGCCGGAATTGCTCTCGCGCTCGGCCGTGCACGTTGGTGCCGTCCGGGGCCGCTACTTCCGCGAGAATTTCGCCCAGGGCGGCATCGACCTCGTGCAGATCGTCCCGGAGCTGGTTACGAACGCGGACGCGGCGATCGCCGCGAGTGGACGCGAACGAGGCCGGATCGAGTTGCGGTTCGGCGCCCCGGACGATGCTTTCCTCTCGGTTTGGCGCGCTCAGATTAAGGCGCTGCGCGTACCGGCGCTGACGACCTGGCGCTACGAGCTGCGCTGCACGGACGATGGCATCGGTGTCGACGCTCGAGCCGTTGACCGCCGACTGGGGGTCCTTGGTGAGCTGCCCGAGCAGCGCGGCGACCGCGGGCTGTTCGGGCGCGGGCTGCGCGACGTCTGGCTTGCGCAGGGCGCTGGTCGCATCGAGGGCGCCCGGGACGAGCGGGCGGTGGAGTCGTGGTTCTTTCCCGCGGCGGGGGACGACCCGTACGCGTACCTGCACGTCTGCGACGAGCCGGTCCGCGGTGTTTCGTCGTTCACATGCGTCACCGTTCCTCTGGGCGCTGATCGGCTGCCGGCGGAAGGGCGCCTGAGGACGCTGGTATCCCAGCTCGTGCAGCTGCGACCGGTCCTCGAGGACCCCACACGTGAACTGTGGCTCGAGCTGCCGTCTGGGGCGCTCGAGGTCGTTCGCCTGCCGGGGCCAGAGCCCGACCCTGAGCGACCCGTGCTCTTCGACGACGAGGTCAGGGTCCATGGCGGCGTCGCGGCCAGGATCACGATCCGGCGCAGCGCGAACCCGCTGTCGTCGGGAATGTCCCGCGCGACGCGCCTCGGCGGCCTGGTCGTGCGCTCGGGGCGGGCGGCACACGAGTCGACCTTCGCCTCGCACGAAGGGGCACCAGGGACTCGTCATCTCTACGGCGAGGTGCGCTGCGACGCGCTCGAGGCGCTACAACGCGACGCGCTCGACCGGCCGCGCCCCCAGGTGGTGGTCAAGGTGGACCGCTCCGGCCTCAACGACAACCACCCGATCGTCAAGGCGTTGTATGCCGCGATCGATGACGCGCTGCGCCCGATCGTCGCGGCCGAGGAGCGCAGGACGCGCTCTCACCTCGTACGCACCGGTGGCGCTCTGCGCGCCCGCGACCAAGTCGGTTTGCGCGCGCTCAACGACGCCCTCAAGGGAGCGTTCGACACCCCCGGCAAGGCCGGCTTTCAGGCCCGCGGCGGCCCTGCGGACCGTCCGCCACTGGCCGAGGGCGTGGAAGTCTCATCCCGGGCGGTCGACGACTCTGACGCGACCGCCGCAAAGCCCCTGCCCCAGCAGACCGGTCCTCTGCCGCCGTTGCGCTTCAAGCAATCACTGATCCGCCTGCACCCGGGCGAGCGGCGCGGCGTCTCGCTGCTCATCGACCCTGAGCGCATCGCTCCCGGGAGCCCGATCCACCTCGCCACCGACCCTGGCCTGGGCATCAACGTCGACCGCGAGTCCGTCCCACCGCCCCTTCCGAGCGGCTGGTCGCGCGTGACCGGCTACCTGCGCTGCCGTGTCAGTGCCGAACCCGGTACGCGGCTGAGCGTGCTCGCCGATGCAGGCGGCGAGACGGCCGAGCTGGTCGTCCTCGTCGTCCGCCATCACGCCTCCGGCTGGGTTCGCGAGATCGCCCGCAAGGACGAGGACTCCGAGAGCGAAGCCCACTTCGACCCCGAAACCGGCGTCGTCACGGTCTACGAAGGCCGCCGTGAGTTCAAGGCGCTCGAGCGCGCCGCGCGCCGCGCGGGCCTCTCAAGGGCGCGCGTGCGCGAGTACCTCCCATATCGCATGCTCGAGGTCGAGGTGGCCGCCAACACCGTCTACGCCTGGGCGGCGGAAGAGATCCTGACCCGCCGGCTCGCCGAGGAACGTCCCAACGATCCCGCCGAATACGCCGCAGCGATCCGACGTGAGGCGCAGGCGCTCCGATACCGGTCCCACGACAAGCTCATGCGCGCGTTCCTCGACGAAGACGTCTACGAGGGTCGCGTGCGGATCGAAGCCGAGAGCACTCGCTCACGCCGTCAGCCGTCGCTGCTGGACGGCTGACGCGACAGGGGCGCCCGACCGCCTACGGCTTCATTCCCGGAAGATCATCGGGAGGTGGCCTTTGCTCGCCCTGCCGGGACCAATCGGTACTCGACCTCCATCGCGGGGACGGATGCGCCTGATCTCCCTGCTGGAGATCGAGTCAGGCCACGTCTGACCAGTATTGACGGCCCCCGCTGCGGCGGGGGCCGTCAACCGCTGATGGCCTCGGCGATCGCGTCGAATGGCGCGGACTTGTGAACGAAGGCGTCGGCGTGCTCGGCGACCCTGCCGGGATCTGGCTCGACGCCGGAGAGCACGATCACCTTCACGCCCGGAACCCGCATGCGGAGACGGTTCACCAGCTGGGCATCAGAACCGTGCATCCGTGCATCGAGAAGGATGACCTCCGGCTGCAGCTCGGACGCCAACCGCTCCGCGCCGGCGCCGTCGTATGCCTCCCCGACGAACTCGATGTCGTCACGGGTTCCGACCATCTCGGCGATGAGCAGCCGGTAGGCCTCGGAATCGTCGCAGTGCAGCACGCTGATCGTGCGGTGTGACTCCTGCCGGGCAGCGTGGTGCGCCGGCGGCACGGCCGCTCGGGCCGCGTCATCCCTAGTCTGAGCGCGTGCGGCGGTCTTGGCGTCGTACATCGCGCGGTCGGCGCGCAGCGTTGCTTCCTCGTCACTGGCCGTCCGGTCGTCCAGGAAGGCGATCCCGACGCTGGCGGTGACCGACACCGGCTCGCCGTCGATGACGACACGTGACGTGGCGATCTCGGATCGCAGTTCGCCCGCGAGCGTTGCCGCCTGGTCAGCCGAGACGTTGGTGAGGATGGCGGCGAACTCGTCGCCGCCGAGGCGGGCGAGGCTGTCGGTGGCCCGGACGCGACGAGCCAGCCGCGCGGCGATCGCCTTGAGCAGGTCATCGCCAGCCTTGTGACCGTATTTGTCGTTGACCGGCTTGAAGTCGTCGAGATCGATCATGAGCAACGCCGCACGTTCGCCGTAGCGCTGGCAACGGCCGATCTGGCGGTGCAGCTCGTCCTCGAACCGACGCCGGTTCCACAGGTCGGTCAGCGGATCGTGGTCGGCCAACCGGTGCAGCGACGCCTCGAGCCGCTTGCGCTCGGTGATGTCCTCGATCTGCGCGATGAAGTGCATCGGCTCGCCCGCCGCGTCGCGGACCAGCGAGGCCGCGAGCGTGATCCATACCTGGCGGCCCTGGGCGGTGAAGTAGCGCTTCTCCATCGAGTAGCTGTTGATCTCGCCGGCCAGCAGCTGTTCGACGAACTCCAGATCAGCAGCGAGGTCGTCAGGGTGTGTGATCTCCTGAAACGTGAGCTGGCTGAGCTCCTGCTCGGAGTAGCCGGTCAGCTGCTGCAGCGAGCGGTTGGAGCGCACGAACCGGCCGTCGAGGTCTACCAGGCCCATGCCGATGGGCGCACCGGTAAACGCCTTCTCGAACACCTCGACGGCGTCCCAATGAGCGGCCTCGGCCGCGCGACGCTCGGTCAGGTCCTCAAACCAGGCGATGCGGTAGACCATCCGGCCCTCGGCATCGTGCGTCGTAAACGCCTCCGCGGCGACCGGGAAGATCGACCCGTCGAGGCGGACATGCGCCGTCTCGGTGTGCGCATGCCCCTCGGCCTCGGCCATTTTCATCAGCTCCGAAAGGCGCGCCCGGTACTCGGGTGCGAGCAGCATCCCGACCGAGCGACCGACGAAGTCCTCGGGCACCCCGCGGTGCATCTTCGCGAAGGCCGGGTTGACGGCCGTCATGATGCCGGTGTTGGGATCGGTGACCGCGATCCCTCGTGTGGAGCTCTCGAAGGTCAGCTCCCACTGCCTGCGCAGCTCATCAGCCTTCGTGCGATCCCCTACGTCGCGGGTGACCGCGTGGATCTCGGTGACCCGCCCTGAGTCTGTGTCACGTACCTGCCTGACCGTGCTCTCCACCAAGACGTCGCTGCCGTCTTTGTGTCGTAGCCGATACCGGACCGTCTCGACGTCCGGACCGGCAAGCACCTGCTGATGGACGTCCTCGAGGCTCGGGACGTCATCGGGATGAAAGAAGTCATACGTCGACCGGCCGATGACCTCATCGGGTCGGTAGCCGAACAGCCGCTCGGACGCAGGCGATGCGTAGAGGCAGACCCCCTCGGCATCGAATCGCGAGATCATGTCGGTCGCATGTTCGGCCAGCAGACGGAACTCCCGCTCACTGGACGCCAGCGACTGCTGGGCACGGCGCGCCTCGGTGACGTCCCGCGAGATCGCCATCACTCCCACGACCTCGCCAGACCCGCTGCGAACCGGCGAGAACTCCGTCACAAAGACGGACACTCCGTCGTCCGTCTCGGCCTCGATCGTCGACTTCTGCCCCAGCAGCGCCCGCTCGTAATGCGGCCGGTAGCGCTCGAAGGCCGCCGCGGGAATCAAGTCAGATAGGTGCCGGCCCCGCATCAACTCCCGGCCATTGCCCCGGATGGAGAGCGCCTCACCGGCCACGGCAGCCACGTTCAGGTCACGATCGACCAGAACAGCTCCGGTCCCCGAGAGGGCGTCGACGATCGACCACGCTAGAGCTTCGGAGCCCAGAAGCCCTGCTAGCGATGACTCAGTGATGACGGGCTGGTCTCTGGAGCGGGGACATGGTCTTCTCATCGGCACCCATCCCTCGCGGATTGAGTCGCGACAGCATTAATCCGAGCAGCGGAGAAGGTTCGTGTCGGCAGGGCTACTTCAGCAGTCGCGACAGCCGCCGGTCCTTGAGGACCCTGCCACCGGTCTGCTCGGCCGGGCAGTAGCACATCACGTAGTCCTCGTAGTGGACCGCCTCGATCGTCGCGCCGCAGCGCGGGCACGGTTCGCCCTGGCGGCGGTGGACCTGCAGCGGGAGCGGCAGCTTGTCGGGGATCGGCAGGCAGACGACCTCCTCGTAGTGGGCCAGCGCGCCGCCCAGCACCTCGACGATCGCCGCCCGCATGGCCGAGGCCTCCTCGCAGTCGAGGCCATCGCCGCGCTTGAACGGGGAGAGCCGGGCGGTCCAGAGGATCTCATCGACCCACGAGCGCCCGATGCCGGCGATCACGTGCTGATCGCGCAGCGCGCCGTGCAGCGGACGGGCGCCGCCGCGCGCGAGCAGCGCGGCGAGGTCCGCGGGCGGGTCGGGCCACGCCTCCGGACCGAGGGTCGCGACGGCGTCGTCGGCCTCGACCTCCGCGCGGCCGAGCAGCTTGACCCACGCTCGCTGCTTCGTGCCGAACTCACGCAGGCGCAGTTCGCGGCCCCCGGCCACCCGGATCAGGAGGCGCGATGTCCGGTCCTTGGGCGTGGCGCGCTTGTCGAAGAGCTGCAGCCGGCCCGCGGACATCAGGTGGATGAGCAGCGACAGGTCCTCGCCGACGTCGACGACGAGGTGCTTGCCGATCCGCCGCAGCCCGGCGATCGGCTGCCCGTCGATCGCCTGCAGCGGCGGATCGAACGTCTTGAGGGCGTTGATGCCGGGCGCGAGCGAGGACTCGATCTCGGCGCCCCGCAGCGCCTCGTCGAGCCGGCGGGCGGTGATCTCCACCTCCGGCAGCTCGGGCACCGTGCGCTAGCCGATCCGCTCGAGCTCGCGCGGGCGCAGCAGCGCGATCAGCTCTCGCTCGCGCACGCCCGCGACGCCGCCCTTCTTGAAGTCCACCCGCGCGCCGGTCATGTCGAAGACGACCTGGGTGAGGTCGGGGTCGTGGCCGACGACGAGCACCCGCTGGCCCGAGCCGGCCAGCAGGAGCTCCCGCGCATCGGCGAGGCCGAAGCCCTCCCGCAAAGGCTCGTGGACGACGGGCTCGATGTCCAGCTGCTCGCAGGCGAGCTGCGCGGTGCGCAGGGCCCGGGCCTTGGGGCTGGTGTAGACGGCGTGGAAGACCATGTCCAGCGCGGCGAACGCGCGGCCCGCGCCACGCGCCTGCTGCTCTCCGCGCGCGGTCAGCTCGCGGGAGGCATCGTCGCTCGCATGGGGTTCGGCTTCACCGTGGCGCAGGAGCCAGAGCTGTGGGGCCATGGCCCCACAGCCTACGGGCGCGAGTAGACCCGCACCGGCGCGCTGGTCTGGCCGTTCCAGCGCAGCTGATACCGGCGGTTCCTCACGTAACGGACCCGTGTGCGGAAGTAGCCCCGGGCATCCGTCCTGCGCTCGAGGTAGCGGTGGCCGTTGGCGAGGATCGTCACGGTCACCCGGCGGCCCGCCGCACGCGCCTGCCCCCACAGCGAGACGCCGTTGCCGCTCCGCAGCGCCGCAAGCGGAAGCGCGAACGAGCGCAACGCCACCTTCGGCCTGCCGTCGGAGAACCGCAGCCCCGATTCGAAGCCGGGGTAGCGCGCGATGCGCGGGCCCCTTCTCAGGTGCGTGTCGTCGCGCAGCAGGTACTGCGAGAACCACTTGACCCGGGGGTTCTGCCACGCGATGCGCTCGGAGATGGCGCGGTACTCGTTCTGCTTGAGCTGGCTGACCCCATAGAGCGGATCGGGCACCGACTGGATCCCGAACTCGGTGAGGTAGATCGGCAGGCCCGGCCTGAGCTTGCCCTTTCGAGCGGCATTGTCCAGCGCCCGCACCAGCCGGTTCAGCGAGCCGATCGTCACGTCGCCGCTGCCCGCCGGTGTGTAGAACGGCCCTTGGCGACGGGTGTAGGCGTGGTGGGCGTAGCCGTCGGCCGGCAACGCCTTGCAACTGCGGTGGGCGCGGACGGACCGCGCGTCGATGCACAGCGCCGTCTTCAAAAAGACCAGCGGCGCGACGACATGCCCGGTCCCGACCGGTGCGGTCTCGCCCATCAGCACCTTGGGATTCGATATCCCACCGCGCTGCAACCCCCGACGGCCGGCGAGGAACAGCTTGCGATACCAGACGCCCGACGCGGGCTTGCCCCGGAAGTACTGCGGGCGCAGGAAGTCGGGGTGGTTGGGCTCGTTCCAGATCGACCACAGGGAGATACGGCCCGCGTAGTGGCGCGCGACGGCCTGCATGAAGCTCCCGAAGCGCTTGGGCGACGGGTTGGTGTACTGGTCGCGGCGGGAGAGCGTGGCCCACCGCGGCACCGGCCCGCTGACCGTGAGCAGGACCTTCATCCCCCGGGCGCGTGCCGAATCGATGAGCGGGTCGTACTTCGCCCAGTCATAGGCGGCGGGATCGCTCTCGGTGATCGCCGGCGGAGTCGACGCGCGCGGGCTGGGAGCGACATCGCGCCAGTAGAGGATGACCCGCAACGCCCGCACGCCGAGGCCCGATATCTCGTTCAGCGCAGCCTCGCGGTGCGCCGGGTCGAGGAGGTCGCGGGGCGCCTCGAAGCTGACGGTCTGGCCGGGCGAAGCCGGCGCCGCACCCGGCAGAGCGAGCAGGGACAGGCAGCAGATCGCGAGGAGACGGCGCATCCGGGATCAGAACGCTCCAGGACGGCCCGGGTTGCGGTCGCCGGAATAGATTGACGGCCATGAGCGCCGCGAGTCCCACCGGAGATCGGGGATGACCCCGGTCGAGATCGCAGCCGACGACATCGTCGCCGACCGCGGCGAGGCGGCGGGAAACGAGCGCCCGCCGCTCGTCGTCACCGAGCCGCTGCTCGCCTACCTCGACGAGCAGGGCATCGGCCGGGGCGAGCTCGAGTTCGCCCCGATCGGCGAGGGACACTCCAACGTCACCTTCGCCGTGACGCGCGGGGACCGGGAGTTCGTGCTGCGCCGGCCGCCCCGCGGGCCCCTGCCGCCGTCGGCCCACGACGTGATGCGCGAGGCCCGCGTCCTCCAGGCCGTACACGAACACGCCCGCGTTCCCAGGGTGCTCGCCGCCTGCGCTGACGAGAGCGTCATCGGAGCGCCGTTCTATCTGATGGATCGCGTGGCGGGCCACGTGGTGACCACCGCGATCCCGGCCGAGCTCGACAACGTCGCCGACCGGCGGCGGATGGGAGAGGAGCTCATCGACGCGCTGGTCGAGGTACATGCGGTCGACTGGCGGGCCTGCGGGCTGGAGGGCTACGGCAAGCCGACGGGCTACACCGAGCGGCAGGTCCGGCGGTTCACCGGCCTGTGGGAGCACAACCGCACGCGCGACATCCCGGCGGTCGAGAAGGTCGGCCGCTGGCTGGCCGAGCACCTGCCCGCTTCGCCTCCGGCGACGATCGTCCACGGCGACTTCCGGCTGGGAAACACGATCATGAGCCCGGACCCACCCGCGCGCCTCGCCGCGATCCTCGACTGGGAGATGTCCACGATCGGCGACCCGCTGGCCGACCTCGGCTACCTGTGCACGCTGTGGGTCTCGCGCGACGATCCGTCGCTGGGGATGTTCGAGCTCTCGGGGGTCACCCGCCGGGAGGGCTTTCCCACGCGCGAGGAGCTGATCGCGCGTTACGAGGAGCGGTCGGGCCGATCCATGACCGACATTCGCTGGTATCAGACGCTTGCCCTGTGGAAGTCGATCGTGTTCATGGAGGGCAACTACAAGCGGGCGATCTCGGGGGCGACCGACGACCCGTACCTCAGGACGTTCGGCGACGGGGTGATCATGCTCGCCGAGCGCGCGGAGCAGGCGGCCTTCGGTGGATAGCGCTGCCGGCCGCCCCCCGCGCCGGGGGCTGCTCGTCGACTTCGGCGGCATTCTGACCACCAACGTCTTCTCCGCCTTCGCCGGCTTCTGCTCCCGCGAGGGCCTCGACACCGACCTCGTGCGACGGGCGTTCCGAGAGGACGAGGTCGCCCGCGGGCTGCTCTTCGAGCTCGAGCTGGGACGGCTCGGCGAGGACGAGTTCGAGCGGGGCTTCGCGCCGGCCCTGGGGCTGCCCCCGGAGCGCGCGGAAGGGCTGATCGCCCGGCTGTGGGCCGACCTCGAGCCCGACGACGAGATGATCGAGGCGGTGGCGGCGTTCCGCGCCGCCGGGGTGAGGACCGGCCTGATCTCGAACTCGTGGGGAACCGCGCTGCAGTACGAGGATGGCGTGATGAGCCGGCTGTTCGACGGCCTCGTGATCTCGCACCTCGAAGGGCTGCGCAAGCCCGACCCGGAGATCTACGCGCTCGGCGCCCAGCGGATCGGCCTCGCGCCCGGGGAGTGCGTGTTCGTCGACGACCTCCCCGGCAACCTCAAGCCCGCGCGCGCGATGGGCATGGCGACCGTTCGCCACACCTCCGCGTCCGAGACGGTGGGCCGGCTCGAGGAGCTGCTGGGTGTGACGGTTCGCCGTTGAGGACGTAGTGTGGGTGTCATGGGTCTGCGCGTCCTCACCTCAGCCGCCTGGAGGGGGATTCAAGGGGTGCGGGTTCGCCGAGGGGGCGCCGCCCCCGGCCGCCCGGCAGGTCGCATCGCCGCCCTGCGTCTACTCGGCGGGCTGAGGCGTCACGCGATCGGGCGCTCGATGCGCTCGCGCAGCTCATCGCCGCGTCCGGCGGAGACCGCGCGTGCCGCCCGGCGCTCATCGAGGACCACCCCCCGGGCCTCGGCGAGATCGAGGAGGTCCTGGCGCTCCTCGCCCTCGCGGCCGGCGCGGATGAACAGCCAGGCGAACAGGCAGAGGGTGACGATGGAGCCCTCGACCATCATCACCCCCGCGCCGATCTTCTGATCCGTGGCCGTCGAGGTCGCCCAGATGCGCGCGCCGCGGGCGTAGTCGGGGTAGACCGTGTTGGTCCACAGCAGGACGTTGGCGAGGATCGTGCCCAGCAGGCGCACCCCGAGGATGTAGAGGAGCCTGGCGAGGTTGCCGAACCACTCGGGGCGCGGAAGGGGGCCGAGCAGGGCCATCCACATCGCGACACCGAATCCGATGAACATCCCGTGCTCGAGCGCGTGCAGCGCGGGGTGCTCGATCGCGGCCTGATAGAGCACCGGAAGGTGCCAGGCCAGGAGGTCGGTCGCCCACAGCGGCAGGGCAACCGCGGGATGGGTCAGGACCCGCAGCCGGCCCAGCGAGCGGATGCGCAGTGCGGGCGCGAGGACGGGGCCCGTCAGCCCCAGGACGATGAGCAGCGCGGCCAGGTCGGCGATGAGCAGGTGCTCGCTCATGTGCACCGAGAAGAGCTCGTCGGCGACGTGGCCGATCGGCGAGACGATCGTCACGGCGATGATCCCCAGACCGCCGTACAGACAGGCTTGCCGCCAGCCCGGCACCGCGCGCGGCGTGCCCGCCAGCGTGCGCACCCGCCGGGCATAGAGCACGCCGAGCAGGGCCGGGACGACGAGCTGGGCCGGAGGGAGGACGGGGCCGCCGAGGTGGGCGAGCATGCTCAGGACCCTCCCGAGCTGACCATGGCGACCCCGACGAGCGCGAGAGCGACGCCCAGCCCCTGCCCGCGGCTGAGCCGCTCGCCGAGAACACCGCGCGCCAGCAGCACGGTCACCACCGGGTAGAGCGCGCCGATCACCGACACGATGCTCAGCGCGCCGTGCGTGGTGGCGAGAGCAAACAGAGCGGTGGCGGCGAGGTCCGCGAGCCCGATGGCCGCCAGCTGCCAGCGGTCCCGCCCCCCTGGCAGGAGTGTGGCCCCCGTGCGCCTGGCCAGCACGACGATTACGGGCAGCCCCGCCATGCGGCCGACGGCGAGCAGCCACAGGATCGAGCCGTCGGCGGCGATGTCGGCGAACGTGAAGTACAGCCCGAACCCGACGGCCGCCGCGAGCGCGAGCAGGACAGCCGGCCGATCGGGGCCGTGGCTCTCGAGCGCTGAGACCTCCTCGCGCGAGGCCAGCAGCACACCGCCGATGGTGACCACGAGCCCCACGGCGACGATCGCCGGCAGGGCATCGCCCGTGACCAGCCCGACGATCACCGGCAGCATGACCCCGGTGGCCGAGATCGGGGCGACGATGCTCATGGTCCCGATCGACAGGGCCCGGTAGAACGCGCCGATCGCGCTGATGCCGGCGCCTCCGGCGATCACGGCGTAGAGCAGCGTCCGGCCGTCGGGCAGCGGCTCGCCCGTGGCCAGCATGGCTCCCAGGACCGCGACCAGCCCCGTGCCATCGACCCACAACAGCACGGAGAGCACGCCGAGCCTCCGGCACTTCAGCCCGGCGGAGAAGTCGGCGACCCCCCAAGAGGCCGCGGCGCACAGTGAGTAGGCGATGGCCGCCACAGCCCCAGACAGGCTATGGCGCGTGGCCCTGCGCTACGGAACGAGGTCGACGACCGTCTGCACCGCGTCGCCCACCACCGGCCCGACGGGTGCCGGCAGCCCCTTGACGGTATCGGCGGCCGCCTGACCCGCGTCGTGCAGCGCGCTGGCCGGCCGCGACGAGGGGGGCGCGCTCGGGGCGGCCCCGCCGTCGCCGGAGGAAGGGGCGAGCGGCGCCGGGAGGGAGGGAGGGCGGCGGGAGGGGCGGTGGCGCGAGGGGCGGTGGCGGACGGGCGTTCGGGACCGCCGACCGGGTGCCCCCGACGCCGACGGGCTGCGTGCGGCGGGCGGGCGGCGGGCCGCCGGACCGCGAGACGAAGACCGCGAGGACGCTCGGCGGGACCCCGCCGGGATCGCCGGCACCGCGCGGGTGGACTCCAGCCCGGGCTCGGAGGAAGCGCCCCGCGTGACGGGAGTGGACGGCCCGGCGAACACCTGCCCGAGGGCACGCAGGGTTCCCTCACCGCCCAGCGCCGTGGTCAGCGCCACACCCACGGCCAGGCCGACCGGCAGCAGCAGGGCGACCCCACCCGCACCGATGGCGCTCCTGCGCCAGTGCCCGGTGACGCTCATGGCGCAAGCGTACTCGCGCGTTGCGCTCGCCTCGACCGATAGCGTCAACCCGGTGGCCCGGCTGACCCTCGCGCGATCGCTGCGGCTCGCCCTGCTCGGGCTGACCATCGTGCTCGCCGCCGTAGCGGCCGGCGGCGTCGCCTTCCTCTACGACACCCGCCAGACCTATGAGGACAAGCTGGCCGAGGCCTACCAGCTGCAGGCCGCGGCCAGCCGTCTTCTGGCGGCGGGCATCGTGGAGGAGGCGACGCTGCGAACGGCCGGCGGCAGTGCCGGCCAAGCCCAACGGACCGCCGCCCGGCACGCCTTCGAGCTGACGCTCGCCGACGCCCGGCGCCTCGCGGTGGGCGACCGCGCCAGCGCCGCCTCCGTCGAGTCCGCCGCGCGCAACCAGCGGCAGCTCCGCGCGAACCCTCGAGGGGCGGGGGCCCCGCTGGCGGGCCGCGCGTCGATCGTGGCCCTGGCGGCGCGGCAACGCCGGCGGCTGACCGACGCCCGCGACCAGGCCGCCGCCAATTCGCGAACCGCGCTGCTGGCCGCCGGAGCGGGCGGCGTGCTGGCGCTGTTCACAGCGCTGATCCTCGTGGCCGCCATGGTCGGGGCGGTCCGCGGTCCGCTCGAACGCCTGGTGGGCGCCGCGCGGCGGCTGGCGGCGGGCGATCTGTCGGCTCGGGTGGGCGAGGACGGACCCGCCGAGCTCGCCACCCTGGCCGGCGCGTTCAACGCGATGGCGGCCGACCTGCAGGGGGCGTCGGCACGCGTCGAGGCCGAGCGCCGACGGCTCGACACGACCATCCGGAGCCTCGGCGACGCGCTGCTGATCACCGACCGTGACGGCATCGTCGAGCAGCGCAACCCACGGGCCGCGGTGCTCGTGCCCGACCTTCCGGAGGGAGCCCGCGCCGAGGAGGTGCTTCCGCCCCTGCACGACGCGCTGGCGGGGGAGCCGACCCTCGAGCGCGACGGCCGGACGCTGCTGGTGACCGCCGCGCGCCTGGAAGACGAGGGCGGGACGGTGTGGACCGTGCGCGACGCGACGGAGCGCGTCCGCCTCGAACGGCTCAAGAGCGAGTTCGTGGCCACCGCTTCCCACGAGCTGCGCAGTCCGCTGACCTCGATCAAGGGCTTCGTCGAGCTGCTGTCGGCCACGGGCGACAGCCTCGACGACCGCCAGCGCGAGTTCGTCGAGGTCATCGAGCTCTCGACCAATCGGCTCGTCGACCTCGTCAACGACCTGCTCGACGTGGCGCGCGTCGAGGCCGGCCGGGTGGAGATCCACCGCCGGCCCATCGACATCGGCGACGCGGTGGGTGAGGTCGCGGCGCTCATCCGCCCGCAGGTCGACGACAAGGCGCAGCGGCTGGAGGTCGACGTCCCGGACGGCCTGCCGCTCGCCCTCGCCGATCCCGCCCGCGTTCGCCAGATCCTCACCAACCTCGTCACCAATGCCCATCACTACACCGACCGCGGCGGCACGATCGCGCTCGCGCTGCGAGCCACGACGCACCACATCGTCATGGAGGTCGCCGACAACGGCCAGGGGATGTCCGACGAGCAGATCGAGCACGCCTTCGAGCGGTTCTAC
Organism: Solirubrobacterales bacterium; assembly: GCA_038199185.1. Lineage (GTDB taxonomy): Bacteria > Actinomycetota > Thermoleophilia > Solirubrobacterales > Solirubrobacteraceae > BP-464. The sequence goes on from JBBPZE010000021.1 coordinate 24,356, forward strand.
CGCGGGCGCGGGGAGGGAACCCATCACCCGCCCGGGACCGGACTGGGGCTGGCGATCGTGCGCTCGCTCGTCGAGTTGCACGGAGGCGACGTCAGCATCACCTCGAGCCCCGGGGAGGGGACGCGTTTCACCGTGCGCCTTCCGCGCGCCCCCGACAGGCCCCAGGCCCTTCCCGCACCGCGCCACGCCCTGCACGGCCGGCGCGTGCTGGTCGTCGACGACGAGCAGGACATCGCCAACCTCATCGCCCGGCGGCTCGAGCCCCATGACGTCGAGGCCGTGATCGTCCGCAGCGGCGAGGAGGCGCTCGAGCGCCTGCGCACGGGCCGTTTCGACGCCATCACGCTGGACATCCTCATGCCCGGGATGAGCGGGTTCGAGGTCCTGCGCACCCTCCGCGCCGACCCGCGGCTGCGGGGCATCCCGGTCGTCGTCGTGTCGGTGTTCTCGGGCCGTGAGGCGCTCTCGGGCGAGTGGGTCGTGTCCAAGCCGATCGATACGGACGACCTCGTCGACGCGCTCGGCCAGGCGATCCTGGCCGGACGGGTGCGCGTGCTGGTGGTCGCTCGGCCCCGGTCGCGCGCCGCGCTGGGGCCGACCCTGGCCGAGCTGGGAATCGAGTGCGAGTGGGCCACGGACGCCCTGACGGCCGCACAGCTGTGCCTCGCGCACTTCTTCGAGGTGGCGCTGGTCGATGCCGGCCTACATGACCCCGCGGGCGCCGTCGGCGCGCTGGACCTGCGCGGCCGGCGGCGTCGCCGGTCCGTCGTCGTGTTCGCCGGCGACGACGCACCCGGGCTCGTCCGCCTCGACGCCGAGCCCGTGGCCATCGAAGACGCCGGCGCGACGGTGCTGGGGCTGTTGCAGGCCGAGCCAGCCTAGGATGGCCCGGTGAAGGCGGGGGACGAGATCGAGCGACTGAAGGCGGCGCTCGCCGATCGTGACGAGCAGGCGCTGGAGAAGGAGCAGCAGCTCGAGCGTTATGCGGCTGACCTGCGCGACACCTTCAAGCAGGAGCGCGCCCGCGCGCGGGAGCTGCGCCGGTCATACGTGGCGACCGTACGGGCGCTGGCCAACGCGGTGGAGGCCCGCGACGCCTACACCGGCAGGCACGCCGAGCGTGTGGCGGCCTACGGCATCGCCGTCGCGCGCGCGGGGGGCCTGAGCATCGCCGACGATCCCCAGATCGAGTTCGGCTTCCTCCTGCACGACGTGGGGAAGGTGGCGGTTCCCGACGCGATCCTGTTCAAGCCCGAGCCGCTGAGCATCCCGGAGCGCGCGGTCATGGAGCGCCACGCCGAGATCGGCTGGGAGATCCTGCGCGACGTCGACTTCCTCGGCGACGCCCGGCTCGTCGTTCGCCACCATCACGAACGCTGGGACGGCGCGGGGTACCCCGACGGGCTTTCAGGCGAGGACATCCCGCTCGCCGCGCGCGTGTTCAGCGTGGCCGACACGTTCGACGCGCTGACCACCGACCGGCCCTATCGTCCCGGCACGGACGTCGCCAGCGCCCGAGCGACCGTGGAAGCGCTCTCCGGGACGCAGTTCGACCCCGCGGTCGTCGAGGCCTTCCGCAAGGTGTCCGACGAGGACCTCCGGGCGCACCTCGGCGCCGACTCCGGATCCGCCGGGCGCGCGGAGAGCCGATGAGATGAGCAGCGCGATCGTCCTGATCGTCGACGACGACCCCTTCATCCGCAGGCTCATCGCCACGACGCTCGAGGACGTCTCGGGCTTCGAGCTCCGCCAGGCCGCCGACGGCCAGGAGGCGGTCGAGATGGCCGCCGCCGAACCGCCGGCGATCGTCTTCCTCGACATCGACATGCCGCGGCTGGACGGTATCTCCGCCTGCCGGCAGCTGCGCGGCGCGCAGGGCGTGCCCGCCCGGATCGTGATGCTCACGGCGGGCGGCCGCGAGCAGGAGGCCGCGGCCCTCGACGCGGGGGCCGACCTCTTCCTCACCAAGCCGTTCAGCCCGCTCGACCTGCTGCGCCTGGTCGACGACCTGGGCGCGACGCGCTGAGCGCCGCGCCCTTCTCTGGTCAGTCGCGGCTGCCGCGTCCCCACATCAGGCGAAACAGCGTGAGCAGCCGCTGGGTCTTCTTCGCGCTGTAGGGGAACATGTGGATGTCCTTCTTGGGGTGCAGGCGCGAGATCAGCAGTGCCTGCTGACGCGTGTACTTGCGGATGCCGCCGGCCCCGTGGCGCGAGCCCATGCCCGAGCTCTTCCAACCGCCCATCGGCAGCTCGAGCGCGGAGTAGTTCATCATCGCGTCGTTGACGCAGACCGCGCCGGACTCGACCCGCCGCGCCACCTGCTCGCCGCGGTCGACGTCCCGCGAGAACACCGAGCCGCCGAGGCCGTAGGGCGAGTCGTTGGCCAGCCTGATCGCCTCCTCCTCGTCGGCCACCTTGACGATCGGCATCGTGGGGCCGAACGTCTCCTCGCGCATGCACTTCATGTCGGGCGTGACGTCGACCAGGACGGTCGGTTCGAAGAAGTCGCCGGTGCCCTCGCGCCGGTGTCCGCCGACCACCGCCCTGGCGCCGTGGGCGATGGCGTCGTTGACGTGGTCCTCGATGATGTCCATCTGCTTGGGAAACGTGATCGCGCCGACGTCGACCGACCCCGGGCCGGAGGAGGCACCGAGGCGCAGCGCCCTGGCCTTCTCGGTGACCTTGGCGACGAACTCGTCGTAGACGGGCGCCTCGACGAACACGCGCTCGACCGAGACGCAGGTCTGCCCGCCGTTCTGCATCGAGTAGAAGACCGCGGCGTTGGCCGCCCGCTCGAGGTCGGCGTCGGAGAGCACGATAAGCGGGTCCTTGCCGCCGAGCTCCAGCGAGACCGGCGTCAGCGTCTCGGCGGCCTTCGCGGCGACCTTCTTGCCCGTCGCCGTGGAGCCCGTGAACATGATCATGTCGACCTCGTCGACCAGCGCCGCGCCGGTCTCGCCACCTCCCGTCGCGACCTGGAAGACATCTCCCGGCATGCCGCACTCCGCGAGGGCCTCGGCCATCAGCAGCGACGTGAGCGGCGTGATCTCACTCGGCTTGAGGATCACCGAGTTGCCGGCGGCGAGGGCCGGGATGGCGTCTCCGAACGAGTTCGTCAGCGGGTAGTTCCACGGGCCGATGACCCCGACAAGGCCCAGCGGGCGGTAACGCAGGATCAGCTTCTTGCCCTTGACCATCACCGAGCTCGAGCGCACGCGCTCGTCGCCGAGGTACTTCTCGGCGTTCTTGGCCCAGAAGCCGAAGGCGCTGGCGCCGTAGGAGATCTCGGCGAGCTGCGCGTCCTCCCACGTCTTGCCCGTCTCCGAGACGATCGTCTCGATCACCCGCTCGGCGTTGTCAAGCAGCCACTTCTGAGCGCGCCGCAGGATCCGCGAGCGGCCCTCGAAGCCCATCGCCTCCCAGCCGGGCTGCGCGGCGCGTGCCCTGACCGCCATCTCGCGGACCTGCGCGGCGGACGTGTCCGCGACGCTGGCGATCACCTCGCCCGTCGCCGGGTTGACCACCTCGATCTCCCCGGCACCAGCGGCGCCGTTGCTGCTCGTCTGTTGCTCCACCGTGCCGGCCATGCCCGCTCCTCCGCCTGTTGACGCTCTGTCAGCCGGAGACTACCGGGGCACGGCCGACGCTCGTGCAGACCGGCCGCGCGCCCGGAGCTCAGCCCGCCTGGACGGACTCGATCCGGATCTCGCTCTTGGGTTTGTCCTGCCGATCGGTCTCGGCGCCCTCCATCTCATCGACGACGTCCATCCCGGAGGCCACGCGGCCGAAGACCGTGTGCTTTCCGTCCAACCACGGCGCGGCGTCGGTGGTGACGATGAAGAACTGCGAGCCGTTGGTGTTCGGGCCCGAGTTGGCCATGGCCAGCGCTCCTCGGACGATCTTGTGCTCGTTGAACTCGTCCTCGAACTGATAGCCGGGGCCGCCGGTGCCCGTGCCGTCGGGGTCGCCGCCCTGGATCATGAAGTCCTTGATGATGCGGTGGAAGATCACCCCGTCGTAGAAGCCCGAGCCCGCCAGCTCCTTGAAGTTGGCGACGGTCTTGGGCGCGTCCTCGTCGAAGAGCTCGAGCTCGATGGCGCCGAGGTTGGTGGTCATGGTCGCGGTGCTGGGCATCAGTCGATGATCCTCACTTCGGAGATGCCGACGGTCGCGGACTCGCTGGGCTGAGCCGCGCCGTCGACGGGCGGGGGCGTGGTGAACCACAGCACGATGCGGCGGTACTTGCCGGGAGCGAACAGCAGCTTGACGAGGCCGTGCGAGCTCTTGTCGGTGGCCGCGGACTTGCGCGTGGCCAGGTGCTTCCAGCGCGTGTCGAGGATGTCGGGCGGCAGCTTGCCCTCCGCGCCGTAGATCTCGACCGTGAAGCCCGGGGTCGTCGTCCGGAAGTAGACCTTCTCGACCGACTGAAGGGTCTCGAGGTCGAAGGCGAGCCCGACGCCCATCTGCTCGGCCCGCGCGGTGGTGACGGTGAAGACGGTCTTGCCGTTCGCGTCGTAGCTGTCGGCCGGATCGGTCTGATCGGTCGCGACCTTGTCGGGGTCATAGACCGATGCGACGTCGACGCCGAGGTCGAGCGGGCGATGGCCCGTCGGCTGCGGCGCGGGCGCGGGCTTCGGCTTGGCCGCGGGCTTCGGCTTGGCCGGGGGCGCCGGCTTGGGAGCGGCCGCGGCCGGCTTGGGAGCGGGAGCCGGCGTCGGGGTGCTGGTGGCCGGAGGCGGAACGACGGGCGCCGGCGGGACCACCGGGGCGGGAGCCGTCGTGGGCGGGGCCGCGGCCACCTGCGGCGCGGCGCTGACCGGTGCGGGCGCGATCGCGGCCTGCTGGGCCTTGGAGTTCAGCGCCGCATAGCTGGCCGCAACCGCACCGCCGACGAGCAGCAGGACCGCGGAGACGATCGTCGCCGCGGCGCGGAAGCCGGCCCGGCCCGGGCCGGCGAGCCGCCCGGGCGCGGCCGTGCCGCACTCCAGGCACCAGTCCTGGGCAGGCGCCATCGCATTGGCGCAGTTGGGGCAGGCGCGGTCGCGGGTGGGGGTCGTCTCGGGCGTCTGCACGGGGTTGGAGCTTAGAACGCCGGGTCTGCGCGGGGGTTGCGCTCAACCCGCGCGCTGCAGGCTCACGGGGTGGCCGGCCACCTTGGTGCCGGTCACCGCCGCGACGACGCGCTCGGCTTCGGCCTCGGGCACCGAGAGCAGGCTGAAGCGCTCGAGGACCTTGACGTCGCGCACGGCCTCGCCGTCCAGTCCGGCCTTGTGCGTGACGACGTTGACGAGGTCGCGGACCTCGACGCCGCCGGCGCGGCCCGCGTCGGCGATCAGGCGGGCGAAAGGCTCGTCGCCGTTGCGCGTGACCTGCGGCTTGGAGTGGCGCGGAGGCTTGCGGGGCTCGATCTTCATCGCAGCGACGTGGGCGCCCTCGACCCACGGGGCGATCGGCACGCTGGTGTGGCGCTCGATCGCCTCGAGCTCGCGGGCCTGCTTAGGCTCGACGAAGGTGATGGCCCGGCCGCTGCGGCCGACGCGGCCCGTGCGGCCGATGCGGTGGACGTAGACGTCGGGAGAGACCGGGACGTCGTAGTTGACCACGTGCGTCACGGTCGAGATGTCCAGGCCGCGGGCCGCGACGTCGGTGGCGACGAGGATCGGCGTCCGGCCGCCCTTGAAGCTCAGCATCACGCCGTCTCGCGAGCCCTGCGACATGTCGCCGTGCAGGGCCTTGACGTTCATGCCCTTGTCGCGCAGCTTGCGGTAGAGCTGGTCGCAGCGGATCTTGGTGCGGACGAAGACGATCGCCTGATCGGGCTTCTCCGCCCGCAGGACCTCGGCGAGCCTCTCGGGCTTGTCGGGCGCCTTGACGTCGAGCTGGAACTGCTCGACGCTGTCGACGGTCAGCGTGGGGTTCTTGACCTTGATGTGGACCGGGTCGTAGAGGTAGCGGTCGGCCAGCTTCTTGATCGGGGGCGGCATGGTCGCGCTGAACAGCGCGGTCTGGCGGCTGTTGGGTGTGGCGGCGAGGATCTTCTCGACGTCCTCGAGGAAGCCGAGGTCGAGCATCTCGTCGGCCTCGTCGAGGACCACGAAGCGGCAGCTGTGCAGGATGAGCGAGGCCCGGCCCATGAGATCCATGACCCGCCCGACCGTCCCGACCACGACGTGCCCGCCCTCGCGCAGCTGTGACTGCTGGGTGCGGATGGGCGCCCCGCCGAAGACCGCGACGACGCCCACGCCCTTGCGCTGGCCGTAGGCGCGGATGGCCTGGGTGACCTGGATGCACAGCTCGCGGGTCGGGGTGAGGACGAGCGCCTGCACCTCGTTGAGCTCGGGATCGATCGTCTCGAGCAGCGGAAGGCCGAAGGCCGCGGTCTTGCCCGATCCCGTCTGGGCCTGGCCGATGATGTCGCGACCCTCGAGCATCGGCGGGATCGCCTGCTCCTGGATGGCGCTCGGGGACTCATAGCCCACGTCCTGCACGGCCAGGAGCTGCGGCTCGGACAGCCCGAGCTCTGAGAATGTCGTCATTCCCGTTCAGGCTAGGCGTTCGGATCCAACAGCAGCTTGCCCGTCGTGCGCCGCTGCGCCAGCGCGATCTGGGCGTCGGCGGCCCGCTCGAGGGGGTGGGTCGCTCCCACGCGGACACGCAACTCCCCGCGCGTCACACGCGCGAAGAGGTCGGCCAGGGCCTCGTCGACCATCTGCGGGTTCTCGAGGCAGTGGTTCAACCAGAACCCGGCGACCGAGCGCGAGGTGCGCAGCAGCTTGCCCGTGCGCAGCTCGTTCTGCTCGCGCGTGGCGATCCCGTAGGCGACGATGCGCCCGAACGGAGCCAGTGCGTCGAAGCACTCGTCGAAGGACCTTCCGCCCGCCATCTCATAGACGACGTCCACCGGCGCCCCGGAGTTGGCCTCGAGCAGCCGGGCTCCGAGGCCCTCGGGCTCGGCGTCGACCGCCACGTCGGCGCCGAGCTCGAGAGCCAGCGCCCGCTTGTCGGCGGTCGAGGCGGTCGCGATGACCCGCCCGGCCCCCATCGGCCGGGCGAGCTGGACGACGAGCGAGCCGGTTCCCCCGGCCGCCCCGCCCACGACGACCGACTCCCCGGAGCGCAACTGCGCAGCCGTGCGGTGCAGGTGCCAGGCGGTGAGCCCCTGGACGAGCAGCGCCACCGCGGTGTCATCCTCGACACCGTCGGGAACGCGAAAGGTGAGCGCCTCGGGCGCGACGGCGTACTGGGCGTAGCCGCCGGTCCCGCACAGCGCGATCACCCGCTCGCCCGTGTCCTCGCGCACGCCGACGACCTCGCTGCCCGGCACGAGCGGAAGCTCGGCCCGCGCGACGTATTGGTTGTGGCGCTGGTGGGTGTCGGCGAAGTTCACGCCCGAGCGGGTGACCGCGATGAGCACCTGGCCCGGGCCTGCCTGCGGCGTGGGAAGCTCGACGAGCTCGAGGACCTCGGGCCCCCCGAACTCGGTGATCTGGATGGCGCGCATCGCGGTGCCGACCGTATCGCCGCCGTGCGCAGGTTCGGCAGCCCAGCCCCTAGGCTCGGCCCCCATGAGCCTGACCGTCGTCGGATCCCTCGCCTTCGATGCCGTCGAGACGCCGTTCGGCAAACGCGATCGGATGCTCGGCGGCGCCGCCACCCACTTCGCGCTGGCCGCATCGTTCTTCGACACCGTCCACGTCGTCGGGCCGGTGGGAGACGACTTCGGCGAGGAGGAGATGGCGATCCTCTCCACGCGCGGCACCGACGTGGGCGACGTCGAGCGGGTTGCGGGCGGCACGACCTTCTTCTGGGCGGGGCGGTACTCCGCCAACCTCAACGAGCGCGAGACGCTCGACACCCGGCTCAACGTGTTCGAGTCGTTTCAGCCCAAGCTCTCCCAGGCCTCCAGGGACGCCGACGTCCTGTTTCTGGCCAACATCCAGCCCGACCTCCAGCTCGAGGTCCGCGAGCAGTGCGAGCGCGCTTCCTTCGTCGCGATGGACTCGATGGACCTGTGGATCGACATCGCGCGGGACTCGCTGGAGCAGGTGATCGCGCGTGTCGACTGCCTCATCCTCAACGACGAGGAGCTCGAGCAGCTCACGGGCGCGCCGAACGTCATGACGGCCGCGGCCGAGGTCCTGCGCATGGGCCCGAGCGTCGTCGTTGCCAAGCAGGGCAAGTACGGCGCCGCGCTGTTCACCGCCGAGGACCACTTCTGGATCCCGGCGTTCCCGCTTGCGGCGGTGGTCGACCCGACGGGCGCCGGCGACACCTTCGCCGGCGGGTTCGTCGGCTTCGTCGCCGCCCACCGCGACCAGGCACTCACCGCGGACCTGCTGCGCCGCGCGATGGCCTACGGCACCGCGCTGGCCTCCTTCAACGTGGAGGAGTTCGGCACGGAGCGCGTCGCGCGGCTGACCCCTGAGGAGATCGGCCCGCGCGTGGGCCAGCTGCAGCGCATCACGCGATTCGACGGCGAGCCCGTCGCGTTGCGGGGCTGACCGAGTACGCTGCGGACCGATGGGCTGGACCTTCGTGTGGTTGATGATCGGCCTCAAGGTGCCGATCGCTGCGCTGTTCTACATCGTCCACTGGGCGATCAAGGAGTCAGACGCCGATGCTCTGCCCGAGGGCGGCGACGGCGGTGTCAGGCCCCCCCACCGGCCGCGCGCGCCGCGCCACCCGCGCCGGCGCGGGCCGCACGGGGCCCCGGGGGCGGCGCCGATCCCGCAGCGCTTCCGCCCGCCGGCCATCAGGGCGCGGGCCCGCGCCCAGCATCACCCGTAGACTGCCGCCGCCATGGCGGCGCTCTCCGACGGCACCCTGCGCAGGCTCATCGCCGAAGGGCACGTGAAGATCGAGCCGTTCGACGCCTCGATGATCCAGCCCGCCAGCATCGACCTCAAGCTCGGGCCGTCCTTCCGCGTGTTCCACAACTTCCGCGTCGAGTCCATCGACCTCGCCGATCCGCCGCAGGGCCTGACCGAGCACGTCGAGCTCGCCGAGGACGAGCCCTTCGTCCTGCACCCCGGGGAGTTCGTGCTCGGCCGCACCGCGGAGTACATCGAGATGCCCGACGACCTCGTCTCACGCGTGGAGGGCAAGTCGAGCCTCGGCCGCCTGGGGCTGATCGTGCACGCGACGGCCGGGTTCGTCGACCCGGGCTTCAGGGGCACGCTGACCCTCGAGATCACGAACCTCACCCGGGTGCCGATCAAGCTGTGGGCGGGCAAGCCGATCGCCCAGCTGTCGTTCATGGCCTTGGACAAGCCCGCCGAGCGGCCCTACGGGCATCCCGAGCTGGGCTCGCATTACCAGAGCCAGGTCGAGGCGACCGAGAGCCGGTACCTGACCCAGCCTCCCGGCCCGGCGGACGACCGGAAGGGTTAGGATCGCCGCCCATGCACGTGCTCTCCGTTCTCGCCGCCGAGGTGGTCGAGCCCTCGAAGACCCCGTTCTTCATCGCGGGCGGCGCACTCGCGGCGTGGGCGGTGGTCCTGTCGGCCATCGGCCTCAGCCGGCCGGAGTTCCCCGGCAACGCGGCCGCCGCTCGCGGCGTGATGGCCATCAGCGCGGTGCTCGTCCTGGCCGCCATGGCCGCCGCCGTGGCCACCTCCTAGCCGGCCGGGCGGCGGCGTTCGCCACACTTGGGTCGCCGTGAGGGCTCGACTCACTCTGCTCGCCGCGCTCCTGGCGGCGCTTCTCTACGCCGCGTTCGCCGCCGGCGCCGCCCGCCAACCCGGCGAGGCGTGGTTCGAGATCGCCGCCGCCGTGCTGGCGCTCGCCGCGACGGCGTCGGCGCTGCTCGGGGGGCCGATCAGCGCTCGCGCGCCGCGGGGCGCCTGGTGGGGGGTGGTGCTGCTCGCTCTGTTCGTGGCCTGGTCGGGGCTCACGCTCGCCTGGAGCATCGCACCCGACCGCACGTGGGAGGAGCTCAACCGCGCGGTGTCCTACGCCCTCGTCGCCGGGCTGGGGGTCCTGGTCGGCGCGTCGGTCCCGCGAGCGGTCGAGCGCTTCGCCGCGGGCTGGCTCGTGCTCGTCTCCGTCGTCGCCCTCTACGCGCTGGGAGGCAAGGTCGTGCCCGGCTGGCATGTCAGCGGCCTGTTCGACCTCGACCAGACCGGGGTCGTCGCGCGACTGCGCGCCCCCCTGGAGTACTGGAACGCCCTGGGTCTGCTGTGCGCGCTCGGCGTTCCGGTGGCGGTCCGCACGGCCATCGATACCGGCCGCGGGCGCCTGACCCGGCTGGCGGCCCTTCAATCGCTGTTCCTCCTGGCCACGGTCATCGGCCTCACGTACTCGCGCGGAGCGGTGGCCGCCTTCGTCGTCGGCGGGGTGGTGCTCGCGGTGTGGGGCAACGGCCGCCTGCGCGGGCTGATCGCGCTCGGCGCCGCCACGGCGGCCGCAGCCGCGCCGCTGGCGGTCGCCTTCGGCCGCTCCGGCCTGCGCGACAACGGCGTGGCACTTGCCGTCCGCGCCCACGAGGGGCGCATCCTCGGCGTGGTCATCGTCGTCGCCGGCCTCGCGCTGCTGGCCGGCGGGCTCGCGCTGTTGCGCTTCGAGCCGCGCGCGCAGTGGTCGGGCGATCGCACGCGCCGCGTGTTCCGCGTCGGCGCCGCGGTGGCGGGCGTGTCCGTGCTGCTCGGCGCCGCCGCGCTGGCCCGTTCGCAGCGCGGCTTCAGCGGCTCGCTCACCCACGCGGTCCAGGGCTTCACCCAGGTCCGCGAGGACCGCCAGTTCGACCCGGTGCGGCTCATCTCGACGAACTCCGGCAACCGCTACGTGTGGTGGAAGGAGGCGGTGGGCGCGTGGGCGGATCGCCCCGTGGGCGGCTGGGGCGCCGGATCGTTCGCGCTGCTGCACCTGCGGTACCGGCACGACGGCCTGCTGGTGACCCAGGCCCACAGCGTGCCGCTGCAGCTGCTAGCGGAAACGGGCGTCGTCGGCCTGCTGCTGGTGGCCGGCGCGCTGCTCGCGCTGCTCGCCGCCGCCCTCGCCCGCACACGTGCCCTCCGGTCGGGCCGGGAGCGCGATCTCGCCATCGCGCTGCTGGCGGCGTGCGCGGCATGGCTCGTTCACGGCTTCTATGACTGGGACTTCAACATCCCGGCGGTGACGGCACCTGTCCTCGCCATGCTGGGGATCCTCGCGGGCCGGCCGGATCCGCGCCCGCGTGCCCCGGCCCTCGCCGCCGTGCCCGGCGAGCGGTTTGCCGCCGCCGGCGCCGGGATCGGGGTGGCGGCGCTCGTGGCGATCGCCGTCATCGCCTCGGCTGCGCTGCCCTGGCTCGCGGCGTCCAAGGCCGACGCCGCCGCGGAGACCGCCGCCGCGGGCACCCCGGCCGCCCTCGACCGAGCGGCCGCCCAGGCCGATCTCGCGGCGCGGCTGAACCCGCTGTCGACCAAGCCGCTGTTCGTCGCGGCCGCGATCGCCGTCGCGCGGAAACGATTGCTCGACGCGCGCGCATACCTGCTGCGGGCTGCTGACCGAACCCCCGAGGACCCCCAGGTCTGGGGGCGCCTCGCGGGCCTCGCAGTCCAGCTGGCCGACCGCCGCGGCTACCTCCTGGCTACCGAGCGGCTGTTCGTGCTCGATCCTCACAACCCGGTCGCCGAGGCCCAGGCCAGCCGCGCCCTCGAGTTCCTGGCTCCGCCCGCCGGCTCGGCCACCGCGAGCGGGACACCGCTGGTGGCCGGAACGTCTACCCCCGCGACCCCGCCGGGGTAGGGCGCCGCGCGGGCAATACGATTCGCCGCTCGCGCCTTCAAGGAGAGCCACGCCATGCCCGACGACACGCTGACCGTCACCGACAACCGCACCGGCGAGACCTACGAGATGGAGATCACCGACGGGACCGTTCGGGCGATGGACTTCCGCCAGGTCAAGGTCGACGAGGACGACTTCGGCCTGATGACCTACGACCCGGCCTTCACGAACACGGCCTCGACCCGTTCGGCCATCACGTTCATCGACGGCGACAAGGGGATCCTCGAATACCGCGGGTATCCCATCGAGCAGCTCGCGGAGCGGTCGACCTACCTCGAGGTCGCCTACCTCCTGGTCCACGGCGAGCTTCCGACCTCCGATCAGCTCGCGGAGTGGACCCACCAGGTCACGATCCACACGTTCGTCCACGAGAACGTCAAGGAGTTCGTCGGCGGGTTCCGCCACGACGCGCACCCGATGGGGATGCTGCTCGGCTCGGTGGGCGCGCTGTCGACGTTCTACCCCGAGGCCAACAAGATCCAGGATCCCGAGAACCGCTACATCCAGACGATCCGGCTGATCGCGAAGATGCCGACGCTCGCGGCGTTCGCCTACCGGCACGCGATGGGCATGCCCTACGTCTATCCCGACAACGAGCTGAAGTACCCCGGCAACTTCCTCTCGATGATGTACAAGATGACCGAGCTGAAGTACGAGCCGGATCCGCGGCTCGAGCGGGCGCTCGACATCCTCTTCATCCTGCACGCCGATCACGAGCAGAACTGCTCGACCAACGCCGTGCGGTCGGTCGGCTCGTCGCAGGTCGATCCGTACTCCGCCGTCGCTGCCGGGGTCGCGGCGCTCTACGGCCCGCTGCACGGCGGCGCCAACGAGGCGGTCCTGCGGATGCTGCGCCGGATCGGGACCAAGGAGAACATCGCCGACTTCGTCCAAGGCGTGAAGGACGGCGAGGAGCGCCTGATGGGCTTCGGCCACCGCGTCTACAAGAACTACGACCCGCGGGCCAAGATCATCAAGCAGGCCACCGACGACGTCTTCGAGGTGACGGGCAAGAACCCGCTGCTCGAGATCGCCACCGAGCTCGAGAGGATCGCCCTCGAGGACTCCTACTTCGTCGAGCGCAAGCTGTACCCCAACGTCGACTTCTACTCCGGCCTGATCTACGAGGCTATGGGGCTGCCGATGACGGTGTTCCCCGTGATGTTCGCCATCCCGCGCACCAGCGGCTGGATCGCGCAGTGGCTCGAGCTGGTCACCGACAAGGAGCAGAAGATCGCCCGTCCGCGCCAGATCTACACGGGCGAGCGCGAGCGCGACTACGTGCCGATCGGCGAGCGCGGCTGACGCCGCCTAGCATCCGCCCGCATCGCGCGCTACCGCGTCACCTATCGCATCGGGCCCAGCGTCGAGCACGAGAGCTTCGACGAGCTCGACGACGCCCTCGTGTCGATCGAGGGGCGGCTGCGCTCCATCGGCGCGGCGGGGCTCCGTGAGACCCGCTCGTTCATCGGGCGCGACTTCGAGCCCGGCCAGCAGGTCGCCGCCCGCGCCGGCCTCAAGGGCCCGCGGCGCCTGCGCGCCGGCATCGACCTGCGTGGCGACGGGTCGGCCCAGGCCTGGACGGGGCGCTTCGGCCGGCGCCTGGTCGAGCCCGAGCCCGGCGAGGACGCCTACGCCGCGTTGCGCAGGGTCAGCTGGCCGGCGTAGGGCCCGCGACCGGACAGCGCGTGCGCCCCGCAGCGCGCGCCGAGCCTCAGTGCCGCGTCGATGCCCCCACCCTGTCCGAGCGCGTAGGTGAGCCCGGCCGCGAACGCGTCCCCGCAGCCGTAGGCGTCCACGGGTTCGCCGGGCGGCCCCTCGGCGGCCCAGCGGCCGGTGCGGCCCTCCTGCCCGATCCATTCCCCGCCCTCGCCCCCGCGGGTCAGCACGATGAAGCGGGGCTCGGGATCGAGCAGCCCCGGCGCCGCGCGCTCGCCGGGATCGGTGGCGCTGGCCACCAGGACGTCGAGCGGCAGCCCGGCGGCGCGCAGCGTGTCGAGGGCCCGCGGCGTCACGACGAGGTGGCGGGCGCGGCGGGCATGGCGCAGCGCCGCGACGTCGCCGCCCGTGAAGTAGCAGGCGTCGCAGGCGTCGAGCTCCTCCCAGGCCAGCTCGTCGGCCCCGTGCGGGACGAGGCGCTCCCCGAGCACGGTGATCGTCCGCTCGTGGTCGTCGGAGAGCAGCGTGAAGGCGCGACGGGTGGGCACGGGGCGCTGCGCGACGTGGGCCGTCACGCCCGCGGCGCGCAGTTCGGCCTGTGCCCGCGCGCCATCGGCGTCCTGACCGAGGGCGGTGTAGAACGTGCAGGCTCCCGCGAGCTTCTCGAGCTGCACGGCCGCCACCGCGCCTCCGCCGGCGGGGGCGCGGAAGGTCTGGCGGGCGTGGACGATCTCCCCGGGCGCCGGCACCCGTTCGACGACCGCGAAGTCGACCATCTCGACGTGGCCGACCACGGCGACCCGCGGCGCGCTCATAGGACCAGCGTCGGCCCGTGGCGCCGCAGCCACGTCTTCTGCTCGCGGTAATCGGGCCGGTGGCGCTCCAGCAGCGCCCAGAACCGCGGCGAGTGGTCGAGGTGCTCCAGATGGCACGCCTCATGCCAGATCACGTAATCCAGGACGGCCTCTGGGGCGAGCAGCAGTCGCCAGTTGAAGCTCATCGCCCCGGTCGACGAGCAGGAGCCCCAGCGCGTGCGCTGGTTGGCGATCCGCACGCTCGCGTGCGAGACGCCCAGAGCAGCGGTCACGGCCTCCAGCCGCGACCCGACCTCTGACCGCGCCATGCGCCGGTACCAGCGCTCGATCGCCGGCCCGGCGTCGCCGTCGGGAACCAGCAGCGTGGCGCCACGGCGGTGGGCGCGCGTGCGGCCGGGCTCGGCGACCAGATCGAGCACGTCGCCGAGGAAGGGCACCGTGGCGCCACGCTGCGCCAGCCGCTCCTGCAGCACGGCCGCCTCGGCCAGCCTGCGCTCGATCCATGGGCGCAGCTCGGCCACCGCCGCCGCGGCCTCGCGCCCGGGCGCCCTGCGCGGCAGGACCACCTCGATCCCGCCCGCCGGGTCGACCGTGACCCGGACGCGCCGGGCCCGGTCCGAGCGCCGCACGGTGTACTCGAAACCCTTGACCGGCATCGCGCACCAGCCTAGATGAGCGATTCGACGGCATCGGCCGGCGGCGCCGGCCGGGCTTCGTATTCTCGGCGCCATGCCACGGTCGGTGATCAGGCTTCCCGCGGAAATCCGCTCGCCCTTCGAGGTCTATCTCAACGGTGTGCGCCAGGAGCCCGGCAGCGACTACCGCGTCGAGGGCGGAGCGCTGGTCTTTGATCGGGAGCTGCGCAAGGACCGCATCAGCGGGTGGCGCTGGTTCCTGGGCGCCTGGGGTGTGGGGACCTACCGCCAGAACGACTCCGTGGACGTGCGCTTCGATGCGCCCGACGGCTCGCCCCGGGTGGCCGAGGGGCTCGAGATCGAGCCGCCCGGCTGACGCGGCGCGCTACGCCGGGGCCAGCCGCTCCCAGGGGCGGGTCAACCGCAGCGCGCTGAGGATGGCGCGCGTGGCCGGGGACCGGTTGAGCGTGTAGAAGTGAACCCCGGGCGCGCCACCGGCCAACAGCTCGGCGCACTGCAGCGTCGCGTAGGCCACGCCGAAGTCGAGGACCGCCTCGGGCTCGTCGGCGCGGGCGTGCAGCTCTCCCAGCAGGCGGTCGGGCATCGATGCCGCGCTGAGCTGCGTGACGCGCTCGATCTGGGCGACGTTGATGATCGGCCAGATGCCCGGGACGATCGGGACCTCGATGCCGATCGCGCGGGCGCGCCGCACGAAGTCGAAGTAGCGGTCGTTGTCGAAGAACAGCTGCGTGATGAGAAAGCGGGCGCCCGCGTCGACCTTCGCCTTGAGGTGGCGCAGGTCCTCCTCGGCGCCGGTCGCGTGGATGTGCGTCTCGGGGAAGCACGCGGCGCCGATGCTGAACGGGTAGTCCTCGCGGATCAGCGAGACGAGCTGGTGGGAGTACTCGAGGCCGCCGTCCGTCTTGACCCAGTCCTCCTGCCCCTGAGGCGGATCTCCTCGCAGCGCCAGCACGTTGTCGATGCCGACGGCGACCATCTCGTCGAGCGTCCGGCGCAGGTCGTCCACGGTGGCGCCGACGCACGTGAAGTGGGCCATCGCCTCGAGGCCGTAGTCGTGCTTGATCCGGCGCACGATCTCGATCGTCTTCTCGCGGGTGGAGCCCCCGGCGCCGTAGGTCACCGAGACGAACGCCGGGTCGAGCGAGCGCAGCGCGCCGAGCGCCGCGTACAGGTTGCGCTCGCCCTCCTGCGTCTTGGGCGGGAAGAACTCGAAGGAGAAGACGGGTTCGGTGGAACCGCTGTAGGCCTCGTCGATCCGCATGGCTGCCGCGCGAACGCTAGCACGACCTTGACACATCTATGTCAATGTTTGGCGAGGGCCCAGCGCTCGGGTTTTCCCGCCTCGCCCGAGATCCGCTCGAGCCGGCCGCGGCGCTCGAGGTGCGTGCAGTAGCTCAGCGTCTCGCTGATCCACCAGTTGGCGCTCAGGGGCGTGATGGGCTCGTCGTAGACCAGGGGCAGCGCGTCGAAGACGGTGATCGGGCCGTGCTCGGCGACCGCGGCGAGGACCTTCGACATCCGTTCGCCGACCAGCGCCCGGTTGGCGTCGATGTGGACCTGGACGTCGGTGAACGTGCGGCCGTGCCCCGACAGGCAGAGACGGGCATCGAGCGCCTCAACCACGTCGAGCGAGCGCAGGAACTCGCCCGCCGGATCGGGCGTGTAGCCGTGGTCGTAGTAGAGCGAGACCCGCCCGAGCAGGTGGTCGCCCGAGATCAGCAGGCGGCGATCCGGCTGGTAGAGGCAGACATGGGAGGGGGCGTGGCCCGGGGTCTCGTGGACGGTCCAGGCGCCGAGGTCGGTCTCGACCTCGACGCGGCCGACGAGATCGCGGTCGGGCGTGACGATCTTCGCGATGCCGGTGCCGCTGTCCTTGCGCTGCTCGGCGTAGCGCTCGAGCGGCTCGGCGGGCACCCCGGATTGCCGCGCCACCTCGATCCGGCGGCGGAGCGACTCCGCGGGGTCGCCGGCCGAGCGCGTCATGTGCTCGTAGGCCGGGTGCATCCACAGCTCAGCACCCGTGGCGGCGATCACCGTGGCCGCCTGGCCGTAGTGATCGGAGTGCGCATGGGTGCAGACCAGCAGGCGCACGTGCCCGAGCTTCAGGCCGACCATCGACAGTGCGCGCTCAAGGTGCCAGAGCGAGCCCTCGTCGTGATAGCCGCAATCGAACAGCACGACGCCGTCGCCGGCCGCCACCGCCCACGCATTGCCGTGGGGCACGCCGGGCCAGGGCAGCGGGAGGCGCAGCCGCCACACGCCGGGAAGCACCCGCTCGCCGCGGCCGGCCTCGCGCTTCCTGCTGGTGCCCGGCACCGACTGGACCCTAGATGAGCGATCCCCCGCGACGGGCTCGCGCGGCCACTCATCTAGACTGCGCGCCCGCATGGCCGCCCCCGAGACGAAGCCCAGGCGCGCGGGCAAGACCGACGCCACGAAGGTCGCGAGCGCCTACTTCGACGCCCTCAACGCCCATGACCTCGAGGCCGCGGTGGCCTGCTGGGCGGTCGGCGGGGAGGAGAACGTCCACGGCCAGCGGCTCGTCATCGCCCGCGACGGTGTGCGGCAGTTCCTCGGCGAGCTCATGGAGGCGTTTCCCGACCTGCGCTTCGACCCGGTCGAGACGATCGCCGACGGTGAGCGCTGCGTCGTGCGCTCGATGCTGCGCGGGACCTTCGCCGGACCGGGCACGTGGGCGGGGATTCAGCCGACCGGGGCGAGGATCGAGCTGGCGGTCGTCGACTGTCTGGTGGTCGGCGACGGCCTGATCGTCGAGAACAACGCCTACTCCGACGCCATGACCGTCGCGAGGCAGTTGGGACTGATGCCCGCCCAGGACTCCGCCGCGCAGCAGCGGATGACCGCACTGTTCAACGCCCGCACTCGCGCGACGGCGAAGCTGTCGGGCCACGAGCTCGGCCAGATCGCCGAGGGTGTGTGGCGCCTGCAGGGCAACCCCGGGCGCTGCAACGTCTACTTCGTCGCCGACGGCGAGGGCGTGCTCATGTTCGATGCGGGTGCGCGAACGATGACCCGGTCGGTGGCCGCGGCCGCCGCGCGGCTCGGCGGTCTCACCCGCATCGTCCTCGGCCACGGCCACACCGACCACCGGGGCAGCGCCCCCGCCTTCGACGTGCCGGTGCTCTGCCATCCCGAGGAGGTCGTCGACGCCGAGGGCAGCGGGGGATTTCGCTATTGGGATCGAGACCTCGCGTTCCTGTCCTTTCCCCACCGCCAGGCCCACCTGCTCCTGCACAGGCGCGTCTGGGACGGCGGACCGGTGAGCATCACCGGCACGCTGGACGCGGGCGACGAGATCGCCGGCTTCGAGGTCGTCCACCTCCCGGGCCACGCGCCCGGCCTGATCGCGCTGTGGCGCGAGCGTGATCGCCTGGCGCTAACCACCGACTGCTTCTACACCCTCGACGGGTGGGCGCGCGACAGCGAGCCCCACGTGCCGATCGGCGGCTACAACTTCAACACGGAGCAGGCGCGCGCGTCGATCCGCACGCTGGCCGCGATGGGGCCGGCGGCGTGCTGGCCCGGGCACGCCGACGCCGTCGCCGGTTCCGCAGTGCGGGAGCGCCTCGAACGCGCCGCCGACACATTCGCGTGATGGGCCGGCGAGCGCGCACCCGGGGAAAGGCCGACCGGCTCCGCGCGCCCGACAGCGAGTACCGCGACCCGGCGGGCGACGTGCTCGTCCTGCGCGGATCGATGACGCCGCTCACCCGCCATCGTTACAAGGCCATCCTGCACGACCAGTCCGAGCTCGTCGAGGACTCCTGGCACCGGGCCGTGGAGTTCCTCTTCGAGCGCCTCGCGGTGCGCTGGACGATCTCGGAGGTGCCGACGGAGGACCAGAAGGAGCTGCTGGCGCGGTACCGGGTCGCCTCCCAGGAGGAGCGGCGCTGGATCCGCGACGTCCTGCGCGAGCATCTCAGCGAGCACTTCACAGACCTGGAGGCGCCATGACCGAGCCCCGCCTGCTGCTGGGCTCGGGGCCGAGCCCGGTACCCGAACGGGTGCTCCGCGCGCTCGCTCAGCCGACGATCGGCCATCTGGATCCGCAGTTCGGGGCGATCATGGACGAGGTGGCCGAAGGGCTGCGCGCGACGTTCCGGACCTCCAACCGCGTGACGTTTCCCCTGTCGGCCACCGGCAGCGGCGGCATGCAGGCGATGGTCGACAACCTGATCGCGCCGGGCGACCGGGTCGTCTGCGGCGTGCACGGGCTGTTCGGCGAGCGGATGGCCGACGCGTTGGGCCGCGCGGGCGCCGAGGTGGTGCGGGTGGAGGCCGAGTGGGGCCGCGCCATCGAGCGGGAGCGGTTGACCGACGCGTGGAGCGCGGACTGCCGTGCGCTGTTCGTCGTCCACGGCGAGACCTCGACCGGTGTCGCGATGGACCTCTCGGGCCTGGCCGACGTGGTCCACGCCGACGGCGGGCTGCTGCTCGTCGACTGCGTCACGTCGCTGGCCGGGCATCCCCTCGATCTCGACGCGGCCGGGGTCGACGCCGCGTTCAGCGGGTCGCAGAAGTGCCTGAACTGCCCGCCGGGACTGGCGCCGTTCACGGTCGGCGATCGCGCGACGGAGGGGCTTCAGCGGCGTTCCTGGTACTTCGACCTCGAGGCGATCCTCGGCTACTGGCGCGACGGGGACGGCGCCCGCGCCTACCACCACACTGCCCCGATCAACATGGTCTACGCCCTGCGCGAGGCGCTCGACATCGTCGCCGAGGAGGGGCTGGAGGCCCGCTGGGCGCGCCATGCCGTCGCCCACGAGGCGCTGCGCGGCGCGCTCGCCGTGCTGGGGTTCGAGCGACTCGCCCCCGACGGCGAGCAGCTGCATCCGTTGCTCTGCGTGCGCGTTCCCGAGGACATCGACGAGGCGGACGTGCGTGGCCGGCTGCTCGTCGACCACGGCATCGAGGTCTCCGGCGGGGTCGGGCCGCTCGCGGGCAGGGCGTGGCGGATCGGGGTCATGGGCGAGGGGGCGCGGGCCGAGCCGCAGGCGCGCCTGGTGGAGGCGGTCGCGACGCTGCTGGGGCGCGACGGCCGGGAGCCGCTCGCCGAGCTGGAGCGCGGGTGGGGATAGACGCCGCGGCGTTCGCGCGCCTGCTGTGCGGCTACTGCCTCGAGGTCTCCGCCGGCCAGCAGGTCCTCGTGCGGTCCACCACCGAGGCGACGGGCCTGCTGCTCGAGCTCCAGCGGGAGATCCTCGAGCGAGAGGCCTGGCCGCTCATCCGCGTCGAGCTGCCGAGCGAGACCGCGGCGTTCTATCAGCACGCGCGGGACATCCATCTCGACGACATCCCGCGCACGGCGCTCGACGAGGCCAAGCGGATCGACGCGAGCCTCGGCATCCAGGCCCCCACCGAGCCCTACGAGCTGGCCGGCGTGGACCCGGAGCGGGTCGCGCGCTTCGCCAGGGCGCGCCGCGACGTGCGCGAGCAGATCATGAAGCGGCGCTGGTGCACGACGCTCTGGCCCACGGACGCGGGTGCTGAGCGCGCCGGGCTGACCAGGGACGAGTTCACCGGCTTCGTGCGGCGGGCACTGTTCCTCGACCAGCCCGATCCCGTGGCGGCCTGGGGAGGCCTGAGCCGCTTCCAGGCCGGCCTGATCGACCGCCTGCGCGACGCGCGGCAGATCCGCATCGAGTCCGAGGGCACCGACCTCTCGCTCACGGTCAAGGGCCGCACCTGGGTCAACTCCGACGGCCGGCGCAACATGCCCAGCGGCGAGGTGTTCACCGGCCCCGTCGAGACGAGCGCGACGGGACACATCCTCTTCGACGTCCCGAGCGGCCCGCCCGGGTGCTCGGTGAGCGGGGTGGCGATGGAGCTCCGCGACGGCGAGGTCCTCTCCGCCCGCGCGGAGGAGGGCGATGAGCACCTGCAGGCCGCGCTGGCCACCGACGACGGCGCCCGCCGCCTCGGAGAGCTCGGAATCGGCACGAACTTCGGCATCGACCGGCCCGTCGGGGCGATCCTGTTCGACGAGAAGATCGGCGGCACGGTCCACCTCGCGCTCGGCCGCTCCTACCCCGAGACCGGCGGGAGGAACGTCTCCGCCGTGCACTGGGATCTCATCTGCGACCTGCGCCGCGGCGGGCGGATCACCGCCGACGGCGAGGTCGTCCAGGAGGACGGGCGCTTCGCCTGACGCGCGCCTCAGCCGCCTACGGAGTGGCGGAAGCCCGGACGGCAGCCCCCGGCGCCACCGCGTCGAAGGGCGGCGGGCCGAGCAGCTCGATGCACTCGGACCGCTGCGCGACCTCCCGCAGCCGGGCCATGTCGGGCGGCCGCGAGGCGTCCGTCTCCGCGCCGGCCGGCTCGCCCGCGTCGCGATAGAAGGCCTCGCCCGACCCGGGCGTCTGCCATGAGAGCACGCGCGCGGTCTCCGAGGTCACCATGAAGGCGTGCGGGACGCCGCGCGGCGCGAAGAAGAAGCCACCCTGCCCGACGCGGTGCTGCTCGCCCTCGATGTCGACGAGCATCTCGCCCTCGAGCACGTAGAACGCCTCGTCCTCGTTGGGATGGCGGTGCAGCGGAGTGGTCTTCCCGCGCGCCATGCGGTCCTCCATCACGATGCAGGCGCCCCCGGTGTCCGTGGCGGTCGCCTTCCACGTGAACACGCCGCCGCCGGCGAACCACATCTGCTCACCCTCGCCGTCCTGCCGGATGATCGGAACCGCGGTGCTCATGGAAACTCCTCGCTGCGCCGGATGTGCCCGACACGGGTAAGATGGGACGATGGTGTCCATGTGGACACTACAGTCCCATGATGGGCATGTCAAACCCATACGAACTGACAGGCCGAACGAGGCAGAAGGCGCGCACGCGCGCGGCCATGCTGACCGCGACCCGTGAGCTGCTCGCCGAGGGCGTCACCCCGACGGTCGAGCAGGCCGCCGAGCGGGCGGCGGTCTCGCGCACCACCGCCTACCGCTACTTCCCCAACCATCGCTCGCTGCTGATCGCCAGCTATCCCGAGCTCGAGGCCCCGTCGCTGCTGGGTAGCGAGCCGCCCGCCGATGCCGCCGCGCGGCTCGAGCTGGTGACGGAGCGGATCGCACACCAGATGCTCGAACACGAGCCCGAGCTGCGCGCGATGCTGCGCCTCTCGCTCGAGCTGCCGCGGCCGGATCACCGGGAGCTGTCGTTGCGCCAGGGGCGGGCGATCGGCTGGATCGAGGATGCGCTGGCGCCGCTGCGCGAGCACCTCGCCGAGGCCGAGCTGCACCGGCTGGCGCTCGCCATCCGCGCGACGCTCGGCATCGAGGCGTTCGTCTGGCTCACCGACGTGGGCGGGCTCTCCCGCACCGACGCGGTCGACCTCATGCGCTCGTCGGCGCGGACGCTGCTGCGAGCCGCGGGCGCCGACGCGGCGATCACCGATGCATCGCCCTCAGTGGGTCGTCCGTGACGGTTCACGTACGACCACTGGCCCGCGTCAGGTTCCGAGTATCCCGCGGGCCAGGAAGACGCCGCCGAAGCCCGACGTCGTCAGGCCCGCGACCGCGACTCCCCAGCGGTCAGCCACCCGGCGGACGCCACCCAGGACGGCCTGGGCGCGCTGGGCGGCGATCGCCCGGACGGCGAGCACCCCGAAGAGCGGCAACGCGTAGCAGACGTTGTAGAGGACGACCATCAGCACGCGCTGGCCCGGGTTGGCGGTGGCGGCGATGACCGCGACCATCGTGGTCAGGTAGGGAAGGGCGGTCGGAAGGTCCGCGAGAGCGATCCCGGCCCCGAGCGCGACCGGGGAGCGATCGGCGATCCGGCTTCCCGCGCCGGCCCCGCCCCTCGCGCGAGCGGCCGCGGAGAGCGTCACCGCGAAGCCGCTGAGCACGAAGGCCGCGACAGCTCGCGCCGAACGGGCCGAGAGCATCACCGCCAGCGCGATCGGGACCGGGTTGATCGAGTCCGCGAGCCCGACCCCGACGACGAGCCGAGCAGCGCCCAGGTCACGTGCGCGCCTTGGCCGCCATCCGCGACCCGTCGACGCGGACGACGTCCCACGCGAGGCCGACGTGCTCCAGGCCGTTGATGAGCGCCGCCGAGAGGTCGACCTGCCGGCGGCGTAGGCCGTGCGCCGCCGACGTGGGAAACGCGTGGTGGTTGTTGTGCCACGACTCGCCGAACGAGGCCAGCGAGAGCCACGCGAGATTTCGCGACTCGTCGCCCGTCGCGTAGGGCGCCGTGCCGAAGAAGTGACACAGGGAGTTGATCGAGAACGTGACGTGGTGCAGGAGGAAGAGCCGGACCGCGCCTCCCCACAGCAGCGCGGTGAGCGCTCCGTCCATCCCGCCGGTCAGCGCATAGCCGAGGCCGAACGGCGCCGCGAGGGAGACCACGACCCACAGCACGAACGTCCGGTCGACGGCCCGCACCACGCGATCCTCGAGCAGGTCGGGTGCATAGCGCCGCTCGTTGGCGACCTCCGCGTTGCCCACCACCCATCCGATGTGGGCGTGAGCCAGGCCGCGCAGGGTGCCGCGGATGCCCGGCTCGTGGAGGTGGGGCGAGTGCGGGTCACCCGGAAGGTCGGAGTACGCGTGATGCTGGCGGTGGTTGGCCACCCATTCGATCGCCGGCCCTTCGATCGCCATGGAGCCGAGGGCGGCCAGGGTGAACCGCAGCCACGACGGGCACTTGAAGGCGCGGTGGGTCAGCAGCCGGTGCAGGCCGACGGTCACCCCCATCCCGGTCAACCCGTACATCACGGCGAAGATCCCGAGGTCCGTCCACGAGAGCACGTGATGCCAGGCCAGTACGCCCGCGTAGAGCACCGCCAGGAACGGGGCGACCGCGAAGAACATCGTCGCGAACCGGTCGAAGGTGGGGCTGTCGACGAGGACCGTCTCCGGTTCGAGTTCCAGGCTCATGCCCCTACTAGCCCAGAACCGCCCATCCGGATCACGATCTCCTGTCAGGCGAAAGCGGCAGCTCGTTGCGAGGGCGCGGACGCCTGCGTGGCCCGCACGGATGGCGGGGACGTACCTTATGCCAATCCACGCTCCTGCTCTTCGGAAAGAACCGCCGTAGGCTGCCGTCACGCAGCAACATAGACCACAAAGAAGGCCTAGACCGAGAGGGTGCCGTGTTCGCTCGTGTCGCCGTGTGGAGTCCGATGCCCCAGGACGACCGGCAGTGGGTCATCGACGCTGCAAAGTCCGCGCCGGGGGTTCTCGATGCCTATCACCTGGTCGACCCGAAGACGGGAAACGGCCTGTCGATCGCTTCACGACGTCGAGCCTATCGCGGCGCTGCGACGACCCGAGGTTCCCCCTCTATTTGACGTCGCCGGTGACCCTGCCGCTCGAGATGAGTCGGCCAAAGCGAGCGAACCGGCTGTGGCGCGGCAGCTCGGCAGCCAACCCGGGCCTCCCAGCTAGCCTGCTCCCGGTGAACTCCCCGCCGCGGCTGGACTGGAGCGTCGGCCGCTACGAGCAGGTCGCCGAGCAACTGCTGCCCGCGGCGCGCGTGGCAGTTGACCGCGCCGCGCCCGCCGAGGGCGAGCACGTCGTCGACGTCGGGTGTGGGACCGGCAACGCGTCCCTGCTGGCGGCCGCGCGTGGCGCGCGGGTGACGGGTGTGGACCCGGCCGCCCGGCTGCTCGAAGTCGCGCGCGCGATGGCCAAGGAACGGGGACTCGACGCGACCTTCGTCTCGGGGGAGGCAGCGGCGCTTCCGCTCGGCGATGGCGAGGCCGACGTGGTCCTGTCGGTCTTCGGCATGATCTTCGCTTCAGACCCCGCGGCCGCTGCGACCGAGCTGGCGCGAGTCGCGGGACCGGCTGGGCGGATCATTCTCACGGCCTGGATCCCCGAGGGCGCCATCTCCGAGCTCGCGCGTGCATCACGGCAGGCGGTGATGGATGCGCTCGGTGCGCCACCCGCACCGCAACCGTTCGCCTGGCATGACCGCGACGCGCTCGCGGGGCTATTCGGGCCGCGCGGCTTCGAGGTCGAGATCGCACCACAGGAGCAGATCGCCTTCACGGCGAGCTCCCCGCGCGACTACCTCGAAGTGGAGTCCGGAGAGCATCCACTCTGGGTGTCAGGACGCGCCGTCCTTGAGCCGCTCGGGCGCGTGGATGCCCTCCGAGAGCAAGCCCTCGAGATCCTCGAGCGAGGCAACGAGGATCCGAGCGCCTTCCGGGTCACGAGCCGCTACGTGGTGGCTACGGCGCGACGGCCATAAGGCACTGGCGCTCCTGCAATCACGAAGTACACCGACTGGCTGTTGGCGCGCTACCGGGCCAGAAGCGCTGTCTGGAGGTCGGTGATCGACGGCTGGTCGCTGGCGCCCGGTGACGGGACGTGGAACGTCATGTCGATGGTGTCCATGGCCACGGCGGCCCGGGCTTGACGGCTGAATGCCGCCATCGCGCGGAGTACCGATAGGGGGATGTGGTGCACCCGTGCCGAGCTTCCGCGCGTTTGTTGCAGCAGCGCGGCGAGTTGGTTCAAGGTGAGGTTCTGGGGCCCGCCGATCTCGATCACCCGGCCGCGCAGGTCGGGGTCGATGATGGCTTGCTCGACGGCGGCTGCGACGTCGTTGACCGAAACGAAGTTGATTGGATTCTCTCCGCGTCCGAACACGATCGGCTTCCGCATGATCTCGGCCCAGAGTTCGACGAACGCCGTGGCTCGCACAATCGTCCAGCGTGCTCCGCTGGCTCGGAGGTGCTGCTCCGCTGCGTACTTCGCGCGGAACAGCTCCATCGGGTGATCCGCCGCTGCGCCGACGACGGAGACCAAGATGACGTCTGCCCCAACTGCAGCGGCGGCATCGATCAGGTTGGCGTTCCCGTCGCGATCGACCGACTCCGGTGAGACGCGGCCGGGTCCCGCGAAGCCGTGGACGGCCGACACGACCGTGCCAACACCCTCGATCGTTGACCACATGGCCGCCAGGTCCCTGACGTCGGCAGTCATGATCTCGACGGGAAGGTCGGCGAGATGGCGCGCGCGTGCCGGCTCGCGGGTCAACACTCGCACCTCGAGCCCGCGGTCGGCTAACCGTCGGACGAGTTGGGAGCCAAGGCGCCCGGTGCCGCCAGCGATGGCGATCATCACCTGACCACGTGCTCGCCCACAGCGTCGTCCACGGTGGCGGAGCTGAGGTCGACAGCCTCGAGGTAGAACCGGCCCCAGTCGGCGACGCTGTCACGGACACCGAAGATCACCACGCCTCGCATGCAGTGGGCGCTGCCGTCGCGGCGGGTGCCGGTCATCTCCCACTCGGTCCATGCGGTATCGCCATCGATCGCCGTCCGCTTCACCTTCGCCCGCAGGTCGGGCACGAAGGCGAAGATCTGCTCCCAGTTGCGCCGTACCTGCTCGCTCCCGCGGAAGCCTCGCGCGGGGTGGACTGGCGTCTCGTTCTCGTAGTCTCGCGCAAAGCACGCCACCAGCGCCTCGAGATCGTGGTCGTTCGTGGCACGCAAAAGCCGGTTGACCATCTCCCGTGGTCCGTCCATTCCCCGTCACCCGCTTTCGTTCTAGTAGACTGGAACGAATAATGGGACGCCCGACACCGGATGTCAAGCGCACACGCAAATACGACGTGACCCGCCGGGAGGAGAAGGCGCGCCAGAACCGCGCCAGGATCATCGATGCGGCCGAGAGAATGTTCCTGCGCGACGGCTACGCTGCGAGTACGGTGGTCGCGATCGCGTCCACCGCCGGCGTTTCCGCGGACACGATCTACAAGACCTTCGGCGACAAACCGGGCCTGGTCCGCGCGATCCGCGACCGCGCGCTCGATGGCGAGGGCACCGTCCCCGCCGAGCAGCGATCAGACGTCATCCAAGCACGCGAACCCGATCCCCGAGCGATCATCGAGGCATGGGGCGCATTCGTCGCCGAGCTCGCCCCGCGCGTTTCGCCGATCCTGCTGCTCATCCGCGACGTCGCCTCCAGCGACGATGAGGTCCGAGCGCTGCGCGACGAGATGGACGCCGCACGCCTAAGACGGATGACCGAGAACGCCCGCCGGCTCCTCGACGCCGGCCACCTCCGAGCCGGTATCACCCTCGCCCAAGCAGCCGACGTGCTCTGGACCTACAGCTCGCCCGAGCTCTACGAGCTACTCGCCCTCCGCCGCGGGTGGCAGCCCAAACGGTACGGACGGTTCGTCGCCGACGCCATGATCGACGCGCTGCTGTGAAGACGCAAATCGTCCTCGCTCGGCTTGCGTCTCGCCCCGCTTCCAACGCGAAGCAGGCGCCTCGGGGGCTTGGCGCCGCGGGCGTAAGTCAACGTATTGGCCCTAGACTGAAATGCTCCCCGGCGCGAGCTCCTCTGCTCAGCACGCCGCCGGTCCTCAGATCCGGAGAACCGCATGCCCGCCGTGCCCCGCAGCGATCCTCCGCAGAACGCCGACAAGTCCGTCGTGGCCGGGCCGCGGGGGCGGGAATGAGCGCGCTCGCCCTGCAGCGGTCAGACGCCGATCTGATGGGCTGTGCGAAGACGGGTGACCACGACGCGTTCGCCACGCTCTTCGGGCGCTACCGGGGCCGTGCGATCCGGATCGCCACCCGGGTCTGTCGCGACGAGGGCCGCGCGCAGGACGCCGTCCAGGAGGCCTTCGTGTCGATGTGGCACGCCCGCACGACCTACGTGGCGGAGCGCGGGGCGTTCGCGCCGTGGGCGATGAGCGCGGTGTGGCACAGCGCTTTGGCCATCGCGCGGCGCGAGTCCACCCGCCGCGGCCGGGCGGCGCGCTGCGAGAGCCTCGAGCTGCACGCGGCCCCCCACGAGGTGGCCGAGGAGGTGCTCGCGGCGGCGGACGCCGAACGGATGCGCGCCCTGCTCATGCAGCTCCCCGTGGCCCAGCGCGAGGTGATCGTGCTCGCCTTCTACGCCGGCCTGACCCACACCGAGATCGCCGACCGGCTCCGGCTTCCGGCCGGGACCGTCAAGGGCCGGATGCGGGTCGGGTTGCAGAAGCTCAGGTCCGGCGTCGAGGGCTGAGGCCGGCGGGCCGCTCAGGGCGACACGGCGCGCAGCAGGTCCTCGACGGCCTCGCCCGCCATCACCCGCAACTCGTCGTCCGTGCGGTCCTGGACCGGGTGGTCGACCAGGACGTGGCGCAGGGCGGGCTGGCCGAGCAGGACCGCCTGCTCCGCGGCGGCCTGTGCGAACGCGCCCGACGCCACGAGGACACCGGGGCAGCCGAGCGTCTCGAGCTCCATGACGTCGCGCAGACCGCACGACACGCACGATCCTCAATCCGCGAGGGCTTCGATGACCGCGTCGCAGCGGGCGGCGATGTCGCGGCGCAGATCGTGCGGCGCCGGCCGCGTGAACGTCGGCTTGGCCTCGCGCGTGACCTCGTGGCCGCGCGCGCGCAGCAGCACCTCGAGCTCGTCGAGGAACACGTCGCCGCGCGGCTTGCGGATGTCGAGCAGCGCGATCGTCCGAGGCTCGGCGTCGCGGCCCGCAAGCGGCCGCTCGGCGGCGTCGCGCTCGGCGGTGGGGTCGAGGACCTCCAGGCCGGTCACATCCATGGGGCCACGCTCATGGTCACGGGTGCCGACCCTATCTCGCCCGCCGCCCATCCACCGAAGACCATGCTGAACAGCCCGGCGTCGCCACCCGCATAGGAGAGCAGGATCCGGTCGGGCGCCGCGAACTTGCCGACGGGCATCTCCGGATCGCTCACCCACCGCGGGTCGAGGCCCTCGGGCACTCCGCCCGCGCCCCTGACCAGCTCGCCGGCCGGGGACATCGTGCGTGCGAAGAGCTCGTCCTGCACGCGCTCGCGCGACCAGCCGGCCTCGCGGAGGATCCGGCCGTGCTCGGGACCGACGAGCAGCATCGCGTCGAACGCGAGCCGAAGCCGCGGCGTGGCCACGGACTCGAGCGCGAGGGCGAGCGACGCACACAGCCCCTCGGGCTCGCGGGCGATCTGATCGACGATCACACGCGGCGCCTCGAGCGCCATCACGGTCACCCCCGTCTCGTCCTCGGCGACGCCGCGGGCCTGCGCCAGCCCCTCCCACGGAGCCGTTTCGTCCAGCCGCTCCGCGAAGGCGAGCCCCACCTTGGCCGGGGAGCCGTGCGCGGCGCGGTCCTCGCGGCCGGGACGGCCGCCGCCGACGTTGCGCACGACGAGCTGCACAGCCCGGCCGATCGTCGAGTTCGCGCGGTTCCCCTGGCCCAGGCAGTTTCCGTGCGCGTTCATGCCGATCCGCTGCGCCAGGGCACCCGAGACGACGATCACGGGCCCCGCCGGATGCGTGGTGGCGAGCAGCCCGTGCAGCGCGAAGCGCTCGTCGCAGACGGCCTCGACAGCGGCGAGCACGATCGGGAGCGCCTCGTCGGGGCACCCGGCCATGACCGCGTTGACCGCCACCTTCTCCACGGTGGCCGGCCCGTCGTAGGGGGCCAGCTCGCCCACGACGTCCTGCGGATCACGGCTCGTGTGCTCGAGCATCGCGGTCACCCGCTCGGCGGTGGGCGGCACGACCGGCAGCCCGTCGGTCAGGCCGCGCTCGTAGAGCGCCTCGAACGGGTCCTCCAGCGCGCCGATGGCGATCGGGCGCGAGCGAATGCGACCGTCGGCGCGAGCCCGGCGCGCGGCGAGGCGGGCCGCGACATCCGGGTCGCGGGTGCGCGACGCACAGCCCGGACGCTGCTCGGGAAGGCCCTGGAGGTCGAGGCTCACCCCCGCCCGTCCGGCCAGCGCCGCCAGCCGTGCGACGTGCAGCCCCTCCACCCGGCCGGTCTCGGCCCCGCCGTCGAGCAGCAGCACCGCGGGAACCGCCTCGAGATCGAAGCGCTCGGACAGCGCGAGCTCCTCGTCGAGCTCGGGCACCGCCCGCAGCCCCAGCCGGCGGGCCTGCTCGGCCGTCTCGGCTTCCCCGGACTGCGACAGGATCCGGACCCCGGCGGCGTCGAGAGCGGGTAGCACCTGATCGCACACCGGGCAGTCGTGCTTGACGAGCGCCAACAGCTCCACGAGCGCGACAGTACGCGGTCAGGCCCCCCGAGTCGAGAGTGACGGGGTGAGCTACTAACGTCCGCGACGAATGCGCCGCACGAAGATCGTCGCCACGATCGGCCCGGCCTCGCGCGATCCCGAGACGCTGGTGCGGATGGTGCAGGCGGGCATGGACGTCGCCCGGCTGAACTTCTCCCATGCCAACCACGAGGTCCACGCGGAGACCGCGGCGCTGGTGCTCGAGGCGGCCGGGCGCGCCGGGCGCCCCGTGGCGCTGCTGCAGGACCTGCCCGGGCCCAAGCTGCGCATCGGAGAGCTCGTGGGGGGCACGGTCGAGCTCAAGGTGGGCGATTGCGTGACGTTCGTCTGTGACCCCGGCGCGGGGCCGGGCGACGAACGGCGCATGAGCGTGTCGTGGCCCGGCCTCGTCAACGCCATCGGAGCAGGCGAGGTGCTCTATCTCGCCGACGGCGCGGTGCGCCTGCGCACGACCGCGGTGCGGATCGGGGAGCGCGAGCTCGACACCGAGGTCGAGGTGGGCGGCACGGTGGCGACGCGACAGGGCCTGAACATCCCGGGGCCCGCCAACGAGCTGCCGGCGGTGCCCGAAGAGGACCTCGACCACCTGCGCGCCGGGTTGGCGATGGGCGTCGACATGGTCGCGCTCTCGTTCGTCCGCAGCGCGGCCGACGTCCTGTCGGTCCGCGAGCACACCCGCGTCCCGCTGATCGCCAAGATCGAGAAGCCCCAGGCGGTGACCGAGGCCGAGGCGATCATCACCGCCGCCGACTGCATCATGGTGGCCCGCGGCGACCTGGGGATCGAGCTCCCCATCGAGGAGGTGCCGATCGTCCAGAAGCGCCTGCTGGCCATGGCCGGGCGGCACGCGCGGCCGTCGATCACCGCGACCCAGATGCTGGACTCGATGGTCAGCTCCTCACGGCCGACCCGCGCGGAGGTCGCCGACGTCGCCAACGCGATCCTCGACGGCACCGACGCGGTGATGCTCTCCCAGGAGACCGCGATCGGCTCCTATCCCGTCGGCGCGATCGAGATGATGGCCGCCGTCGCGCTGCAGGCCGAGAAGGTCTGCCCCTACGAGCGGTGGAACGAGCAGCGCGTCGCGCGCGACGGCCGCGACCCGGGCTACACGATCGCCTACAACGCCTGCTCGGCCGCCGCCGAGCTGGGGCTCGACGCGCTGGTGGTGCCGACGCTGTCGGGCCGTTCGGCGCGACTGGTCTCCGCCCACCGCCCCGCGGTACCGATCTACGCGCTGTCACCGGGCCGCGAGACGGTCCGGCGATGCAACCTCATGTGGGGCGTGAGGGCCGAGTCGATCCGCAAGCACAAGATCACCGAGGAGCTGATCGCCGACGCGGCCCGCCGGGTCGTAGAGCTGGGCTGGTGCCAACCCGGCCAGCGGGTGGGCATCACCGCGGGCCTGCCGAGCGGGAAGCCGGGGACGACGTCGCTGTTCCAGGTCCAGGTCGTGTAGGGGCGAGTAGTGGCAAGTAGTGGCGAGCCTCACACGCGCGACGCGAGGAAGTCGGCCTCCTGGCGCCCCAGATCGGTGACCGGGGCATCGCCGTACATCCACTCGCGGGCGACCTGGTGCCAGTTGCCCCGCGCACGCAGCTGGCTCATCACCGCCAGGGTCAGCACCTCCAGGCGCCGGCCGAAGAGATGGTCGGCCGGCAGCGTCTCGTGGCGCATCGTCGCGAAGTGGCGCGAGCGCGGATCGCCCATCTGGATCAGCACCTCGGTGGCGATCTCGGGATCGAGGTGCACCTCCTCGTCCTGCGTGTACCACCACGTTAGGTCGTCGACCATCTGCAGCGCCTTCTCGTCGGGATAGAAGGACGGATCGCCGATCCAGCCGTGCTCGTGCATGTGGGCCACGAGCTCGGGCGCGCGGCGCTCGACGGCCAGCCGCTGGGCCTCGAGCTCGAACTCCGCCGCCTCCCTGGCGATCGTCTTGAACAGGCCGAAGTCCAGGAAGGCCATGCGCCCGTCGTCGAGCAGGAGGCAGTTGCCCGGATGCGGATCGCCGGAGAACTGGTGGTGGCGGTACATGCAGCCGAAGTAGAACCGGAAGATGATCTCGCCCAGGCGGTCGCGCTCGGCCTGGGGCAGCTGCTTCATCTCCTCGAAGCCGCGCCCCTCGACGAAGTCGCTGACGATCACCCGCTCGCGCGAGAGCGAGGTCACGACCTCGGGCACGACGATGAACGGATGGCCGCGGAAGACGCGCGCGAGGCGCCGCTGGTTGGAGGCCTCGAGCTCGTAGTCGAGCTCCTCCTCGATGCGCCCGCGGATCTCGGCCCCGATGGCCTTGGCGTCGAGGCCGGGCGCCACGCGCCGCATCAGCCGCAGGATCACCGTCAGGTTCTGCATGTCGGCGCGGACCGCCGTGGCGACGCCCGGGTACTGGACCTTGACCGCCACGCAGCGGGCACCGGGCAGATGCGCCCTGTAGACCTGCCCGATGGAGGCGGCGGCGATCGGGACCGGGTCGAAGCTCTCGAAGACGTCCTCGACCCTCTCCCCGTACTCCTGCTCGATGACCTTCCTCATGTCCTTGAAGGCCACCTTGGGCGCGGCGTCGCGCAGCTCGGCGAGCTTGGCCTGGAACTCCTCGCGGAACTCCTCGGGAACGAGGCCGACGTCGAGGAAGCTCATGACCTGCCCGAGCTTCATCGCCGCGCCCTTCATCGTCCCGAGCACGGCGACGATCTGCTCGGCCGTGTCGAGCTGGCGGCGCTCCATCGCCTTGCGCCCCCCCTCCTCGCTGCGGGCGACGTTGGCCGCCCGCGTGCCCAGCTGGCGAGCGGTGGTGCTGGCGGCCACCCCGCCGATCTTGCTCAGCCGCCGGATCCGCGAGGTCGGGATCTTCTCGTCGGCCATCGCTGCAGCCTAGGTCAGGGTTCGAACCTGGCCCATCGGTACGGAGGCGGTGGCGAAGAGAATCGGGCCCTCAGCCACGCCGGACCTGCGAGCCCGGCACGATGTCGTCGCTCCCGTCGGGCCAGCGCACCCACGCCTTGTGGCCGCCGTCGTAGTCGTCGCCCCACAGGATCAGCGTCGCCGGGTCGCCGAAGGCCGTGCAGGCCTCCGCGCCCTCCTCGTCGACCCCACGCCAGAGGCGGACGAAGGGGTTGTGCTCGAGCTCCTCGGCCACCGTCGTCGGATCCGTGTGGCCCGGGCGGAGCGTCGTGTCGGGCGGCAGCGCCAGCAGCTTGTCCATGATCGACTCGCGCAGGTCGGCGAACGTCGTGTGGCCGGGCGCGCGGACGCCTCCGACCGAGTTCTTGAACAGCGTGTCCCCGGTGAACACCTCGTCGCCGACCACGAACGAGAGCATCCCCGCGGTATGCCCGGGGGTGTGCAGCGCGCGCACGTCGAGGCCGGCGTAGGCGCCGTCGGCAAACGGCTCCGACCCCTCGATGCCCTCCCGCTCGTCCGCGTAGACACGCACGTCCGGCCAGCGTTGCGTGATCGCGGCGAGCTCTGAGACGTGGTCGTGGTGATGATGGGTCAGCAGCGCGACGGTGGGCGTCAGCCCGTGGCGCTCCACCGCCTCGAACAGCGGCGCCATCGGCCCGCCGGCGTCGACGAAGAGCGCCTCGGCGCCCTCGCCGGGCGCGAGCAGGTAGGTGTTCGACAGGAACTGGGGGTTCAGAGAGCGTTCGAGGATCATCGGGAGTAGCTTGCCAGGCATGCCGCTCATCCATACCTGCTATCGAATCGGCGACATCGATCGGTCCGTCGCCTTCTACGAGGCGCTGGGCTTCGAGGAGCTTCGGCGGATGCCCATCCGCGACGAGGCGATCAACGTCTTCATGGGCCTGCCCGGCGACGGCCCGCGCCTCGAGTTGACCCACAACTTCGGCGTCGAGAGCTACGAGATGGGAACGGGCTACAACCACATCGCCGTGACCATCGAGGACCTCGACGGCGCGCTGGAGCGGTTGGCCGAGAAGGGCATCGAGCCGGAGAAGCCGCCCTATTCGGTCCGCGACGGCGGCTCGCGCCTGTGCTTCGTCCGCGATCCCGACGGCTACCGCATCGAGCTGATCGATAGTGATCCGGGCGAGGACCACCAGTAGGGCGGCGGTGCCGACCGTCGATCCTGAGGATCGCTGCGGAACTGCCGACCCGGCTGGATGCGCGCGCCGGAGCTAGTGCGGATCGTCGGGGCGCGGCCCGAAGGGAACGACCATGGGCTGGTCGGACACCGCGTCGACGACCTCCTCCTCGGCCTCCTCGAGCTCGGAGTCGTGCTGGCCATCGCACAGGATCCGGAAGTTGCCCGTCGTGCCGCCATCGGCCTGGATGGTGATCCCCGGCAGGATCTCCTCGCCCTCGTCGAAGCCCAGGCGCTCCATGTC
>JBBPZE010000022.1:0-8141 GCA_038199185.1 Solirubrobacterales bacterium
CACCTCGCGCAGGAGCGCGCGGCGCGGGAGGAGGCCAGCGTCAGCCTCGCGCAGGAGCGCGCGGCGCGGGAGGAGGCCAGCGTCAGCCTCGCGCAGGAGCGCGCGGCGCGGGAGGAGGCGGCGCGCGCGCTGTCCGCGGCTCAGGCAGAGCTCGACGCCGAGCGGCGGCGCATCCAGGCCGCGATGGAGTGGGCCAAGGAGGAGACCACCACGACACAGGCGGAGCTCGAAGCGGCGCTCGCTCGCGCTGCGACGGCCGAGGCCGAAACGACCGCGGCGACCGAGCGCGCCGCGATGGCCGAGGCGAGGGCCGCGCCCGGGGCGCACGTGGCGACGCCGGGCGGCGGGCTGACCGCCGAGCTGGAGGCCGCTCAGGCCGAGTCGCGGCGGGTGCGCGCCGAGGCGGTTAAGAAGGACGCGCGGATCCGGGCTCTGATCGCTCGTCTCGAGGAGCTCAAGCAGAACGCGTCGTTCGCCGTGCGCGAGCGCGAGGACCAGGTCACGGCGCTGCGCGCCCAGCTCGTCGCCGAACTGGGCGAGGCACGCGAGCACGTCGCGCGGGGGGAAGCCACGGCCGATCAGGCGGCCGAAGCCGCCCGGCGTCGGGCCCAGGATGCCGAGGAGCGCCTCGAGCGGGCGCTCAGCGGGCGCGACCAGGAGATCGCCGCCCTGCACGAGCGGCTCGAAGAGCTGTCGGCCGTGCGCGACGAGGAGGTCGCCGCGCTGCACGAGCGACTCGAGGAGCTGTCGGCCACGCGCGACGAGGAGATCGCCGCCCTGCACGAGCGACTCGCGGAGCTGTCGGCCACGCGCGACGACGCGCTCGTTCGCCGCGAGCGGGCCGAGCCGGCCGGCCCGCCGGCCCCCGCGACCGGGCCGAGGCAGCGCGTCAGCTCGCTCCCGCGCGAGCGGCCGGCCCACCGCCGGCGCGAGGTCCCGTTCCTGCCACCCGAGCGGATCGCCGGGATGCTGCTGCTCATGGTCGGGACCGCGGCCGCCGCCGCCTTGGCCTTCGGCTTCATCCACGCCCTCTC
The DNA here is from genome assembly GCA_038199185.1 of Solirubrobacterales bacterium. Taxonomy (GTDB): domain Bacteria; phylum Actinomycetota; class Thermoleophilia; order Solirubrobacterales; family Solirubrobacteraceae; genus BP-464. The sequence continues at coordinate 1,035 of JBBPZE010000022.1, forward strand.
TTCGTAGCTACCATCACGTCGATGCGCCGCTCCCGCGCCCCGCTGCTCCTGGCCACCCTCGGCCTCCTGCTGTCGCTCGCACTGGCGCCGGCCGCGCTGGCCGATGCGTTCGACCGGATCTTCAAGGACTACCAGTCCACCGGCAAGATCAACGCCTGCAAGTACTCAGAAGCCGAGCTCAAGCAGGCCAAGGGCGAGGTGCCCAACGACATCGAGGCCTACGCGCCCGACTTCCCCAACGCGCTGCAGAGCGCCCTCGAGCAGCGCGCGGGCGGCGCCTGCGGCAAGGGCGGGCAGCAGATCCCGGGGGCGCCACCCGCTACGGCCGGGCCGGCCGGCCCCGGGCAGCCGGGGGCCGCAACCGCACCGGCCGCCCCCGGCGCCACCGTCACGCCGTCTCCCGACCCCGCGCCGACGGCCTCACCCGCCGTGGCCGACCAGGCGATCGCCGGCGCCGCGCTGGGCCGCAACGCCAGCGATGCCGAGGCGCCGGCCCCCGTCGTCGCCCTCGGCGTCCTCGGCGCGCTGCTGGCCCTCGCCGGGCTGGCCTACGGGCTGGCCCACTGGCTGGCGTGGGATCCTCGCTGGGCCCGAAGCGCCCGCCACGCATTCGCCGAGGCCGGCTGGCGCGCCGGAAACACCTGGTCGGAGTTCGCCGACTGGGTGCGTCTCGGCCGCTAGAAAAACCCCCCAAAGCGCGGCGTCTTCGGCCGCCGGCGACCGGCCCAGGCCCTATCCTGAGGGCAGGATCCGGCGGCGCTCGAGCACCCCCGCTTCAGCGTTCCATCCGGTGCGAAGCGGACACTTCGGTGTTACCCCCAAAACCATGCCGGAGGCGCCGCAAATAGCGGAAAAAGGGCCGCCCCGAAGACAGGAGAGCATCGCCGTGGACACCACCCCCCAGACCGCCTTCATCGAGAACGAGGCGCCGCAGCCCGGCCACGCCCTGACGATCAGCCGGTTCTTCACCAGCCCGGGAGCCCATCCGTTCGACGCCGTCGAATGGGAGAGCCGCGACGCGTTCATCGGCCACGGCGGCAACGTCGCCTTCGAGCAGAAGAACGTCGAGTTCCCCAAGACGTGGTCGCAGAACGCCACGAACATCGTCGCCCAGAAGTACTTCCGCGGCCAGCTCGACTCGCCCGCCCGCGAGCGCTCGGTCAAGCAGATGATCGGCCGCGTCGCCGGCACGATCGCCGACTGGGGTCGCGCGCGCGGCTACTTCGCCTCCCCGGAGGACGGCGACAGCTTCGAGGCCGAGCTCACCCACATCCTGCTTCACCAGATCGCCGCCTTCAACAGCCCCGTGTGGTTCAACGTGGGGTTCGAGGAGAACCCGCAGTGCAGCGCGAGCTTCATCCTCAGCGTCGAGGACACGATGGACTCGATCCTCGACTGGAACACCAAGGAGGGGCGGATCTTCCGCGGCGGCTCCGGGGCGGGCATCAACCTCTCGCGCATCCGCGGCTCGATGGAGCCGCTGAGCAAGGGCGGCACGGCGTCGGGTCCCGTCTCGTTCATGCGCGGCGCCGACTCGTGGGCGGGCACGATCAAGTCGGGCGGCAAGACCCGGCGCGCGGCCAAGATGGTGGTCCTCGACGTCGACCACCCGGACATCCGCGAGTTCATCTGGTGCAAGGCCAAGGAGGAGGACAAGGCCGCCGCGCTGCGCGACGCCGGGTTCGACCTGTCCATCGACGGCGACGGCTTCAAGTCGATCCAGTACCAGAACGCCAACAACTCGGTGCGCGTGACCGACGAGTTCATGCGTGCGGTGGAGAACGGCGAGGAGTGGCGGACGATCGCCCGCGCCACCGGCGAACCGGTGGGAGAGCCCATCGACGCGCGCGAGCTCATGCGCGAGATCGCCGAGGCGGCATGGCGCTGCGCGGACCCGGGCGTCCAGTACGACACCGTCATCAACCAGTGGCACACGTCGCCCAACAGCGGACGGATCAACGCATCGAATCCGTGCTGCTTCACCGGCGATACGGCGGTTAGGACGACGCTCGGTGACTGGACGTTCGATCAGCTCATGGATCAGTCGGCGCAGGGGGGGGCCCTGCCTGACGTCGAGGCCTTCAGCGTCGAGTCCGCCGAACGCACGACCGCGGCCGTCGCCAGGGTCTGGATCGCCGGCATGGCCACCCGGCTCACGGACGTCACGCTCGCCGACGGAACCCTCGTCCGGTGCACTCCCGAGCACCGTTTCCTGACTGCGGCCGGCACGTGGGCCCCCGCACAGGATCTCCGTCGCGGTACGACGCTGCAGGGAACTTTCGACGGGTCCGAAGCCGAGGGCCCGCTCGCGGTTCGGGCCATCACGACGGTGGACGTGGCCTCGACCGTGACCTACGACCTGGCCGAACCGGTGCCGGTGTTCGACATGGAGGTCGAGCACCATCACAACTTCGTGGTGGCCGCCGGCGATGACGGGCGCGGCGTGGTCGTCCACAACAGCGAGTACATGCACGTCGACGACAGCGCCTGCAACCTCGCCTCGCTGAACCTCATGAAGTTCCGCCGCGAGGACGGTTCGTTCGACGTCGAGTCCTTCCAGCACGCCGTCGACATCGTCTTCCTCGCGCAGGAGATCGTCGTCGGGCCGTCGAGCTACCCGACCGAGGAGATCGGCAAGAACGCCCGGGCGTTCCGCCAGCTGGGACTGGGCTACGCCAACCTCGGCGCGTTCCTGATGTCCAACGGCATGCCGTATGACTCAGACCAGGCCCGGGCGACCGCCGCGGCGATCACGTCGCTCATGACCGGCCGCGCCTATCGCGAGTCGGCCCGCGTCGCCTCGGCCGTCGGTCCCTACGAGAAGTACGCCGAGAACCGCGACGCGCACAACGGCGTGATGCGGATGCACCGCGACGCGTCCTACGCGATCCCCGAGGCGGCGACGACCGACACACCGCTGCTGGAGGCCGCGCGCACCGCCTGGGACGAGGCGGTGGCCGCCGGCGACGCCTACGGCTATCGCAACGCGCAGGCCAGTGTCCTCGCGCCCACGGGTTGCCTGGTCCCGGGATCGCTGGTGTCGACCAGCCGTGGCCTGGTCCGCCTGGGCATGCTGGGCGACCAGGACGGACCGCGCTGGCAGGACCTCGAGCTGGAGGTCGCCACGGACGAGGGGCCGCGCCGGGCGACGAAGTTCTACGTCAACGGTTCGGAGCAGGTCGTCACGGTGCGGACCAGGCGCGGCTACCGCATCCAGGGAACGCCGACCCACCGCATCAAGGTGGTTGACGCCGAGGGCGATTGGGCGTGGCGGCGCCTGGCCGAGATCCGTGAGGGCGACCGCGTCCCGATGATGCTCAACTCGATGATCGGCGAGCCCCAGGAAGTCGCGCTGCCCCCGCTGGGCGACCTGCACTGGAACGCTGGCCCTCAGACGAAGGTTCCCCGGCTCATGAGCGCCGAGCTCGCCGAGCTGGTCGGCTACTTCATGGGCGACGGGTCGCTGCACGCGAGGGGCCTGCGGCTGTGCGTGGCCGACGGTGACGACGATGTGGTCGACCGACTGGTCGAGCTAGGCCGGGAGCTGTTCGGCCTGGAGGCCCATCTCCGGGCATGCCAGGGCTACACCGAGGTCGGCCTGCATTCCGTCCCGTTGACGATCTGGTGGGAGGCCTGCGGGTTCGCCAAGCTGGCGCCCTTCGCCGGGCACAGCGGCAAGGGATGGGTGCCGCGCGTGCCCGACGCCGTGCTCCACAGCAACGACCGGGAGGTCTACGGCGCCTTCGTCCGTGGCCTCTTCGAGGCGGACGGCAACGCGAGCAACGGCTACGTCTACTGGTGCTCGAGCAAGGAGGAGTTCGTCCGCGACGTCCAGACCCTCCTGCTTACCCTGGGTTTCGTAACGACTTACGACGTCCAGTCGGGACGCAACCGCCTGGGCAGCGAGCTGCATCGGCTGCGGCTGCTCAACGCGACGAGCGCCGCTCGCTTCGTCGAGGAGATCGGCTTCGTCTCGGCCCGCAAGAACGAGGGGCTGGCCGACGCAGAGCACCCGCAGGCCGCGCGCCATGACCAGATCCCGGTCAGCCGCGAGCTGATCGACGAGCTGGCGCCGGAGAACGATGGCCTGCGCAAGACGATGCTGCTGTCGCTCAGCCGCACCGGCACCGTCTCGCGCCGCTCGGCGACCGCGCTGCTCGACCGCACGCCGAGCGTGGAGCTCGAGCAGCTGCTCGGCTACTTCTTCGACGAGGTCGCCGGTACCGAGCTGATCGAGGACCACCCCACGTTCGACCTGTCGGTCCCCGACAACGTGACCTACGTCGCCAACGGCTTCGTCAGCCACAACACGATCTCGTTCCTGATGGATTGCGACACCACCGGCGTGGAGCCCGACTTCTCGCTGGTGAAGTTCAAGGAGCTGGTGGGCGGCGGGAACATGACGATCGCCAACCGCACGATCCCGATGGCGCTGCGCACGCTGGGCTACGACGAGCCGCAGATCGAGCAGATCGAGGCCCATGTCGCCGAGCACAACACGATCGTCGGCGCCCCCGGCCTGACCGACGATCACCTGCCGGTGTTCGACGTCGCCGTCGGGGAACGCGCGATCTCGCACATGGGCCACATCAAGATGATGGGCGCGGTCCAGCCGTTCATCTCGGGCGCGATCTCCAAGACGGTCAACATGCCCGGCGAGTCGACGGTCGAGGACATCGCCGACGCCTACCTGCAGGCCTGGCATCTGGGCATCAAGGCGCTGGCCATCTACCGCGACGGATCGAAGACCGCGCAGGCGCTGCGCACCGACGCGCAGGACGCCCGGCCGGCGGCCGTCACCAGTGAGGGCGTGCTGAGCCAGGACGAGGTCGACGCGATGATCGAGAAGGCGGTCGAGGAGGCGGTGGTCAGGGCCAAGTCCGAGACCGGCCCGGCTCGCCACCGGATGCCGCGCGAGCGTCAGTCGATCACCCACAAGTTCAACATCGGGGGCCACGAGGGCTACATCACGGCCGGCATGTACGAGGACGGCACGATCGGCGAGATCTTCATCACCGACGTGGGCAAGGAGGGCTCGACCCTCCGCGGCATGATGAACTCGTTCGCGACGGCGATCTCGATCGCGCTGCAGTACGGCGTGCCGCTCGAGACGCTCGTGCAGAAGTTCGCCTACATGCGCTTCGAGCCGGAGGGGATCACCCAGAACCCCGAGATCCCGTTCGCCAAGTCGATGCCCGACTACATCATGCGCTGGCTGGCCAGCCGGTTCCTCGACGCCGACACCCAGGAGGACCTGGGGATCATGACCGCCGAGGTCCGGGCACGGAAGATGGCCGAGCAGACCGCGACGTCGCTGCACGGCGACACGGCGAGCCCCCCCAACGGCAACGGGGCAGCCGAGGTGACCACCCAGCCGGGTACCACCCGCGCAGCGGCCGCGGCCATGACCGACACGCCTCCGGTCCTCCCGGCTCGGATGGTCGGCCTCGACCTCGGGCCGGCGTGCTCGCAGTGCGGAGGCATGATGCAGCGCACGGGCTCGTGCTACACGTGCTCGAGCTGCGGGAACAACACGGGCTGCGGGTGATCGTGTGTGCGGTCGCGTCGGGCTGACTGTGGCCCGACCGCTCCCGGGGTCGCCTGTGTCACGAAACGTCGCCAGGTCAGTCGAAACGTGGATCGGCGGATGACATGGCTTGGGCGAGGAGCTGCGGCACACGGTAGATTCCTGCCGCATCGAGTTGGAGGGCGATCAGATCGGAGGCACGGCCAGCGTCGGGATCGCCTACCTCGACGGCCAGACGGCAAGCGCCCGCGATGCCATGCGGCAGGCCGACGACGCCATGGACGACGCCAAGGCCGCGGGTCGCGATCGAGTCACCGCCCGGCGCGCCGGGTCCGAGGTCGCGGTGGACGCGCGCAGGGTCGGCCGGCGGGTCGACTCCGACGATACGGCACCGGCGATCCGAGTCCTGCACTGCGACGACTCCGAGCTCTACCGGCGGCTGGTACGCGAGATGATGGTCGCCCAACCCGGGATCGAGATCGTGGCCGAGGCGGGGACGGCCGCGCTGGCGCTCGACCTGGCCGCCCGGGATCTCCCGGACGTGATCCTGCTCGACGCGAGCCTCGAGGGTCCTCAGGGCGGCTTGCTCAGCGCGCTGCGCCGAGTGGCCCCGGGGGCCTGGATCATCGCGTTGTCGGGCCTGGAGCGCGGCGCCACCGCGCTGGGCGACCAGGCAGACTGCTTCGTGCGCAAGGCCGGATCATTCGACGAGTTGGCCGCCGCCGTGCGCGAGGGCGCGCGAGAGACCTCACGGCCTGCCGGCTGATGTCCTCCTCGTGCCCGAACGGGCAGAGGACCTGACGAGAAGGTTCACACCTTGAGCACCAGCTTGCCGTTGTTCTCCCCCGAGAAGAGCTTGAGCAGTGTCTCGGGGAACTCCTCGAACCCCTCGACGACATCCTCCCGCGCCGTGATCCTGCCCTCGCCAAGCCACTGGGCCATCTGCCGGGCGCCCTCGGCATAGCGGTCGGCCCAGTCGAAGACGATGATGCCCGTCATGCTCGCGCGGTTGACCAGCAACGACATGTAGTTCGCCGGGCCGGCGGGCCGCTCCGTGCTGTTGTACTGCGAGATCGCACCGCAGATCACCACGCGGGCGTGGAGGGCGAGCCGCGCGAGGCAGGCGTCGAGGATCGGTCCGCCCACGTTGTCGAAGTAGACGTCCATGCCCTTGGGGCAATGCTCGCGCAGACCGGCGCCGACGTCGCCGCCCTTGTAGTCGATGCACGCGTCGAAGCCGAGCTCGTCGACGACGCGGCGGCATTTCGCCTCGCCGCCCGCGATACCCACCACCCGGGCGCCCTTGATCTTGGCGATCTGGCCGACCAGCCCGCCCACCGCCCCTGCCGCGCCCGAGACCACCACGGTGTCGCCCTCCTGTGGCTTGCCGACCTCGAGCAGGCCGAAGTAGGCGGTCATACCGGGCATGCCCAGCGCGCCGAGGAAGGTGGGAAGGCCGGCCAGCCCGGTGTCGACCTTCGTCACGCCCGCGCCGTCGGTCAGCGCGTAGCGCTGCACGCCGAGCATCCCGGTCACGTGGTCGCCCTCGGTCAGATCGGGTGTGCGCGAGGCCACGACGC
>JBBPZE010000023.1:0-6314 GCA_038199185.1 Solirubrobacterales bacterium
GGCGACCTGAACCGGGCGATCGCGGGCGCCGGCGGGCGGTGAGCGCGCCGCTCGGGGCCGTGCTCGTGCGGCGGCTCGCGGCCGACGTCCCCGAGTTTCGCCCGGACTACCCGCTCACGCTCGTGCTCGAGGAGCTCGCCGACGCGCTGGCCGACCGCGGTCCGGCCGGGGCGGGGAACCTCGGGCCCCGTGCCTTCGCGTGGGTCGAGCGGATCGCCGCGAGCGGTGATCCCGCGCTCGAGGAGCTCGTCACCGTCTCCTTCCTCGAGGCCTTCGCCGACGGAGGGCTCGGGCGACGGCTCGCCGGGCCCGCGACCCTGCGGCTGGCCGCGGAGGCGGACGCGGACATGATCGACCCGAGCTGGCGATGACCTCGCGGGCGCTCGAGGCGCGGGCGCCCGAGGAGGTCCATGCCTCGCTGCTCGAGGCGCTGAGCGAGCTCGGAGAGGTGTTCGGAGTCGAGCCGGTCCTACAGAATCTGGGGCAGGTCCTGTGGGAGAGCTACGTGGCCGACGGCGTCACCGACGAGCTCGCGCGGGCGCTCGCCTGGGTCGAGTGGGCCCTGACCGAGACCGCCGTGAGCCCATTCCTGCCGCTCGCGTCGGTCTTCGCGGGCGTGGCGTACGGGAACGACGTCCGGCCGCTGCTCGGCCCCAGGACGCGCGCCGGCCTCGCCGAGCTCGCCCAGAGCGAGACGGTCAACCCGCCGAGCCCGGCGCTGCTCTGAGCCTTCGGTCCACCGGCGTCGTCTGCGGCCCACCCATTAGCCTCGTCCCGGGCCGGGTGATCCGCCCGCCCGGCATCGGCGCAGGAAGCGGCGGCGTGGTGCCGGCATCCATGAGCCGGAGACAGGAGGGAGGACCGTGAGCCGCGACTACGACCTCGTCATCGTCGGGATGGGCTCGGGCGGGATGGTCGCCGCCGACTTCGCCGCCACGCTCGGCATCCGCGTCGCGGTGGTCGAGCGCTCGCGCGTGGGTGGCGACTGCCTGTGGACCGGCTGCGTCCCCTCCAAGGCGCTGCTCGCCTCGGCCAAGGCGGCGCACACCATGCGCCACGCCGACTCCTACGGCCTCACGCCGGTGGAGCCCGAGATCGACACGGTCAAGGTGTGGGACCGGATCCGCGCGATCCAGCAGTCGATCGCCGACACCGACGACAACGCGGCACGCTACGAGGCGCAGGGAGTCGAGGTGATCTTCGGCGCGGCGCGGATCGTCGGCCCCCACGCCGTCGAGGTCGACGCCCGGCGCCTCGAGGCACGTCACATCCTGCTGTGCACGGGGAGTCGGCCCGTCGAGCCGCCCATCGAGGGCCTGTCGGCGGCGGGCTACCTCACGAGCGAGACGGTCTTCGAGCTCGAGCGCGCCCCCGCGACGCTCGTCCTCATCGGCGGCGGCCCGATCGCCGTCGAGCTGGCCCAGGCCTTCGCCCGGCTCGGGGTCGGCACGACGGTCCTCCAGCGCGGACCCGGGATCCTGCCCCGCGACGAGCCCGAGCTCGTCGGCCGGCTCACGGAGAAGCTGCGCGCCGAGGGCGTCGACCTGCGCCTGAAGGTCAACGCCGAGCGGGTGACCGTAGAGGCCGGACGGAAGGTCGTGCACGGGACCGAGGACGGCGAGGCGCGCACGTGGGCGGCCGAGGAGATCCTCGTGGGCGCCGGACGGCGGCCCAACATCGAGGGCCTCTGCCTCGAGGAGGTGGACGTCGCGGTCGGGCCGCACGGGGTCAAGACCGACGACTTCATGCGGACGAGCGTGCGCTCGATCTACGCCGTCGGCGACCTCGCCGGGCGCTACCTCTTCACGCACTCGGCGGGCGTCGAGGGCGTCCGCGCGGTGCGCAACATGCTCTTCCCCGGCAAGACGAAGGGCACCGACCTGGTCCCGTGGTGCACCTTCACCGACCCGGAGCTAGCGCACGCCGGAACGACCCGTGCCGAGGCCGAGGAGCGCCACGGCGCAGATGACGTCGAGGTCTGGCGCCAGGAGCTCACGCACTCCGACCGGGCCCGGACCGAGAGCGCGACGGAGGGCACGGTCCTGATCGTCACCGCGAAGAAGCGGGTCGTCGGCGCCCACATCCTCGCGCCGGGCGCCGGCGAGATGATTCACGAGCTCGCGCTCGCGATCCGCCAGGAGATGAAGCTCGCCGACCTCGCGAGCCTCACCCACGTCTACCCGACGTTGTCGATCGCCATCGGCCAGCTCGCGGGGGAGGCGGCCTTCGCGGGAGCGCAGCGATACCAGTGGCTGGTGCGCAAGGCGAAGGCGTAGAGCAGGGAGGGCGCGTCGCCTGCCGCGCGTCAGATCGGCGTCGCCGGGTGGACGTCGAGTCCGCTCTCACGTGCCGCGGCGTGCAGGCGGCGGTCGTAGCTCGCGAACGTCAGGTCGCGCCTCTCGGGTCGAGGTAGAGGATCAGCGCTCCGTGGCGCGGTCGGCGAGGACGATCGACGAGGCGGACCGGTCCGCGGAGGTGAGCCGCGGCGCGCGCTCGGGCAGCGATCGGGACGGCAGGGCGATGCGCCCCGCCGTGACTAGCGCGCGCAGCTCGTCGGCGCCGCGCGCGCCCGGTCGACGGGCACGAGGTCCGCGACGGCCGTTCCCCGGACCGTCACCGGGATGTGCTCGCCGTCGCCCACCGCGCGCAGGACCTCGCTCAGCGACGCCTTGAGCTCCCGGACGGCGATCTCCCTCATGTAGTCACCATACGAGTGAGGTGACTACTTTGGCCGACGACGAGCCGTGGCGCACCCGTGCGCAGCTGGTGACGGGCGGGGGAGGGGAACGCGGCCGCGAGGTCGGCGCCGACGTCGCGCAGCTCGCGCTCGAGGGCGGTGGTCATGCCCCGCTCCCATGGCGTGCGCGCAGCTGAGCTCCGACGCCGCCCAGGAGGTGGCGATGAACGCCAAGCGCCCGTGCGAGAAGGCCGTGAGGGACCTCCAGGTCAAGGGCACGACGGTGCAGAGCGTCCGGGTCTACGGGGACTCGGCGACCGTCTCCTTCACCGGCGGCGACACCGCCTTCCTCTCGGACACGAAGCAGGGCTGGCGGGTCGACGCCGCGGGCTGTCAGCCGCAGGCTCCCAGCGCGCCCGAGGACTGCGAGGTGCAAGCGTGAAGGCGGTCTTCGTCTCCTACCTCGTCTTCATCTTCCTCGGGCTCATCTACTTCGTCGTCCTCGGGATCCTGGCGCGCTAGCCGTGCGCCGGTTCCTCCGTGACAACTCGCTGAGCCTCGGGTTCGGCCTGATCTTCCTGCTTGCCCTGCTCGGCCAGGCGGTCGCCGGCCACGCGGATTACAACGATCAGCAGATCGCCCACCACGACGACCCGGTCTCGCTGGGCCACTACGTCACCTCGTCGTCCTTCGCCGCCGACGTGGCGGAGAACTGGCAGTCCGAGTACCTTCAGTTCTCCCTCTACATCCTCGGGACGATCTGGCTCATCCAGCGCGGCTCCTCGGAGTCGAAGCGCCCGGGGAGGAGCGGCCGCGAGTCCGACGAAGAGCAGAAGCTCGGTGGGCACGCCGAGGCAAGCTCACCGAAGTGGGCTCGGGTCGGGGGTCTGCGCACCCTCGTCTACTCGAACTCACTGCTCGCGATCATGACCACGATCTGGCTCGGGTCATGGCTCGCCCAGTCGGTCGCCGGCCACATCTCCTACAACGCCGACCAGCTCGACCATCAGCAGCTGCCTCTCTCGTTCGTCCACTACGTCGGGTCCGCGGACTTCTGGAGCCGAACGCTGCAGAACTGGCAGTCGGAGTTCCTCGCCGTCGGCTCGATGGCGATCCTCGCCGTCTACCTGCGCCAGCGCGGGTCACCCGAGTCCAAGGTCGTGGGCGCGGCTCACGACGAGACGGGGGGAGCGGACCAGTGGACCCTCCGGCCCAGGACCCGGAACCAGACTCTCGCCGGCCTGCCGACGTTGGAGCTGCGGTCAGTGGCGGCCACCGTTGCCCGGTAGAGATCAGGGCGCAGCCGGCGGCCGCCGACGCGGCCCGGGATCGTGATCAGGTTGGATCCTTGGAAGGCAGCTCGGGAGATCCTCGCGAGCAGCGGGTAACGCACGCAGGGCCGCGACCCGCGCGATCGCGACGAGCCGACGCATCGTCTTCCACGCGTCCGGCCAGTGACCCGCCGCCTGATGTCGACCGTGACCCGGCCGGCCTCTGAGAGCGTGAAGCGCAGCTGCGCGCCACGGCGCGCGAGGAAGGCCCGCGGCGCTATCGACGGCCCCCACAGGAACGCGGGGGGAGTGGTGTCCGTGACCGGCGGCGGCGGCAGAGTCGTTCCGGTGACGACTGATCTCCACGCCTCCTGGCTCTCACGATCGCTGAGTCGGAAGTCGCCGCCAACGGTCGAGTTGAAGTAAGTCACGAATACGGCGCGAGTCCGCGACCAGGCGCCGATGTCCCGTAGCCAAGCCGGTCGCTGCGCGATGCAGCTGTCCGAGCCGATCTCGGCGATCCCGAAGTCGTTTCCCTCTGCGCGGGTCAGGCGGTAGGCCCCGCGACGCGTCTCGCGCGAGCTCATAGATTGGTAGGCACAGGTTGTCGCGTTGGCGTAGTGGTATTGGTCCCATGCCTGCACGTCGATCACCCTGGCGCCGGGGTAGTAGGTCCTCCAATCGCGACCCGAGCGAGGGTTCAGCGTCCAATCCATGAGCACCTGGGTAGTCCGCAGCATCCGGTTCGATGCTCGCTCTGCCAGCGCGTCGAGGCGAGCGAACGCCGCGCGGTAATCCGCGGCCGTAAACCGTCCCGCGCTGATGTCGTCCTCCGGCTCGTGCCAGTAGACCCACCACACCGGACGGTTGCGGGGTGCTGCGGCGAACCACGCCCGCATCGCCGCGTCGTATCGGCCAGCGAGCACCTCCCGGGGCGGAAGCTTGAACGACACCACGACGGGACGCCCGTGACCGAGCTCCGGAGCCGTCCATGGCCTGGGCGGACCAGGGAAGAAGACCCGGATCACCTTCAAGGGGCCGAACATGCCGTCGTGGCGGGCTATCGCGGCGGGCCAAGGCTCGGTCGCCGGCTCTCGATCGATGCTGGATCCAAACAGCGTGCTGGCCCGGGCGCCAGCGGGCTGAACAAGCCCCAGGTTGTCGCCCCTACCGCTCGGATTGGTCGCGGGGCTTGGGTTGCACAGGTCCCGGATGGTTTGGGCGTAGCTGACGTCGGGTCGCCATTCGTCCAGGTTCCAGGTCTTCCTGAACGCCCCGATCTGCTGGTGGCAGATGAACTGATCTCTCATGCCGCCGAGGTTCGTGTTGAGCCCGCGGGAGCGGTACTTGCGGTAGAGCTCCTTCCAGCCGGCGGCTCCGACGCGGTAGCTGAGGTAGCCGTTCCCAGCCCACCCTCGGGCCCACCGGGTGGGGCTCACCATGAGGGTCCATCCAGCTGGCCTGTGCGTCCAGGACGCGCTGTGGATGAGATTCCTCCCGAGCCATCTTGCTTCGCTGGCGGCCGGGGCGACGGCTGAGGCCCCCAGCGCGATCGTGGCGAGCATCGCGAGCGACGCGCGCCTGCTCAGCGTGCGGCCCACGCCTCTGACGATGGTCCTCATGATTCCCCCTTGTTCGAGGTCGTGCGGCCCGGTTGACCGCTGTCGAGCCTGACTTTGGGCTAGCGTGGGAGCGGTCGGGCTCGCGTCGACCAGACGTCGACCAGACGTCGAGCACGGCACTGACGACTGGGGTAGGGCTGGCGCGATGGACGATCCTGACAACGCCGATACGGCCGGTGAGACGCCGGAGGCGCGCCTGGGAGCCGAGCTGCGCCGGCTGCGCGTGCGGGCTGGGCTGTCGGTCCGCGGGCTGGCCGAGGAGCTGCATCGCGCGCACAGCGGCATCGTCGAGTATGAGCGCGGTCGGCGGCTGGCACCGGTCGAGGTCATCGAGCAGTACGAGGAGTACTTCGGCCTGTCGCGGGGTGTGCTGGGCGCCCAGCGCGAGCGCGCGCGGGTCGAACGCCTGGAGTGCCCGCGCGACGGGACGCTCGCGGAGCACCTCGGCGAGGCCGCCTGCCCGTATAAGGGGCTGCGTGCGTTCGAGTCCGCCGACGCCGCGCTGTTCTTCGGTCGCGAGGCGCAGGTCGACCGAGTCCTCAAACGGCTGGCCGAGGTGCGCATCCCCTCGACGCGCTCGCCAGCGCTGTTGCCTTTGCGACTGGCGGCGCCGTACGCGTGCCGGCGGACGATCTGCGCGCCGATCCCGACGGGCTGGAGCGCGCGACCCGTCAGGCGGGCGCCGGCGGTCTGGCGATCGCGGTCGATCAGTTCGAAGAGCTCTTCACGCTATGTCGCGAGGAA
>JBBPZE010000024.1:0-42107 GCA_038199185.1 Solirubrobacterales bacterium
CTGGGCGAGGCTCTGGCCGAACGCATCAACCAGATGCTCAAGGACGTCGAGGTCGGCGACGAGTTCCCGACCGCCAAGGTGGTCAAGACCACCACGTTCGGCGCGTTCATCGAGCTGTCCAAGGGCACCGACGGGCTGCTGCACGTCTCCAACGTCAAGCCGGGAGAGCGGGTCGAGAACGTCGACGACGTGCTCTCCAAGGGCGACGAGATCAGCGTCCGCGTGGTCGAGGTCGACCGCGAGCGCGGTCGCATCGGCCTGCGTCTGGCCGGAGACCCCGAGATCGCCGGCAAGTCGGTCGAGGAGCTGGTGGCGGTGGGCGGCGGAGGCGGCGGAGGTGACCGTGGCCCGCGGCGCAACGGCGGCGATCGTGGACCGCGGCGTGACCGCGAGGGCCGGGCGCCCGAAGGCTCGGGCGGCCCCCGCGGCTCCGGTCGGCCTCGCCACGGCGGCGGCCGCGACTAGCGCGGTGCACCAGGAGCACCGGCTGACCGAACTGGACTCCGGCGTCCGGGTCGTCTCCGAGCACATGGACTCGTTGCGATCCGTGGCGCTCGGGTTCTGGATCGGGACCGGTTCGGTCGGCGAGTCGCCGGAGGAGGCGGGCCTGTCGCATCTGGTCGAGCACATGCTCTTCCGCGGCACCGCTCGTTTCGGATCACTGGAGATCGACCAGCTCTTCGACGGCATGGGCGCCGAGCTCAACGCCGGCACCGGCAAGGAGACCACCTCGGTCTACACGCGGGTCATCGACGAGCACCTCCCCGAGGCGTTCGACGTCATGGCCGACATGATCTGGCGGCCGAGCTTCGCGAGCGACGATCTCGACAACGAGCGTCAGATCGTCCTCGAGGAGATCGCGATGTACGAGGACGACCCGCAGGACAAGGTCTTCGACGTCCTGGGCGCGGCGGTGTTCGGCGATCACCCGCTGGGCCGACCGATCATCGGCCGCGCGGAGGTGGTGGGCGATGTGCCCGCCGACCGGCTGACAGCGTTTCACGCCGCGCGATACGTCCCCGGCAACGTCGTCATCGCCGCAGCCGGCAACATCGACCACGACCTCCTCGTCGAGATGGTGGTTCGTGCCGAGGCGGAGCGGGCGGGCCTGACGGCTCCGGCCGGGCCCGCGCCGCCCACCGGCCTCGCCCAGCGCACGGTGTTCGTGGCCAAGCCGACCGAGCAGGTCCATGTCACGCTCGGTGCTCCGGGCATCGCTCGTGACGACGACCGGCGCTTCGCGCTGCGGGTGCTCGACAACATCTTCGGGGGCACGTCGTCCTCGCGGCTGTTCCAGGAGGTGCGCGAGCGACGGGGGCTGGCCTATGCCGTCTATTCGTTTCAGTCGCTGTACGCCGGAGCCGGCCAGGTCGGCCTGTATCTCGGCACGCGCCCCGACAACGTCGCCGAGGCGCTGCAGGTGGTCAGCGGCGAGCTCGATCGTCTGCGGACGAGCCCGGCGACCGCAGAGGAGCTGCATCGCTCGAAGGAGAACGTCAAGGGCCGCTTGGTGCTCGCGCTCGAGTCGACCGCGGCGCGGATGAACCGGCTGGGCTCGAGCGTGCTGGCGGGAATGGCGCTACTGACGCTCGACGAGGTGGTCGAGCGCATCGAGGCGGTGACGCTCGCGGACCTCGGGGAGCTGGCCGGCGAGCTGTATGCGCCGGATCGGCTCAGCGTGGCGGGGATCGGGCCCGACGAGGAGAGCTTCCGCGCGGCGCTCGAGCCGCTGGCGGTCGCCGCGTGAGAACGCGGATCGCGGTGGCGGGTGCCGCCGGGCGGATGGGGGAGACGGTGTGTGGCGCCGTCGAGGCCGCGGATGATCTCGTGCTCACCGGTCGCGCCGACCCGGCCCTTCACACCGAGGTCTCGGAGGTGCTCGGCGATGCCGACGTGCTCGTCGTGTTCACCACCCCGGACGCGGTCGTGCCCACCGTCTGCGCGGCGGTGCAGGCCGGGGTGCACGCGGTCGTCGGCTCTTCGGGCTGGGACCTGTCCGCTGTCGAGGGGTTGGCGGGCGCCAACGTCTTCTTCGCTCCCAACTTCGCCATCGGCGCCGTGCTGATGATGCGCTTTGCCGCCGAGGCCTCCCGGCACTTGACCCGGGCGGAGATCGTCGAGCTCCACCACGACGGCAAGCTCGACGCGCCGAGCGGCACGGCCAAGCGCACCGCTGCGCTCATGGAGGGCGAGGTCCCGATCCACTCCGTCCGGCTGCCGGGGCTCGTCGCCCACCAGGAGGTCATCCTGGGCGGGATCGGCGAGACGCTGACGATCCGCCACGACTCCCTGGACCGCCAGTCGTTCATGGCGGGCGTGCTGCTGGCCTGCCGCCGCGTGGGCGCGCTGGATCGCTCGCCCGTGGTCGGGCTCGAGCACCTGCTGTTCGGCTGAGGGCGAGCCGGCCCGGCGGCGAGAACGTCCACTTCACCCACCCAGGGGTGGGTCAACCGTACGTTCGCGGTTGCTCGGCGCGTAGCGGCCCCGGCCGAGCTCGTCACGGCTGGGCAGGCCGGCCATCACCGCGCGGGGGCCGGAGCGGGCCCGGGCGGTCCAGTCGACGGCTCGCGCTGGCTGGGCCAGCACGGCCTGCCAGGTGGCCGCGTCGGTGCTGCCCGTCGCCGGGAGGCCGTTCTGGGTCTGCAACGCTCGCAGTGCCGCATCCGTGTGGGTGCCGAAGACGCCGTCGACATCGAGCGTCGGGTCGGCCGAGGCGAGGTGTTCCTGGAGCCAGAGGACCTCGTCTCCCCGCGCCTTGAGGGCCAGGGCCGGCCAACCCGGATCCGGAGTGAGGGTCGAGCTCGCGAGCGGCGGGCCGAGGAGTGGCCATGTTGCCGAGGTCGTCGCCTGCCAGCTCCACCACGAGATCCCGCCCGAGCCGTAGGCGGCCCACAGCTCGCGAAAACGCGTGACCTCCGCCGCGGGCGGCGAGCCGTAGGCCTGGCCGAGTGGCGCGATCGGCACCCCGTAGATCCGGTTGTGCACGTAGGTGTGGGCGCTGACCGTCGCCACGCCGCCACCGATCGCGCGCCAGTAGACCTGCGGGACGTCGACCTGCGCGCCACCGGGGCCCAGGAACACCGAGTAGGGCAGGCCGGGGTGGTAGTCGACGTAGGGGAAGGACGCGAGGCCCACCGTGAACGAGTCGCCCACCACGGCTCGCAACTCGGACATGTAACGCTGCGCGGAGGCATACCGGCCCTGATACTCGCTCTCGGGATCGAGCACGAGACAGTCCGCTCCCGCCGCCGCGGCGCTGGCCGCCGCCCGGGCCTCGGCGATCGGATAGGTGCCGTAGAGGTACTGCCAGGCGCACACCCGCAGTCCCTGCGCGTGCAGCGCCGAGACCAGGCTCGGGCTGAACTGCGACCACACGCGGGGTCCGTCCGCGCTCTTGACGAAGACCGTCGACATCCCGGTGTCTCGCGCCCGCGCCGCGATGGCAGCCGGATCGCCGCCGTCACTGCGCGCCAGCTCCCAGATCCACATGCCGCTGCCGCGGAAGGGCTCGGGCAGCGTTGAGGCCGAGACCGTGGTGGGTGGCGCGGTCGCCCGCCGCATCGGCAGAACCCGCAGCGTGCGGGCCCGCGACCGGCGGCCGGACCGGTCGCGGACCGAGACGAGAACGTCTCCGACCGGCGCGGAGGCAGGGACCCGGGCGACGTAGCCCAGTCGCGTGCGCTGCAACGCCGTGGTCACGCCACCGGCGCTCCATCTGAACGTGACGCGCATTCCGCTGGTCAGCGCGCGGCCGCGCAGGATCACCTGACGGCCGACGGGCACGGCGGGACCCCCATGACACCGCGGGGCATGGAATGGCACGCACCGCAGCTCGATCAGCCGGGGAGCCGGCGCCGGCCTCGCCACCGCCTTGTCGCCGATGAGCAGCCCGGCGATGACGACGAGCGCGACGCGGGCGGGGAGGGCGATGCCGGCGGGGAGCACGATGCGGGCGGGGAGCACGATGCGGGCGGGGAGGAGCATCCGTGGTCTGAGACTCCCGGCGATTGCAGGAGTTTCGCAGGTCCACTCAGGATCGACGCAACCACGGCGGTCAACCGGGCCGCTGCCCGGACGCACGCGGCGCGCCCACCATCTCCGCCAGCCGCGTGTGGCGAGCCCGGCCCTGCGCCGCCCGCAACGCCGTGGCCAGGGCCCCCGGGTGGGCGACCAGCACACACACCCTCTCCGCGCGCGTGACGGCGGTGTAGAGCAGGTTGCGGGTCAGCATGACGTGGTGGCTCGGGTCGAGCACCACGATCACCGCGGGCGCGCTGGAGCCCTGCGCCTTGTGGATCGACATGCAGTAGGCGGGGCGGATCGTGCCGAGCGGGTCGGCGGCCAGCGAGATCCGCCGCCCGTCGTCGGTCTCCAGGATCGCCCGTTTTCGTGCCGGGTCGTAGGCGACCAGAACGCCGGTCTCGCCGTTCATGAGCTCGAGCTCGTGGTTGTTGACCGTCTGCACGACACGGTCGCCGACCCGCAGGGGCGTTCCCGGGATCGGCTCGCCGCGCGGGTTCAGGCGAGCGCGCAGCTCGGTGTTGAGGGCGTCGATGCCGGCCGGACCGCGGTGCATGGGGGAGAGCGTCTGTATGTCGCGCGCCGGGTCGAGGCCGTAATGCGAGGGCAGCCGCTCGGAGGCCAGGGAGACCGCCTCGGCGAAGAGCGCCTGTGGTGCTTCGCGGGATACGAGGAAGAAGTCGCGCACGGCATCCTGCGCCGGTGTCGTGGGCGGTGGCTCCCCGTGGTTGATGGCATGCGCGGCGCGCACGATCAGCGAGCGCCGTGCCTGGCGGAAGATCTCGGTCAGGCGCACGGCCGGCACGGCCTGGCTGGCGAGCAGGTCGTCGAGCACGCGCCCGGGGCCGATCGGCGGCAGCTGGTCCGCGTCGCCGACCAGGAGGACGTGGGTGCGCGGGCCCACCGCGCGGAAGAGCGCGTCGGCGAGCCTCAGCGCCAGCATCGACGCCTCGTCGACCACCAGCAGGTCGGCGCCGGGGATCGGATCGGATTCGTCGCGCGTGAACCCTCCCTCCTCGCCGGACCATTCGAGCAGGCGGTGGATGGTGGTCGCCTCGTGACCCGCGCTGTCGGCCAGGCGCCGGGCCGCCTTACCCGTCGGGGCGCAGAGGCGAACACGCCGTCCGGCGCCCCGTACGACATCGACGAGCGCGCGCATCGCGAACGTCTTTCCCGTGCCCGGGCCGCCGGTCAGGATCGAGAGCCGATGCCCGACCGCCTGCGCCACGGCCCGCCACTGCTCGGCACTGAGATCGTCCTGCTTGCGCTCGTGGACGGCCGGTAGGCAGGGCTCGGCCTCGAGGAGCTCGCTCACGCGCCGGGCCAGCCGCCGCTCCAGCGCATCGAGGAGGGGATCGATGACGCGCTCCTCGGCGTCGACGATCAGCCGTCCGGAGGTGCCGAGCCGGCCGATGCGGTCGGAGACATCGGCGTCCAGCAACCGCGCGGCGCGCCGCTCGAGCACCCCGCGCGGCAGGTGGCAGTGGCCGTCGTCGGAGGCGTCGCGCAGCGCATGGACGATCCCCGCGTCGAGGCGTGCGGGGTCGTCGGCCGACACCCCGAGCGCCCGCGCGAGCACATCGGCCGTGGCGAACCCGATGCCCTCGACCTCCATCGCGGCGTACGGGTCGGAGCGCAGCCGCTCGACGGCGCCGGGCCCCAGCGCGCGGATCAGCCGCGACGCGGCCGCCGCCGGCACCCCGTGCTCGTCGAGGAACAGCCGGATCGCGCGCTCGCCGCCGCGGTGCTCCCACGATCGCACCGCGTGGGGCAGCCGCCGCCGGCCGATTCCCGGCACCTCGCCGAGCCGCCCGCCCGGGTCACGATCGATGGCCTCGAGCACCGACGCGCCGTGGCGCGCGAGCAGCCAGGCCGCGCCCGACGGGCCCACGTGCTTGACCGATGCGAGGTAGGCCAGGAGCGCGTCCTCGGAGGTGGGAGCCAGCGTGCGCACGCGCTCGACGGTGAACTGTCGCCCGTGCTTGGGGTGATCGCGCCACACGCCGCCCACGTCGAGCATCTCGTTCTCGTGGACGTGCGCGAGGGGGCCCGTCAGGGTGATCTCCTCCCCGTCGTCGGTGACCGCGGCCAGCACGGCGAAGTCCTCGCCGCTCCAGCGAATCGCCATGACCTCGGCTCGAAGGTGCTCCACCACCAGACGAAGCTAGTCCGGGGGGCCGACGGATGCGTCCCCTGCGATACTGGCCGATCCATGGCCGCTCTCGGCACGATGCTCACTGCCATCATCACCCCGTTCGCCGACGACGGGTCCGTCGACGAGGAGGCCTACGTCCGAGTCCTGCACCACGTCTGCGAGCACGGATCCGACGGCGTGGTGGTCGCCGGGAGCACCGGCGAGGCATCCACGCTGACCGACGAGGAGCACCTCAGGCTCGTCGAGCTGACCGTCCAGGAGGTTCCCGCGGGCAAGACGGTGGTGGCGGGCACGGGGTCCAACGACACGCGGCACGCGACGGAGATGACCGCGGCGGCGACCGCCCTCGGCGTCGACGGCATCCTCAGCGTCACGCCCTACTACAACCGGCCGGAGCCACGCGGGCTCCTCGCGCACTACACGGAGGTGTCGCGAGCGACCGACAAGCCGGTCCTGCTCTACAACATCCCGACGCGCGCGGCCCTCGACATCCCCAACGACCTCCTGGCCCGGCTCGGCGAGATCGAGAACATCTGCGGGGTCAAGCAGGCCAACGACGACGCGCTCGAGCTCATCGACGGCCTCGATCTCTACGCCGGCAACGACACTACCTTCGCCCGCGTGCTCGACCTCGGCGGCGCGGGGGGCATCCTCGTCGCCAGCCAGGTCGTCGGCGACGAGATGCGCCGTATGGTCGACGAGCCCGAACGCCGTGAGGAGATCGACGCCGGGCTCCATGACGTCTACGAGGCGACGGGCTGGCACAACCCGATTCCGATCAAGAAGGCCTGCGAGCTGCTCGGCCTGTGCTCGGGCCGCCTACGGCTTCCCCTGCTCGAGGCCGACGAGGAGCGCACGGAGCGCGTGCGCCAGGCGCTCGGCCGCCACGGGGTCCTGGTCCCCGCATGAGCTCGCTGCGCATCCTGCCGTTGGGCGGCCTCGGGGAGATCGGCAAGAACATGACGGTGGTCGAGATCGACGACCGCATCCTGATCGTCGACGTCGGCCTGCGCTTCCCGACCCCGGAGATGATGGGCATCGACCTTGTCCTGCCCGACTTCACCTACCTGCGCAGCCGCATCGAGGACATCGAAGGCATCGTCGTCACCCACGGACACGAGGACCACCTCGGCTGCCTGCCGTTCCTGCAGCGTGAGCTGGGGGCGAACATCCCGCTCTACGGCGGCAGGCTGACGATGGCGATGGCTCGCTCCAAGCTCGACGAGCACCGCCTCAAGCAGGTCCCGGTCACCGACGTCGAGCCCGGCGACGAGCTGCGGCTGGGGCCGTTCGACCTCGAGCTGATCCACATGACGCACTCGATCCCCGACGCCAACGCGGTGGCGATCCACACCGATCTCGGCATCGTCCTGGTCACGGGTGACTACAAGTTCGACCAGACGCCGGTGGGCGGCGTTCCGGCCGACATCGGAAGGCTGGCGGAGCTCGGGCGCGAGGGCATCCTGCTGCTGTGCGGCGACTCGACCAACGTCGACCGGCCGGGCTACTCGTCGAGCGAGCGCGTGGTCGGGCCCAAGCTCGAGGAGGTCTTCTCGCGCTGCGAGGGGCGGATCATCGTGACGAGCTTCGCCTCGAACATCCACCGCGTCCAGCAGGTCGTCGACGCCGCCGCGGCGCTGGATCGCCGGGTCGCGCTCGTCGGGCGCTCCATGCGCAAGAACGTCAACATCGGCGGCACGCTGGGCCACATCGACGTCCCCGACGGCATGCTGGTCCAGCCCCGCGAGATCTCCGACTTCCCCGACGACAAGCTCGTCATCATGTCGACGGGGTCGCAGGGAGAGCCCATGTCAGCCCTGCGGCGCATGGCCCACAACGACCACCGCCAGGTCGAGCTGCACGACGGCGACACGGTGGTCTTCAGCGCCACGCCGATCCCCGGCAACGAGCGCGCGGTCAACGAGACGATCGACCGCCTGTTCCACATCGGCTGTAACGTCATCACCACGCGTGACGCCCAGATCCACGCTTCCGGGCACGGCCACGCCGAGGAGATGAAGCTGATGCTCAACCTCGTCAAGCCGCGCTACGTCATGCCGTTTCACGGCGACTTCAAGCGCATCAGGCTGCACGGTCAGCTGGCCGAGTCGGTGGGCGTGGAGGCCGACAACATCTTCCGCGGCGAGAACGGCCAGTCGCTGGAGATCGACGAGAAGGGCGCGCGCTGGGGGGCCAAGGAGCAGGCGGGCATGATCTTCGTCGACGGCGTGGAGATCGGCGACGTCACCGACGTCGCCCTGCGCGACCGCCGCATGCTGTCCTCCGACGGCATCTTCGTCGTGGTGGCGACGGTCTCCGAGCAGGACGGCTCGAGCGTCGCCGACCCGGAGGTGATCTTCCGGGGCGTGCCCTATCCGGACGACGCCAAGAAGCTCCTCGATCAGATTCGCGCCACCGTCGAGCGCTCGCTCGACAGGGCCGCTGACGAGGAGGTGCGCGAGATCGACCTCATTCAGAAGATGCTGCACGACGACCTCGCCGCGCTCGTCTACGACAAGCTGCGCCGCCGACCTATGGTGCTGCCGGTCGTCGTCGAGGTGTAGCGGCTCGGAGCTATTCGACGACCGGGGCCCCGGACCACCCGAGGATGAGATCGGCGACCTGGCCGGGGTCGTCCCACATCGGGATGTGCCCGCAATCGCGCAGCGTGACGTTGCGGACGCTCGCCGGCAGCTTGCGGGGACGCGAGACCAGCCGGTCGCGATCGGGCCAGGCGAGCGTCACGGGCACTGCGATGCGGTCGAGCCGCTTGAACCGCGATGCTCGCATCTGCTCGTTGGCGGCCTTCAGGCCCGGAGCCGTGGCGTAGGAGCGCACGAGGCGCTCGGCGGCGGGAGGCGGGACGCGCTCGGGGTGAGCGACGGAGGCGGCGAGCAGCAGTCGGCGCCCGCGCCGGCTCCGGGCGAGGTGGGGGAGCAGCGGAAGCGCGAGGCTTGCCAACCAGCGTCCGGTGCCCCGCTTCGGGGCCAGGGGCTGCGGCCACAGGCCCGCGGGAGCGATCGCGGTGACCGCCGAGGCATGACCGTGCAGGGCGAGCTCGAGTGCCACCCAGCCCCCGAGCGAGTTGCCGACGACATGGGCGCCGTCGATGTCCAGCGTGCCGAGGAGGCCGGCCACGGCGTCGGCGAGCGCGGCGGGGGTCGCCAGCCCCGGGAGGGGCGCGGAGCCACCGAACCCGGGGAGGTCGAGCGCGACCACGTCGTGCTCGGCGGCCAGCGCGCCGAGGACGGGTTCCCACACGCAACGGTCCGCGCCGAGCGGGTGCAACAGCACGACCGGCGGTCCCGACCCCTGGCGGTCATAGGCGAGGACGGGCCGGGCCGGAAGATGGACGGCGGACGTCGGCATCGTTGAAGTCCTACGCGACCTCGCCGCGCCCGGATCAGTCAGACCACGGCCGGTTGCACCGACGGGGCCGCCGGAAGCTCGACGACGAACCGCGTGCCGCCCTCCTCCGGGGTCTCGAGGTGGACGGTCCCGCCGTGCGCGGTGGCCACCGCCCTGACGATGGCCAGCCCGAGCCCGGAGGAGCCGCCGCGGTCACCCGAGCCGCGGACGAAGCGCTCGAAGATCCGCTCTCGCATCGCGGGCGGGATGCCCGGACCGTCGTCTGTCACCACGAGCCGGACGGCCCCGTCGCCGTTGCGCACCGAGGCATGGACGTGCGTGCCCGGGGGTGTGTGGCGGATGGCGTTCTCCAGCAGGTTGAGCGCCATCCGGTGCAGATCGTCGCGTGCGCCCTCGACCACCGCCTCGGTCGCGTCGACGGTGATGTCGTGCTGGGTGGAGACCGGCCCGAGCTCGGCCACGGCCTCAACGGCCACGTCGGCGAGATCGGTCGGCGCCCGTGGACTCTCGCGGCCGACATCAGCGCGGGCGAGCAGCAGCAGGTCGGCCACCAGGCGCCGCATGCGCCGCGAGGAGCGAAGCGCGCTGTGCGCGGCCTCGGCCTGGTCCCCGGAGAGCTCCTCGGCCAGGAGCTCGAGATTGGCCAGCACGCTGGTCAGCGGCGTGCGCAGCTCGTGGGAGGCGTCGGCCACGAACTGGCGCTGGCGGGCCAGCATCGACTCGGTCTCCTCACGGGAGCCGGCCAGGGCGGAGAGCATCTCGTTGAGCGTCTGGGCGAGCTCGGCGACCTCGTCGTCGGCGGCGGGCACGGGCACGCGGCGGTCGGGGTCGCGGGTGTCGGCGATCTCTCGCGTCGTCGCCGTCATGCGGGCGACGGGCCGCATGGCGTTGCGCGCGACCACCAGCCCGGCGATCAGCGCGAGCGCCGCCCCGCCCAGCACGCCCACGATCAGCAGGAAGCGCAGCCGATCGACCGTGTTGACGACCTCCGAGAGCGGTCGTCCATACTGCGCGATGACGTTGTAGTCGCCGGGCAGCGGCACGTAGCGGGTCTCGACGCGGTAGCCGTGGGACACCGATGCCTCGCCCGTGGGCAGGAAGCCGAACCGGGGGGCGTGCTTGGTGGCGAAGACGATCTTCGTACCGTCGATCTGGACCAGGCGTACCACGGCGCGGTCGGCGGCGGCGAAGGCCTCCAGGCTGCCCGGCTCGAGCACCCACTGGCCCGCGACGAAGTTGAAGTGCACGCTGTTCTGCACCCGGGTGCGCAGCTGCTCGGCTCCCTGCGCCACACGGACCTCGAAGTCGTCCCGGATGCGCCGGGTCGTCAGCGCCCCGACGGCGATCGCGAAGATCAGGAGGATCACCAGCGTCAGCACGGCGGAGCCGCCGGCCAGCCGCCAGCGGATGGGCAGGCGCCTAAGCACGCAGCACGTATCCCGCGCCGCGGATCGTGTGCAACAGGCGCGGCTCCCCGCCGGACTCGAGCTTGCGCCGGAGGTTCGAGACGAAGACCTCGATGGTGTTGGTCGTGGCGAACGGGTCATAGCCCCAGACCTCCTCCAGCAACCGCTGGCGGGGCACCACGATCCGCTCGTTGCGCATGAGGAACTCCAGCAGCTCGAACTCGCGCTGGGTGAGCTCGATGGCCCGCTCGGCGCGGCTGACCTCGTGGGTGTCGGAGTTGAGCTGGAGGTCTGCGCAGATCAGGCTCGCCGAGCCGCGGGGCGGACGGCGGCGCAGCAGCGCGCGCAGCCGGGCCAGCAGCTCCTGGCGATCGAAGGGCTTGACGAGGTAGTCGTCGGCGCCGGTGTCGAGCCCCTCCACGCGCATCTCGACCTCGTCGCGGGCCGTGAGCATCAGGATCGGGACGTCATCGTCGGCGCGCAGCCGCTTGGCGACCTCCATGCCGTCGAGCTTGGGCAGGCCGATGTCGAGGACGACGAGGTCGGGCACGAACGCGCGGGCCTCGGCGAGGGCCGCTTCGCCGTCGCGGCTCACGCGAACGTCATAGCCCTCCAGGCGCAGCGAACGCTGAAGGACGCCGGCGATCTCGTCGTCGTCCTCGACCACCAGCACGCGTGGGCTTCGGCCCGAGAGGCTCATAGGCAGGGCGGATGGTAGATCCTGGCCATGAAGACGCGATCAAGCACCGCGCGGGTGCAGGGGCGCGTGCAGCCGCGTCGAAATTGTTTCGGGCGATGGCCGCATCGAAGAAACCTGCCCGCACCCAGCCCAAGAGGGCCGCCCGGCGGCCGGTGGGCCGTACGTCGCGCCGCTCGCGTTGGCGAGCGGGCCTGCCGGTGCTCGAGCGACACCACATGGATCTGCTGGGCCTCGGGCTCGTCTGCCTCGGCGTCTTTCTCGCCTTTCCGCTGTATCTCGGCTGGGACGGGGGGCAGGCCGGCGCCTGGATCGTAGAGGCCACCCGGTATCTCGTCGGCGAGGTGGCCTACGCCGCGCCTGTCGGCTTCGTCCTGGCCGGGGCGCTCGTCGTCCTGGCTCCGGTGCTGCCGGTCGTCAGGCCCTACCGGTCCGGGGGGCTCTGCGTGCTGGCGGCCTCGACGCTGGCCGCGGCCTCGCACACCTTCGGCCTCGGGCCGGGTGTCGCCACGGTGCAGTTCAAGCCGATGCTCTTCGAGTTCCGCGGGGGCATCCTCGGTGACGTGCTGCATTATGTCGGCGCATCGGCGTTCGGAGCGCTCGGCGCGCACCTGATCGCCGTCTTCCTGTTCCTCGCAGGACTGCTGCTGATCACGGGCGCCACGATTGCCGGGGTGCTGCGCGCCACGGGCACCGGCGTGGCGGACACCACCCGTGCCCTGCGCCGCGGCTCGGAGGAGATCGCCGCGTTCGGCGGACGTGTTCGCCGGCCCGCGGCGATGGAGCCTCCCGAGCCAGAGGGCTCGGAGCCGGTCGTGCGCCGGACCCCGACGGCCGAGCTGCCCTCCATGGACGTCTTCGCCAACGATGGGGAACCCCTTCCGGAGGAGCCCGAGCCCGACCCTGAGCCGATCGCGACGGCTCAGCGTCCGCCCGACGACGAGGAGGCGCAGACCGACGTCCTCGATGCGCTCCCGCGCCACGAGCCCGAGGAACACGTCGAGTGGGCGGTCCCCGACGCCCAGAAGGTGCTGCGCTTCTCCAGTGCCGAGAACCTCAAGCCCGACACCCGTGGCCAGGAGAAGGTCACCGCGAGGCTGGTCGAGGCGCTCAGCCATTTCGGCGTGCAGGCCCAGGTCATCGGCGCGGTATCGGGCCCGCACATCACCCGCTACGAGCTGCGCCTCGCACCCGGCGTGAAGATGAGCAAGGTCGCCGGGCTCAAGGACGATCTCGCCTACGCCCTGGCCGCCACCGACATCCGGATCCTGGCACCCATCCCGGGCAAGCAGGCCGTCGGCATCGAGGTGCCCAACGCGCAGCGAAAGATCGTGACGCTGGGTGACGTCTTCCAGGCGCGGCCCAAGGACTGGTCCCCGCTGACGGTCTGGCTGGGCAAGGACGTCAGTGGCAAGGCGATCGGCGCGGACCTCGCGAAGATGCCCCACATCCTGGTGGCCGGCACGACCGGAGCCGGCAAGTCCGGGGCGATCAACGCGATGCTCTCCAGCGTCCTGCTGCAGGCGAGGCCGGACGAGGTGCGCCTCGTCCTGGTCGATCCCAAGCAGGTCGAGCTCAACCACTACGAGCAGGTTCCTCACCTGCTAACTCCGGTGATCACCTCGCCGCGCAGCGCCGCCAACGCGCTGCAGAACCTCGTCCGCGAGATGGAATGGCGCTACGGGGTCATGGCGGTGGCGCGGACGCGCTCGCTGCCCGAGCTCAACCTGTACCGGGTCGCCCACGAGGACGAGCCCCTGCCGTACATCCTGTGCGTCATCGACGAGCTCGCCGACCTGATGATGGTCGCGCCCGCCGACGTCGAGGACTCGATCATCCGCCTCGCGCAGAAGGCGCGGGCCGTGGGCATCCATCTCGTGCTCGCCACGCAATCACCGCGCGTGGACGTCATCACCGGGATGATCAAGGCCAACGTGCCGTCGCGGATCGCCTTCGCGGTGTCCAGCCAGACGGACTCCCGCGTGATCCTCGATCACAACGGGGCGGAGTCGCTGCTGGGTCAGGGCGACATGCTCTTCTCGCCGGTCGGCTCCTCCAAGCTGCAACGCATCCAGGGCGCCTACATCGACGAGGCGCAGATCGAGAAGCTGACGTCGTTCTGGGCCAAGCAGGGCGAGCCCGAGCTGCGCGAGGATCTCCTCGAGGAGGTCGAAGCCGTCGAGCCCGAGCCGTCCGGCGACGACGAGTTCGATCCCGACGAGGATGCCCTGCTGGGCGAGGCGATCCAGCTCGTCGTCGAGATGGGAACCGCCTCGACGTCGATGCTCCAGCGTCGGCTGCGGCTGGGCTACACCCGCGCGGGACGGCTGATCGACATGCTCGAGCGCCGCGGCGTGATCAGCGGTTACGAGGGATCCAAGCCTCGCGCCGTGCTGGTCACCGAGTCCGACCTTCCCCGAGTATTGACGAGCCTGGCGCACCGGGGCGAGCCGGTGGGGGCTGATACGCCCGTTGCACCGATGTCCGCGCCCGAACCCGCTGAGTAGCCTGCGGGCGACATGCCTGAGATCGGCGCAGCGTTGCGCGAGGCGCGAATGCGCCAGCGCATCGACATCTCGGAGATCGAGGCGCAGACCAAGATCCGCGCCAAGTACCTGCGAGCGTTGGAGAACGAGGAGTGGGACCTGCTGCCGGGGACCACGTTCGTCAAGAGCTTCCTGCGGACGTACGCGGAGACGCTCGGGCTCGATGCCCGCCTGCTGCTCGAGGAGTACAAGCTCCGCCACGACCACCTCTCCGAGCACGAGCTGCTGCCGATCGCGCCTCCCGGGCGCTCTGATGCGAAACGCCGGCGCGGGCCGCCCTCGGGCATGGCTCGCGATGTCGGGGTGGCCGTGCTCGTGGTCGGCCTCGTCGGGCTCCTAATCATCCTCGGCAACAACAGCGACGGCGGACAGACCCCTTCGCCGCCGGCGACCACGCCCAGCACCGCGGCCAAGCCGATCACGCACAGGCGCGACACAGGCCACCGAGGATCGGCCTCGCGCCGACGCGTGGTTCGGCTCCAGCTCGTGCCCAGCGGCCCGGTCTGGGTCTGCCTGCAGGCGGCAGGCGCGCGGACGCTGATCCAGGGACGGGTCATCTCGCCGGGCGACGCGCTGCCGTCCTACCGGTCGCGGCGCTTCAAGATGACCTTCGGCAACGGCAGCCTGACGATGAAGGTCAACCGCCGATCGCTCAGCGTTCCGGACGTGCAGAACGCCATCGGTTACGTCGTGGACCGCACCGGGCATCGCAGCACGCTCTCTGCGGCCGACAGGCCGACATGCGCGCCGTGAGCGCGCGGGCGGGCATCGTCGTGACCGGCACGGAGGTCCTCACGGGCCGGGTCACCGACCGCAACGGCCCCTGGCTCGCCGAGCGCCTGCGTGAGCTGGGTGTCGACATTGCCCACATCGCGGTCGTCGGAGACCGGCCAGGCGACATCAGCGCGGCGCTGCGCTTCTTCCGCGAGGAGGGGATGAGCCTGATCGTGACCAGCGGCGGCCTCGGGCCCACGGCCGACGACCTCACGGCTCGTGTGGTCGGAGACTTCCAGGGCCGGCCCTCAGAGCTCGACCCCGCGCTGGAGGAGCGGATCTGGCGCATCCTCGAGCCGCTGCTCTCACGTTGGCCCGACCTCGATCCCCAGGCGCTGCGCGCCTCTAACCGCAAGCAGGCGCTGGTGCCCGCGGGAGCGGCGGTGCTCGAGCCGGTGGGGACCGCGCCGGGCCTCGTGGTGCCCCCTTCCGACGACAGCGGGCCGATCATCGTCGTGCTTCCGGGGCCGCCGCGCGAGCTGCAGCCCATGTGGGGCGCGGCGACGGCGACCGAGATGTTCCGTGCCGCCGCCACGGGCGCGACCGAGTATCGCCAGGAGATGCTGCGGTTGTTCGGGATCCCGGAGTCCGAGATCGCCGAGACGCTGCGCATCGCCGAGCGGCGCCAGGGGCTCGAAGAGCTCGAGATCACCACGTGCCTGCGCCGCGGCGAGGTCGAGGTGGTCACGCGCTTCGAGCCGGCGGCCGCGGCGGCCTACGGCGCGTTCGTCGACGTCGTGCGCGAGCGCCACCCGGACACGTTGTTCAGCGACGACGGCTCGACCGTCGACCTCCAGGTGGCGGCGCTGCTTCGGGACCGGGGCCTGACGATCGCGACCGCCGAGTCGTGCACGGCCGGGTTGCTCGCCGCCCGCCTCACCGACCCGGCCGGCTCCTCCGACTACGTGCTCGGAGGGGTCGTCGTCTACGCCAACGCTGCCAAGGTCGCGCTGGCCCGGGTGAAACCCGCGCTGATCGAGGCCCACGGAGCCGTCTCCCTCGATGTTGCCGGGGCGCTGGCCGACGGCGCTCGCTCGGTCCTCGGTGCCGACGTCGGCGTGGGCATCACCGGGATCGCCGGGCCCGGGGGTGGGACGCCGGACAAGCCCGTGGGGTTGGTCTGCTTCTCTGTCGCGACGGCCGACGGGGCGCGGCTGACGCGCTCCGCGACGCTGCCGGGCCACCGGGCTGACGTCCGAGACCGCTCCACGACGGTCGCGATGCACATGATCCGCAGGGTCCTCCTCGATGAGGCCCACGCGCCCGGGACGTGAGGAAGGCTCGGCTCTTCGCGGGCCTGGAGCTGCCGGGGGAGGTGCGCTCGTCGCTGGCGGCGTGGGCGACGAGCGTGGCGGGCCGGGAGCCGGCGATACGCCTCGTGCCGCCGGCTTCGCTGCACGTGACGCTCGTCTTCCTGGGTGACCAGGACCCGGCGCAGGTCGCCGCGATCGCGCAGGCGACGATCTCGGCGGCGCGGCCGCTCGAGCCGCTCGCGATCGGGTCGGCGGCCTGGCTGCCACCGCGCCGGCCGAGCGTGCTGGTGGCCGACCTGACCGCGGAGGGCGAGGCGCTCGCCGCGCTGCAGGCTGCCCTCGTGGAGGCGCTGTCGCCCTGGCACGAGCCGGAGGCGCGGGCCTTTCGTCCCCACGTGACCGTGGCCCGGGTGCGGCGCGGGCAGCGCATCGCGGCGCGCGAGCTCGCCGCGCCCCCGGCGCAAACCTTCCGCGCTGCCGGCCTCGTGCTCTACCGCTCGCGCACAGGCCCGGGCGGCTCGGTGTACGAGGCCGTCGCTCGCATGGGCCTGTGACCGAGCCGACGACCGACAGCCGGTGCTCAGGCGTGCCGCTGCGCGCGCCGGGCCCGGTGCTCGGCACGCCCGGGGCCGTGCGCCGGCGCGAGCATCCGTCCGGGCCCCTGCGCAGACTTGTGGCGAAGCGTGCGTCTCGCGGCGCGAGGGGGCTCATACGGTCCGGTTTCCGTCCGATCTCATCCGTACCGTCCCGAACCAAACCGCCAGAGATTCAGGAGCTTTCGCATGCCCACGCCCCCCAACGAGAAGGCCGCCAAGGCCCGTGACGCCGCACTGCAGGGCGCGCTGACGCAGATCGAGCGCCAGTTCGGCAAGGGCACCGTCATGCGCATGGGCGACGAGGGCGCCCAGGTGAAGGTCAACGCGATCCCCACCGGCGCGCTGTCGCTGGATCTCGCGCTGGGGATCGGCGGCGTCCCCCGCGGCCGGATCGTCGAGGTCTTCGGACCGGAGTCCTCCGGCAAGACGACGCTGATGTACCACGTCATCGCGGAGGCCCAGAAGCTCGGCGGCGTGTGCGCGTTCATCGACGCCGAGCACGCGATGGACCCGCTCTACGCGCAGCGCATCGGGGTCGACATCGACGAGCTGCTGGTCTCCCAGCCCGACTACGGCGAGCAGGCGCTCGAGGTGGCCGACATGCTCGTGCGCTCGGGCGCCGTCGACCTGATCGCCGTCGACTCGGTCGCCGCCCTGACGCCCCGCTCCGAGCTCGAGGGCCAGATGGGCGACCAGACCGTGGGCCTGCAGGCGCGGATGATGAGCCAGGCGATGCGCAAGCTCGCCGGCAACCTCAACCGCACCCAGACGATCATCCTGTTCACCAACCAGATCCGCGAGAAGGTGGGCGTGATGTTCGGGTGCTTCCACTATGACGCGCGCGTCGTGCTCGCCGACGGAAGCACCGAGAAGATCGGCAAGATCGTCAACCAGAAGATGCCGGTCGAGGTCATGTCGATGGACCCGCAGAGCGGCAAGATCGAGCCTCGCCCGATCACCGGGTACTACGACAACGGGCCGACCGACGAGTTCTGGCAGTTCGAGGTCGAGGCCGGTGGCGGCTCCGGCCGCCGGAAGTTCGCCTGCACGCCCAACCACGTCATCTTCACCCCGGACGGCGAGCGTCAGGCATGGGAGATCGAGGAGGGTGACGAGGTTCTCGTGGCGACGAAGCAATACGCGTTGAGCGAGGACCAGATGAAGCTCGTCATGGGGAGCCTGCTCGGTGACGGATCGCTGCGCTACGCCTCGGCCCACAACGCCCAGTTCCGCGTCGGGCACGGCGAGCGGCAACGCGAGTACTGCGAGTGGAAGCAGCAGATGCTTGCTCCCTTTGCCAACAAGATCGCGCCGACCGGCAATGGCATCGGCTTCGACACGATCCCCATGCGCCAGCTGGCCGGGCTGCGCGATGCGGTGTATGCCGCAGAAGGTCGCAAGACCGTGACGCCTGATCTCGTCGCTCAACTCGACGAGCGGGCGATCGCGGCCTGGTACTGCGACGACGGGACCTTCGGCGGCCACTACAAGCGCTGGGGGCACGGTAAGCCCACACTCTGCGTCGCGGGTCTTGCCCTCGAAGATCGGGAGCGCGTCGCCCAGCGCTGCGAGGCTCTCGGGATGGGACGGCCGACGCTGAGCGGTCACAACCTCCTGTGGAGCGGCGACCGGGCTCGTAGGTTCCACGAGAAGATCGCGCCGTTCGTGCACCCCTCGCTCGATTACAAGCTTCATCCCGACCTCCGCGGGCGCTTCGCCTGGGACCCGGCTTCGGCCCCTGGAGAGTTCGGGACGAGCCTCGCGGAGCGTACGAGCCTGCGTCCGGCGTCAATGAAGGTCCTTCGCAAGTACCGCAAGCCGGCGGGACAGCGCTGCCGTACGCATCGCTATGACCTTCAGGTCGAGGGCAACCACACCTATCTGGTCGACCATGTGGTCGTCCACAACTCGCCCGAAACGCAACCGGGTGGTCGCGCGTTGAAGTTCTACTCCTCCCAGCGCCTGGACATCCGCCGCATCGAGACGCTCAAGGAAGGCACCGAGGCGGTGGGCAACCGCGTCCGCGTGAAGGTGGTCAAGAACAAGGTCGCCTCGCCGTTCCGCCAGGCCGAGTTCGACATCGAGTTCGGCCAGGGCATCTCGACGGCCGGCTGCCTGATCGACCTGGGCATCGAGCACAACGTCGTGACCAAGTCCGGCTCGTTCTTCTCCTACGGCGACGAACGGCTGGGCCAGGGGCGCAACAACGCCAAGGGGTTCCTCACCGAGCACCCGGAGGTCGCCAAGGAGATCGAGGACAAGATCTACGCCGCCCTCGGCATCGATCGCGACCTCGTGGCGCCGATCGAACGAGGGGCCGGAGCGGACGACGAGGCCATCGGCGGGGTCGTGCCGCCCATGCCCGAGGAAGAGATCGCCGCCGAAGCCGCCTAGCCGGGCATGAGCGGCGAGGCGCTCGAGGCGGCTCTGGGACGCGCCTACCGCTATCTCGGGCACCGTGACCGCACGCGGGCCGAGCTGCGCCGACATCTCCTCGGCAAGGGCGTGACCGAGGAGATCGCCATCGCCGCGGTCGAGGAGCTGGCCGTCCAGGGCTACGTCGACGACGCCCGCTTCGCGCATCGCTATGCCGAGGACAAGCGGCGGCTCGACTCATGGGGCAACGACAGGATCGAGCGCCGGCTGGGAGAGCTCGGCGTGGAGCGCGAGCACATCGCCGCTGCGCTGGCCGCCGTCGGGGACGGAGAGCTCGAGGCGGCCGTGGAGCTGCTGCGGCGGCGGTTCCCGGCTCCGCCGCGGTCCGAGCGGGAGCGTGAGCGTGCCCTGGGCCTGCTCGTGCGCCGGGGCTATGACCTCGAGCTGGCCTACGACGCCGTTCGCGCTCACGGGCGCGCGGCGGCGTAGTCCTGGCTCTCGTCACCACGTGGTGTCGTTTCTCCCTACTTGGCTGGGCGGTCAGCGATCGGCCGGCAGCAGGCGAAATGGCTTGCTGTCTGGTCCCGGGAGGACACGAAAATGGCGGGCATCGAGCGTAAGCACGTCGCCGCATGAGTGTCGCTCGGCGAGCACCACGACGGAAGCGTCTGCCAGACCGACCTCGAGATCTTCGAAGCGTTCGATGATCTTGGCGGCTGCGGCGACGTCGGCGGGGCCGATTGGCTCCAGCCGATAGGCGCCCCGGGCAACCTCGGCGAGCAGCGCGCCTGCAGCGGCGGATCCCACGCGAGTCGCGAGAAGGTAGTCGAGCTCGGCGAGCACGAAGGGGGAGAGCAGGCGCGGCGGCGAAGCGGCCTCGAGCGCGCCGGCCGCGGCTGCGTGTGCCTCCTGGCTGGCGTCGATCGCCGCGAGCAGGCCGCTCGTGTCGAGCAGGATCATCGTTCGCCGAACCCGGCGAGCGCTTCGTCGACGTGTTCAGCGAGTCGGGGATCGCCGCTCTCGATGAGTGGAAGCCGCGGCACTGGGTCCTGCGCGCGCGAGACGACAAGCTCGATCCCGTCGCGAATGAGCTCGGCCTCGCTGCGGCCGCAGGCCTGCGACGCACGAGCGAGCGCCTCCTTCAACTCGTCGGGGACGTAGACCGTTGTCTTGCGCATGCCA
Source organism: Solirubrobacterales bacterium (assembly GCA_038199185.1). Lineage (GTDB taxonomy): Bacteria > Actinomycetota > Thermoleophilia > Solirubrobacterales > Solirubrobacteraceae > BP-464. Next base: position 20,375 of record JBBPZE010000024.1, read on the forward strand.
TATATACTGCCATACGTGGCAACAGCCCAACCGGCCCCGGCGTGTCGCCCCTCAGGAGCAGGCGCGAAGTACCGTGGGAACGGCCGTGATGCGCTACCACGTCACCACGTGGTGTCGATTCGCCAGCGGGTTGCCGCTCGTCACACCTTGAGCACGCGCAGCGGCCGATGGGCACGGGCCAGCTGGTCGTAGTCCTCGTCCTGGGTGACGACCGGGAGGCCGTGTTCGATCGCCGTGGCGGCGATCAGGGCATCGGTGAGCTTGACGGTTCGGTGGACTCCGGCGCTGCGGCAATCGGCGACGAGCCGGGCCCAGTCGACCATGACCGCTTCGGTGATCGGGATCGGGTCTGCGCTTCGGGCGAGCGCGAGCGTCTCGGCGCGGCGAGCTCTGCTCGCATCGTCGCCGGCGTGGAGCACGCCCAGTTGGAGCTCGCCGATCGTGATCACCGAGATGGCGACGCGGTCGGGGAGCGGGCCGAGTGGGCGGCCGGTTTCTTTCGCGACGAAGACGGAGGTGTCGAGCAGGCCGGCGGGAGCGGATGTGCTCACAGGGATTCGAGGGTCTGGCCCGCCAGCTCGTCGAGGTCGCCCTGGAGCCCCGGATCAGCCGCGCGGCCGTGGAGCTGCTCTCGTAGCGAGGTGCCCGCCAGCCAGCGGGTGCGGAGACCGTGGGGGACGATGTCGGCGACCGGCTCGCCGTGGACGGTCAGGGTGACGCGTTGGCCGGCCTTGACAGCGTCGATGACCTGGGCGGTCCGGTTGCGCAGGTCTCGCACCCCGATCTCCATGTGCGACAGTGTAGCACAAGCTACGGCCAAGGTCGATCCCTCTACTCTGCGCTGGGTCACCGGACCCGCCGAAATGCCCAGGAGCTACCACGTCACCACCTTCGGGTGTCAGATGAACCAGCACGACTCCGAGCGGATGAAGGGCATGCTCGAGTCGCTCGGCTACACCGAAGCGGGGCGGCGCGCCGACGCCGATGTGATGCTGTTCAACACGTGCTCGATCCGTGAGAAGGCCGACGAGCGATTCATCTCCCACCTGCACGAGGCCAACGCGATCAAGAAGCGCGACCCGCTGCGGATCATCGGCGTCGGCGGCTGCTGGGCGCAATCGGTCAAGAACGAGGTATTCGGGAGGTTTCCCTTCGTCGACGTCGCGTTCGGCCCCGGCCAGGTCCACAAGCTCGCCGAGTTCCTGACGAGCGACTCGCTGACGGCGCAGGGGTTCTTCGAGTTCGAGGGCTTCACCGGCCATCTTCCCGCCAAGCGCGATCGGGCGTTCACGGGATGGATCCAGATCTCGGCCGGCTGCAACCAGGTGTGCAGCTACTGCATCGTGCCGTCGACGCGCGGGCGGGAGGTGTCACGCCCGCTCCACGAGCTCGTCGACGAGGTCCGTGCGCTCGCCGGCGACGGTGTCCGGGAGGTGACGCTGCTGGGCCAGAACGTCAACTCCTACGGGAGGGGGCTCCGGCCCCGCCCGTCGTCGTTCGCCCAGCTGCTGCGGGCCGCGGACGCAGTCGAGGGCATCGAGCGCATCCGCTACACCTCGCCGCATCCCCAGCACATGACCGAGGACGTGGTGCGCTGTCACGCTGATCTGGCGAGCGTCTGCGAGCACATCCACCTACCGCTGCAATCCGGCTCCTCGCGGATCCTCAAGTCGATGCGGCGCACCTACGACCGAAGCCGCTTCCTCGACCGCGTCGCGCTGATCCGCGAGCATGTGCCCGACTGCTCGCTGACCACCGACATCATCGTCGGCTTCCCGGGGGAGACCGAGGCCGACTTCCACGAGACCCTCGCGGTGGCCGAGGAGGTGGGCTTCGACGGCGCGTTCACCTTCGTCTTCTCTGCGCGCCGCGGGACCGAGGCGGCGACCTTCGACGACGACGTCTCGTACGAGCAGAAGGCCGAACGCATGGAGCGCCTGGTGGAAGTGGTCCAGCGCCGGGCGCGCGAGCGGGCGCAGCGCTTCATCGACCGCGAGCTCGAGGTCATGGTCGAGGGGCCGTCCCGCCACGATCCGGCCCGGCTCCGGGGGCGCACCCGGCACAACAAGGTCGTCAACTTCGACGGCCTGGCATCCCCCGGCGAGCTCGTCCGCGTCCACATCGCATCGGCGACGAGCCAGACGCTGGCCGGCGAGCAGGCCGTGCTCCTGCCGTCCCGACCTCGATCGCTACGATGAGCTCTACGCGCGTGGCGCCTACGCGCCCCGTGGGGAGCAGGCCCGTATCGCCGAGCTCGTGAGGCATCGGCGCCGGGGAGCGCGATGGGCCGCCGGAGGTGGCACGCGCAGAGGGACGACAAACGCGGCGGTCGGCGCGACCGCTGCCGATGCCCCCGTCGCCGGACCCGCGAAGCGCCCACTTGCAGGAATCGCCGTTCTGACATGAGAGACATCTTCAAAACACGCAGCCACAGCTGGGTCGACGCCGGACTGGGGCGCCAGCTGAGCCGACGCGCGCTTCGGCGTGCCCGCGTGCAGATCCTGCTCTTCACGCCGCTGCTGACCGCTGTGCTGGTGCTCTACGCGCATCGGCGGGAGTTCTCCGGCGCCGACACGCCGATCCAGATCATCACCGTGCTCGCGCTGCTCATGTTGGGCTGGGCGCTTATTCGTGACCTCGGCCGGCTGCTGGGCCCGGCGCTGTTCAGGCGAATGGACCCCGCGACGGCCGGCACCCTCGGCTTTCTGATCCGCCTGTTCGGCGTCGTGATGATCACGGGCGTGGCGCTGCGCGTGGCCGGCCTGGGCGCGGGCGAGCTTGCCGTGGGGGGCGCCTTCACGGCGATCATCGCCGGTCTGGCGGCGCAGCAGACGCTCGGAAACCTCTTCGCCGGGCTGGTCCTGCTCAGCGCCCGCCCGTTCCGGGTCGGTGAGCGCGTGAAGCTGCTCGGATCGGGCATCGAGATCGAGGGCGTCGTGAGCTCGCTCGGGCTGCTCTACACCACGTTCGACGCGGGCGAGAACACGACGATGGTGCCCAACAGCTCGGTGCTCAACGTGGCGGTGACGCCGCTGCGCGAGCCCGATGGTGTCGACATGCGGGCGCGCCTGCCCGCCGACGTCACGCCGGGACAGATGGAGCAGCTGCTGCGCGACCATGTGGAGACGCCGTTGCGAGGTCGGCCGCGTGTGTCGCTCGAGGAGATCGACGGCGACGAGCTCGTCATGCGGATAGCGGCCACGCCTCACGATCCGCAGGACGGCTCGCACCTGGCCAGCGAGGTGCTCGAGGTCATCTCGCGCGAGACGGCCCGCAGCGGCGCGGAGAGCGGCTAGCACGGACTCGGCGCCCGGGGCGCGTGGAGGCCGACCGGCGAGATCGCGTTCATCCTCGAGGTCGGTGCTAGCGCTTGTCGCGCTGACCCTCCGCGAGGTCCCTGGCGACCTTGTCGCCCCCGAGCTTTGACGTGAATCGCGCGGCCATGGCGGGGGCGGCCGCCGCGATCGACGTTATCAGCCGCATCCCGATCGGCGCCACATCGACCTCGAAGCGGTTGCGCTCGATGGCGCTGATTACCGCGGATGCGACCTCCTCCGGAGTGCTCGTGCCGACGCCCTTGGGAAGCTGTGTGCCCGATTCGTGGAACATCCCGGCCTCGCGGATGAAGCCCGGAAGCACGCACGAGACGCCGACCCCCACGGGAGCAAGGTCGCCACGCAGCCCCTGGGCGAAGCCGCGCAGCCCGAACTTCGTCGCGCTGTAGACGGCCGCGCCGCCCTGGCCCGTCTTTCCGGCCAGCGACGAGATGAAGAGGATGTGGCCGCCGCCGCGGCCGCCCATCGCCTCACCGAAGTGCCGGGAGAGGATCATCGGCGCGCGCAGGTTGACGTCGATGGCGCGATCGAGCTCGTCGGCGCTGAAGCTGAGCAGGTCCCCCGAGGCCGGCAGCGCCGCGTTGTTGATCACGATGTCGGCATGGCCGGCCTCGGCGATGAGCCTCTCGACGTCGCCGCGCTGCGCGAGGTCGGCCACCAGAGCGGTGGCGCCGACCTCGGCGGCCAGCGGCTCGAGGATGTCGCTGCGCCGCCCGGTGAGGATCAGCTTGGCGCCCCGCGCGTGCAGCGCGCGGGTGATCGCGTGCCCGATGCCACCCGTGGCGCCGGTGATCAGGGCGGTACGACCGGTGATCTCCATGCACGGAAAGATGTCACGGTGGACGTGATCGCGATCTTCGGCCCCACCGGCGTGGGAAAGACCGCGGTGGCGACGGCGCTCGCGGAGCGGTTGCGAAGTCGCGGTGAGGATCCGGTGGCGGTCTCCGCCGACGCCCTGCAGGTCTATCGCGGCCTGGAGATCCTGACCGGGGCGGCGCGGCCGGAGGAACGCTTACGGCTCGAGCACCGGCTCGTCTCGTTCCTGCCGCTGACAGAGACGTTCAGCGCCGGGCGCTACGCGCAGCTCGCCCACGCCGAGGTCGACGGCCTTCTCGCCGCCGGCCGCCGCCCGATCGTGGTCGGAGGCACCGGGCTGTATCTGCGCGCCGCCCTCGCCGAGCTCGCCCTGCGCCCGCCCGTGGCGTGGGCTCGGCAGCGGGAGCTCGAGGCGCTCGGGGCGGCTCGCCTGCACGCCGAGCTTGCCGACCGCGCTCCGCACCTCGCCGTGCGGCTCGACCCGGCGGACCCGCGGCGGATGGCGCGTTCGCTCGCGCTGCTCGAACACGGCGTCGAGTACCCGCCCGCCGACGACGAGCTGTGGACCACGAGCACGCGACGCCCGACTCGGCTCGTCGCGTTGACCATGGACCGTGAGGCGCTGCATCTGGCGATCGACACCCGCGTGGACGAGATGCTCGCCGCCGGCGTGATCGGGGAGGTCCGCAGCGCCGCCCGGCAGGGCGCATCGGCCACCGCCAGGAAGGCGCTGGGCTTCGAGCAGCTGCTGGCGGGAGACGTCGACGAGATGAAGCGCCGCACGCGCCGCTACGCCCGGCGGCAGCTGACGTGGCTGCGCAAGCTCCCGGGCCCGCGGATCGTCGACGTCACCGGACGCTCGCCGGAGCAGGTCGCCGCCGCCATAGACTCGCCCGCGTTGTGAGGTTCGAGAAATGGCAGGCGCTCGGCAACGACTACGTGATCGTCACCGAAGCCATCGATCCCGCCACCGTGCGGGCGGTCTGCGACCGTCACACCGGCGTCGGCGCGGACGGAGTCCTGCTGCTCGAGCCTCCCGACGAGGCCGGTTTCGTGGCCCGCCTGCGGATCTTCAACCCGGACGGTTCCGAGGCCGAGCTGTCGGGCAACGGCGCTCGCCAGGCGATTCTCTACCTGTACCGCCGGGGATGGACCCAGGCTCGCCAGTTCTCCGTGCAGACAGCGGCCGGCGAGATCCGCCCGACGATTCTCGACGAGCGCACGTGTCGTGTGGACATGGGTCGCGCCCGGATAGGCGAGGAGGCCGAGGTGGCGGGTCACGTCGGGCAGGAGGTGAGCATCGGCAACCCGCAGTTCACGATCCGCCTGAGCTCGCGCGAGGAACTCGATGCGCTCGACCTGGCGTCGATCGGCCCGCTCATCGAGCGCGACCCGCGCTTTGAACACCGCACGAACGTGTCGTTCTGGGTCGAGATGGCCCCGGCGAGGATCCGGGCTCGGATCTTCGAGCGCGGCGCGGGCGAGACGCTGAGCTCGGGGACGGGAGCGATCGGTGCTGCCGTCGCTCACGTGCTGCGGGGCGGCGACACCCCCGTGACCGTCGATCTCGATGGAGGAGAGTTGCTCGTCGACGTGGCCGAGGACTTCCGCATCGACCTCACAGGGTGGGCCGACCCGGTCTACTCGGGCGAGCTCCTGACAGGATGACCGGCGTGTCCGCTGCCTCCGCCCACGGCCTGGCCGCCGTCGACGTCGCGTCCGCCCACGGCCTGGCCACCGTCGACGTCGCGTCGGGACGGGTGCTCGAGGCGTTCTACCCCGAGCCCGTCCTGGACCGTGAGCCCGCGGGCGAGCCCCTCGAGGGCAGGGCCGATCAACTGCGCGGGGTGCGCGAGAACGCCGTGACCACCGTGATCGAGGATCTGGCGCAGCCGCCCGCCGACGTCCCCGACGCCTACCTGCGGCTGCAGCTGCTCTCCCACCGCCTGGTGGCGCCCCATGCGATCAACCTCGACGGGATCTTCGCGGTCCTGCCCAACGTCGCGTGGACGAGAGACGGCCCGATCGACGTCGAGCAGGTCGCCCGCCTGCGCCGTGAGGGGCGGCGGGTGGAGATCCGCAGCGTCGACAAGTTCCCCCGCATGACCGACTACGTGCTGCCCGCGGGAGTGCGCATCGCCGACGCCGACCGCGTCCGCCTGGGCGCCCACCTCGCCGAGGGCACCACCGTGATGCACGAGGGCTTTGTCAACTACAACGCGGGCACGCTCGGCGCGTCGATGGTCGAGGGACGCATCAGCGCCGGCGTCGTCGTCGGGGATGGCAGCGACATCGGCGGCGGCGCGTCGATCATGGGCACGCTGTCGGGCGGCGGAACGGAGGTCATCTCGATCGGCGAGCGATGCCTGCTGGGGGCCAACGCCGGCATCGGCATCTCGCTGGGCGACGACTGCGTCGTCGAGGCGGGGCTCTACGTCACCGGCGGTACCCGCGTGAGGCTTCCCGACGCCGAGGTGGTCAAGGCGCGCGAGCTGTCGGGGGCGCCGAACCTCCTGTATCGCCGCAACAGCGAGACGGGTGCCGTCGAGGCGTCTCCGCGCAGCGGCGACTGGGGCGGGCTGAACGCCGCCCTGCACGTCAACGACTGAGGCGCTCGGCGGCCTCGCGGCAGCGCTCGAGCGGCGGCACGACCGCGACGCGGACATGGCCCTCGCCGCCCTCACCGAGATACGAGCCCGGGGCGACGATGATCCCCCGGTCGGCCAGCAGCGCCGCGGCGAAGGCCTCGTCGTCGCCGTGCGGCGTGCGTAGCCAGAGGAAGAAGGTCGCGTCTCCGCCCACGGGCTCGAGCCCCAGGGCCAGCAGGCCGGGGAGGAGGGCGTCGCGTTTCTCCGAGTAACGGCTGCGCACCTGCTCGACATGGCGCTCGTCGCCCCAGGCCGCCACCGCCGCCCGCTGGACGAACGCCGGCGGCGTCACGCCCGCATTCGGGCGGTAGCGCTTCAGTGCGGTGATGAGCTCCGGGTCGCCCGCCGCAAAGCCGGCGCGGTAGCCGGGCATCGACGATCGCTTGGAGAGCGTGTTGAAGACGACGAGGTTGCGGCGGTCGGCCAGTTCGAGGGCCGAGTGCGGGGGACCTCCGTCGAACCACAGCTCGGAGTACGCCTCGTCGCAGGCCAGCACGAATCCGCGCGAGAACGCCAGGCGCTGAGCGCTCTCGAGGAACTCGGGGGGAGCGCGGGCGCCTGTGGGGTTGTTCGGATAGTTCAGCCACAGAAGATCGATGTGTCCGGGCAAGGCTTCGAGATCGGGCAACCAGCCGAGCTCAGCTCGCAGGGGCACCTCCACGACGCCTGCGCCCGCGAACGCGGCGCCCCGTGCCGGGACGGGATAGCCCGGCGTGGGGACCGCGACCGTCGCGCCCGGGCCACCGACGATCTGGGCGAGGCTGAACACCGCTTCCTTGGAGCCCAGTGTCGGGACGACCTCGGTGTCGGCGTCGAGCTGCGCGGCGAACCGCCGTCGGACCCAGGCGGCGATCGCCGTGCGCGTCTCGGGCAATCCGTCCGCGCTCGGGTAGGTGGAGACCGACTCGGCCTCCACCGCCGCCACCAGCGCGCGGCGGATGAACGCCGGGGTCTCCTCGCGCGGCTCGCCGATCCCGAAGTCGATCACGTCGGCGCCGCCGGCCTCGGCCGCGCGCCGCGCCGCGGCGAGGCGGACGAAGGGGTAGGCGCCCGTCGCTCCGAGGACGGGGCTCAAGTGCACGCGAAGCGCTCCAGCACCTCGAAGCAGCGCTCGAGCGCGGCGGTCTCGACCTGCTCGTCGCGGCGGTGGGCGAACGCGGGGTTCCCGGGCCCGAAGTTCACCGCGTCGATCCCCCCGAGGGCGAACTCCGCGACGGGCGTCCACGCCTGCTTGGGTTCGATCGCCAGGCCGCCGGCAGCTCGCAGCCGCTCCACGAGCTGGTTGCCGTGCGGGACCCGGCCCGACGGTGCGTGCGAGAGGACCTCGAGCGCACCGTGGGCCTCGCACCAGCCGCGCAACCGCGCCTCCGCATCTTCTGGAGAGCGGCCCGGCGCGTAGCGGTAGTTGACCAGGGCTCGGGAGAGGTCGGGGATGACGTTGTCTGCGACCCCGCCCTCGATCCGCGTCACCGACACCGCTTCGCGGAACGTCAACCCCTCATAGACGTGCTCCTCGACGGGAAGCCCGGCGAGCTCGGCGATGCCCGACGCCGCTCGATGGATCGCGTTGTCGGCCAGCCACGGGCGCGCGGAGTGGCCGGCCACGCCGCTGAAGGTCCAGCGGGCGCTGATGTTGCCCAGGCAGCCCGCCTGGACCGCGTTGGCGGTCGGCTCCATGACGATGGCGAGATCCGCGCTCCGGATCCCCGGCTCGCGGGCCAGCAGCGGGGACAGCGCGGAGTCCGTGTGTGGAAGCTCCTCGCGCCCGAAGAACACGAACCCGAGATCCACCGTTCGCGACGTCGCCGGGGCGAGCGCCAGCTCGACCATGACGGCGAGGCCCGCCTTCATGTCGCTGGCCCCGAGACCGTGGACGGTCCCGGCCGTCCGGCGCCCGGGCCGGTTGCCCTGCTCGGGCACCGTGTCGAGGTGGCCCGCCAGCAGCACGAGCGGCCGCTCCCGCCGTTCGGTCACTCCGGCCAGCACGCACGTGTCGCCCGCGTCGCGGGCGTCGGGAATCGAGCGCAGGACGTGACGTGAGAGCGCCTCCTCGTCGCGCGACACCGACGGTATGTCGATGAGCTCGAGCGTTCGCGCGGCGAGATCCCGGGCCACGTCATGAGCCTATCTTCCACTGTGCCTAGGTAGCGCCTATGCATATGATGGGCCCGTGAGCGACCTGGCGATGGGAGAGGCCGCGCGCGCGCTGGGCGTCAGCGTGGACACGCTGCGGCGCTGGGACCGCTCGGGCCGTCTGCGCACGACTCGCGACGAGCGCAACCGGCGGCGGGTCGCGGCGAGCGAGATCACGCGGCTGCGTCGCGGCGGCGCCCGGCACACCACCGGCCATACGCTGTCGGCGCGCAACCGGTTCGCGGGGATCGTGCGCTCGGTGGAGGTCGATGGCGTCATGGCGCTGGTGGAGATCGAGGCCGGCCCCCACCGGATCACGGCCGCGATCACCCGCGACGCGGTCGAGGAGCTCGGCCTCGTGGTCGGCGCACCGGCGGTGGCAGCGGTCAAGGCGACCAGCGTGATGGTCGAGGCCGGCCCGTGAGGCGCGCGCCGGCTCTCGTCGCCCTGCTGCTCGCGGGCTGCGGGGGCGGCGGGAAGCCGGCCATCAGGCTGGCGGCCGCATCCTCGCTGACCGGTGCCCTGTCGGCGTGCGCGTCGTCGATCCCGGGCGTGAGGACCCAGCTCGAGTTCGGCGGCTCGGACGCCCTGGCGGCCCAGATCCGCCAGGGCATCGGGGTCGACGTGTTCGCGGCCGCAAGCATGAAGCTGCCCGAGGCGCTGGCCGCCGAGCACCGGGCCCGGCCGCCGACCCCGTTCGCCACCAACGAGCTGGTACTCGCCGTCCCGTCCGCCGGAAGCCCCATTCGGTCGCTGTCCGACCTCGTGGCGGCCCGTACGGTCACGGTGGCGGCGGGCTCGCCGTCGGTTCCCGTCGGGAGCTACACCCGCCAGGTGCTCGACCGCCTGCCCGCGGCGCGGCGGCGGGTCATCCTCGGCAGGGTGCGCACGGAGGAGCCCGACGTGAAGGGGATCGTCGGCAAGCTCAGCACGGGCGCCGTGGACGCCGGCTTCGTCTACCGCACCGATGTGCTCGCGGCGTCGGGGGCGCTCCGGGTGATCACCCTGCCGGCGGCGCTGCGTCCGGCGGTCGTCTACGGGGTGACCGCCGTGTCGAGCACGGCGGGAACCCGCCAGGTGATCGACAGCCTGTTGCGGGGCGGCTGTGCCCGGGCGCTTCGCACGGCCGGATTCGGCGCTCCGCCGAGGTGACGGCACGGCGGCTCTTCCCGCTCGCCCTGGCCGCGGCCGTCGGCGTGACCGTGGCGTTCCTGGCGTTGCCGATCGTCGCGTTGTTCGTCCACACCTCTCCGGCTCATCTGGTCGGAGCGCTGGGGGACCCGTCGGCCCGCGACGCGTTGTGGCTGAGCCTCCAGACCGCCGCGGCGGCGATCCTCCTGATCGTGCTCTTCGGAACGCCCGCGGCCTGGGTGCTGGCCACCCGGCGCTTTCGCGGGCGATCCGCGGTGGTCTCGCTGGTGGAGCTTCCGCTCGTCCTGCCGCCCGCCGTCGCCGGGTTGGCGCTGCTCGTGGCCTTCGGGCCGCAGGGGCTGGTCGGCGACGGTCTTCGGGGGGCCGGGATCGTGCTTCCTCTCCACACGGCGGCCGTCGTGGTGGCGCTGGTGTTCGTCGCCGCGCCGTTTCACATCCGCCAGGCGCAATCGTCCTTCGCCGCCCTGGACCCGGCCGTGCTCGAGGCGTCGCGCACGCTGGGCGCCTCTCCGGCGAGGACCTTCCTGCGCATCGCCGTGCCGCTGGCCGCCGAGGGCCTGGCGGCCGGAGTCGCCCTGGCACTCGCGCGTGCGCTGGGTGAGTTCGGGGCGACGCTGATGTTCGCCGGGTCGCTGCGCGGCGTGACGCGGACGGCATCGCTGGCCATCTACGATCGCTTCGGCTCCGACCTCGACGGCGCTCTGGCCCTGTCGACGGTCCTCGTGGCGTTCGCCGCGGCGCTGCTCGTCGTCGTGAGGCTCGCGGGTGAGCGGCGTGCTGCGAGCTGAGCTCGAGGGCGCCGGCCCCATCGGGCTCGCGCTCGGCCTCGAGGTGCAGGACGGCCGTTGTCTGGCGCTGGCCGGGGCCTCGGGCGCCGGCAAGACGACAGCGCTGAGGACGCTCGCCGGGCTGTCGCGACCGCGACACGGGCACATCGAGTGCGCCGGCGAGCTGTGGCTCGACACGGCGACCGGTGTCGACCGGCCCCCGGAGGAGCGTGGAGTCGGCATGGTCTTTCAGGACCATGCGCTCTTCGGCCATCTCAGCGCGTGGCGCAACGTCGCCTACGGGCTCGCGGGGTGTCCGCGGCAGGATCGGCGCCGCCGGGCCGACGAGCTGCTCGATCGGTTCGGGCTGCTCGGCCGAGCGGAGGCCCGGCCGCGCGAGCTCTCCGGGGGCGAGCGCCAGCGCGTCGCGCTGGCGCGGGCGCTGGCCCGCGATCCCGACGTCCTGCTCCTCGACGAGCCCCTGGCTTCGCTCGATGCCCGAACGCGAGCCGCCGCCGCCGCCGACCTCGCCACCATGCTGCGCGAGATGGCCGTACCCGCCATCCTCGTCACCCACGACTTCACCGAGGCCGCCCAGCTCGCGGACCGGATATCGATCCTCGACGCGGGGGCCGTCCTGCAGAGCGGTACGGCGTCCGAGCTCGCGGCGGCCCCGGCGTCCGGCTTCGTGGCAGATTTCACGGGTGCGATCGTGCTGACCGGGACCGCGGAGGGCACCCGGATCCGTCTACACGGGGGAGGGGACGTCGTCAGCACCACCGCCGCCCACGGCTGCGTCGCGGTGACGATGCACCCCTGGGACATCACGCTCGACGATCCAGCGGCACTCGCGACCGGGTCGGCGCAGAACCGGCTGCTCGCGCGCGTCAGCACGATCACGACCCTCGGGCAGCGCGTGCGCGTGGGGCTGCTCGCCGGCCAGCCGCTCGTGGCCGAGGTCACACCGCAGGCGGTGCAGCGCCTCGCGCTGGAGCCCGGTAGCGAGGTGGTGGCGGTGTGGAAGGCTGCGGCCACCCGGGTCCTGCCGCGCTAACTTGCGCTCGCAGCGGCCCGGCCTAGACTGAGTCGCAGTGCAGGAGCCCAGAGCAGCACAGCGAGCGATCTGCGTGGGGGTCATGGCCGACGGGGACGATCTCGCCGAGCTCAAGGAGCTTCTGCGGACAGCGGGGGTCGCCGTCGTCGGCGAGCTGGTCCAGCACCGCGACGCTCCCCACCCCAACACCTATCTCGGTCCGGGCAAGGTCGAGGAGCTCACGGCACTCGTCGCGCGACTGGACGCGAACCTCGTCGCGGTCGACGACGAGCTCAGCCCTCGTCAGGAGCGCAACCTCGAGCAGGCGCTCGAGAAGGTTCCGGTCGTCGACCGCACCGCCACGATCCTCGACATCTTCGCCGAGCACGCTCACAGCGCGGAGGGCAAGCTCCAGGTGGAGCTCGCCCAGCTCGAGTACAACCTGGCTCGCATGCGGGGGCTGTGGACCCACCTCGAGCGCCTCGGTGGCGTGTCGAGCGGCGGCTTTGCCACCCGCGGCCCCGGCGAGTCGCAGATCGAGACGGACCGGAGGCTCGCGCGCGACCGGATCGCCGCCCTGAAGCGCCGGCTCGTGCAGGTCAAGGGCTCGAGGGCGACGATGCGCGCGGAGCGCGAGCGAGCCCACCTCCCGCAGGTCGCGCTGGCCGGCTACACCAACGCCGGGAAGTCCACGCTGCTCAACGCCCTGACCGGAGCGGAGGTCGGCGTGCGCGACCGGCTGTTCCACACGCTCGATCCGACCACCCGGCTCGCGCGGTTCCACGGGCGTCCCTATCTGCTGACCGACACCGTCGGGTTCATCCGCAAGCTGCCCCACCAGCTGGTCGAGGCGTTCGGCGCGACGCTGGAGGAGACGCGCCGGGCCGATCTGATCCTGCACGTCGTCGACGCCACCGCCGACGAGGAGGACCGGCTCGGCATGATCCGGGCGGTGGAGGACGTGCTCGAGGAGATCGGCGACGGTGACCGCGGCGAGCGCGATCGGATCCTCGTCCTCAACAAGATCGACGCGCTCGACGCCGACGCTCGCGCCGAGCTCTCCCACCGCCACCGGGGCGTCGTGATGGTCTCCGCGCTCACGGGAGAGGGGCTCGATGAGCTCGCCGACCGAGTGGAGGAGGCCTTCAAGGCCACCCTGAAGCCGATGGACCTGCTGCTGCCATACGTCGAGGGCGCGCGGCTGGCCGAGCTGCATGACGTGGCCGGGGAGATGGAGCGCATCGACACTGCGGACGGGGTGCGCGTCAGGGCCCTCGTTCCGGCGAGCGCGGTGCCCCGCTTCGAGCGCTTCGCCGTCAACGGACAGCCCGCGGCGTGAGGCTCCAGGTCCAGCGGCTCGAGGCGGCGGCGACGTTGCCGACCAACGCCAACGACGGCGATGCCGGCTTCGATCTCTACGCGCTCGAGCCGATGCAGCTCGAGCCGGGCGAGCGCGCGCTGGTCCGGACGGGGATCGCGGTGGAGATCTCGCCCGGGCATGCCGGGCTGGTGGTTCCACGCTCGGGCGCGGCGGCCAAGCACGGCATCTCGGTGGTCAATGCCCCGGGCCTGATCGACTCGGGGTATCGCGGCGAGATCAAGGTGCTGCTGCTCAACACCGACCGCAGCGAGCCGTTCTCGATCGAGTCCGGCGACCGCATCGCCCAGCTCGTCCTGATCCGCGTCGAGACACCGCCCGTCGAGGAGGTCGCCGCCCTCAACGCGTCGGAACGCGGCGAGGGCGGCTTCGGCTCCTCCGGGCGGTAGAGGCTCGCGGGCCGCACCGCCCGCGAGGCCTCCGATCGGGCTACTTCAGGTAGCCCGACTCCTTCAGGTAGGCCCTGGCGACGTCCGCGGGCTTCTGCTTGTCGAGATCGACGCGCGAGTTGAGCTCCTGGATCACCTGGGTGGTCAGGTCGGCCTGGACCTGCTCGATGACCTTGTCCATGCCCGGATGGGCCTTGACCGTCTCATCGCGGACGAGGAAGCTCACGTTGTAGGGCGGGAAGAGCTTCTTGTCGTCGGCCAGCAGCGCCAGCTTGTCCGCCTTGATCTGGCCGTCGGTGGTGAACACCAGCGAGACATCGGCCTGGCCACTGGTCAGAACCTCGTGTCGCTTGGCGACGTCGACGGTGATCAGCTTCTTGAACGTCAGCCCGTAGACCTTCTTGAGGCCGAGCGCGCAGTCCGGCCGCTGGCGGCATTCGGGCGGACCGGCGAGCAGGAGCTTCGCGCTCTTCCCGGACAGGTCCGAGATGGCCTTGATCCCGAGCTTGTCGGCCTTGGCCTGGGTCATCGCGAACCCGTTGGAGTCCGTGAACGGCGTTTGGGGCAGCGCCGTGACGTTGTCCTTTGCCGCGTCTGTCTTGGCCTGCTCGTAGGCGGCTTGCGGATCCTTGGGCACGGCGGTGGGCGCGACCTTGTAGAACGACGTCAGCATGGTGCCCGTGTACTCGGGGTAGGCGTCGACCTTGCCGGCCTTCAGGGCCTTGTAGGCGATCTGCTCGGAGCCCAGGTTGAGCTGCCTCTTGACCTTGTAGCCGGCGGCATCGAGGGCCTGGGCGTAGATGTTGCCCAGGATGAACTCCTCCGTGAAGTTCTTCGAGCCGACGGTTATCGGCGGTGTCGAGGCAGCGCCGTCGACCGGTTGGATCACCTTGCTGCCGGAACTGGGGGCGCTCGTCGAGCCGCCTCCGCCGGTGGACTTCTTGTCGCTGCTGCCACAGGCGGCAAGCGCGAACAGGGCCGCGAGCGCGAGCAGCGCCGCGACGAGTGGACGGGATCTCATGAGGAACTTCCTCCTGGTGGTTGGTGGACGCTTCAGGCCCGCGGGCGTGACCGCACGCTGCAGGCCGGCGAAGAGGATCTCGAAGGCGATGGCCAGTCCCGCGACGAGGATGGCGCCACCCAGGCGGCCGGATTCGCCGTAGACGTTGGCGTTGAGGATGGGATCGCCGAGGGTGACCACGCCCACCAGCGGCCCGAGCGTGGCGGTCGCCACGACGTTGATCGCCGAGGTGCGAATGCCCCCGAAGAGGAGTGGCAGCGCGAGGGGCAGCTCGACGCGGCGGATGATGCCGGCACCCGTCATGCCCATGCCGCGCGCGGCGTCGACGACGTCGGGCTCGACCTGGCGGATGCCGACGTAGGCGTTGGTGAACACGGGGGGGATCGCGAGGACGACCATCGCGAAGATCAGGTTCCCGGTCGTCAGGCCGAAGAAGGTGCTGGTGAACACGACGAGCGCGAAGGAGGGAATCGCGCGCCCGGCGTTGGCCACCGACGAGGCCAGGACGCGCCCCCGGCAGGTGTGCCCGAGCCACAGCGCGAGTGGAATCGCCACCAGGCAGGCGATCAGCAGGGACTCGAGGGTGACCTCGAGGTGCTTGCCCAGCAACGGCCAGAGCGTCGAGCCGCCGATCGGTGCGCCTCCGCCCACCGATGCGCGCTGATGGAGGATGAAGTCCAGCGCATCGCCCAGCGGCAGGAAGCCCGCGATCATGAGCGCGCCCTCTTCCACGGCGCCAGGGATCGCTCGGCGCCCAACAGCAGCAGGTCGAACGCCAGCGCGAGGAGCACGGCGAGGCCCCCGGCCAGCGCGATGTTCGATTTGAAGTTGATGTCGGTCTCGATCTTGTCGCCCAGCCCGCCCGCGCCGGCGTAGAACGCCAGCGTGGCCAGCGCCACCGTCGTCACGGTGGCGATCCGCACGCCGGCGACGATCTCCGGGAGGGCCAGCGGGATCTCCACCCGCCACAGCAGCTGGCGGTCGGTCATTCCCATCCCGCGCGCGGCATCACGCGCCTCCTCGGGAACGCCCGCCAGGCCGGTGACCACGTTGCGGAAGATGATCTGCAGCGTGTAGAGGATCAGCGGGATGACGCCGGACACGAAGCCGAAGCCCAGCGGCGACGTGACCAGCACCGCGAAGAGCGCCAGAGACGGGACCGTGAAGAGCACCCCGGTGGCTCCGGTGATCGGGCCGATCAGCCAGCGGCGGCGATGGGCCAGCAGCCCGAGCGCGAAGGCGAGGACGAAGCCCACACCCACCGCGACGACCGTGAGCTCGACGTGGCGGATCAGCGGCGCCACGTAGTCCCCGAGGTGCCTGGCGATCCAGTCGGGGCAGAAGCCGTTGCGGCTCTCGCACGTGCTGGTGCGGTGATGGATGACGACCTGGGCGATCACGGTCGGCGGAGCACCTCCTCGATCGCCTCGATCGTCAGCGTCCCCAGCGGCGACCCGGTGTCGTCGAGGACCGTGGCCGCCTGGGAGCCGGCGATCAGCATCTGCGACAGCGCGGTGCGTAGCACCTCGTCGCCGCCGACGGTCAGCGCCGCGTCCGTGGGCGGGAGCAGCGATGCCTCGGTGACCGGTTGCAGCGCCAGGCGCTTGAGCCCGCGGTCGGGCCCGACGAAGCCCTCGACGAAGGCGTCGGCCGGCGAGGTGAGCAGCTCAGCCGGGGTCGCGTACTGCACCAGCTTGCCGCCCTCGCGCATCACCGCGATGCGATCGCCCATCCTGATCGCCTCGTCGATGTCGTGGGTGACGAAGACGATCGTCTTGCGGATCTCGTCCTGCAGGCGCAGGAACTCGTTCTGGAGCCGCTCGCGGTTGATCGGGTCGACCGCGCCGAACGGCTCGTCCATGAGCAGCAGCGGGGGGTCGGCTGCGATGGCCCGCGCCACCCCGATGCGCTGGCGCTGGCCGCCCGAGAGCTGGGCGGGATAGCGATCGGCCAGCGCGGCGTCGAGGCCCACGAGCTCGAGCAGCTCGGCCGCGCGCCTGTGGATCCAGGACTTGTCACGCCCCAGCAGCCGCGGGACGGTGCCGATGTTCTCGGCGACGCTCAGGTGGGGAAACAGCCCGATCTGCTGGATCGCGTACCCGATCTCGCGCCGCAGCTCGGCCGGCTTGCTCTCCTGGATGCTGCGCCCGTCGAGCAGGATGTCGCCCTCGGAGATGCCGATCATGCGGTTGACCATCCGCATCGCGGTGGTCTTGCCGCAGCCCGACGGGCCGACCAGGACGCAGATCTCACCCGCCTCGACGGTCAGGCTGAGGTCGTCGACCGCCGCCGTGGCCGCCCCGGGGTAGCGCTTGGTGACGTTGCGAAACTCCAGGGTGGCCGCCTGCGGAAACGCCGACGGCCCCTCTGCGTGGGCGGTGTTGGAAGAGGGCACGGGCGAGGTCCCGGGGGGAGGGCGCCGATTCTTACACGCTCGCGGCCCTGCGCGCGGAGGCGTGGGCCGCATCCTCCAATCGATCGTCGAGCGGCGCGAGGGAGCCGAGCCCGAGCGCCGCACGCACCAGCCAGTCGGCAAACCACGTGTTCTTGGGCAGCAGCGGGCCGTGAAGATAGGTCCCGATCACCATTTCGCGGCGCACGCCCTCGAACCCCGACGTGCCCGTGTTGCCGTGGCCGTGGAGGACCCGGCCCAGCGGCCGCTCCGCTCCGCCGAGGTGCGTCCGGCCACCATGGTTCTCGAACCCGGCCAGAACCCCGACGCCTCCGTCTATCTCCACCTCGATGGCCACGTTGCCGATCAGGCGCGGGCCGGAGGTCCGTACCGTCCTGAGGTCGACGAGCCCGGCGCCCGGAAGCTCCTCGTCGCCCACCACGTAGGACTGGCCCAACAGCTGAAAGCCCCCGCAGACACCGAGCACGACCGCCCCGCGCGCGGCGGCCGACTGCAGCGACTCGCGCTTGGTCTCGACCAGATCGTCGGCGCACAGCGCCTGGTCGCGATCCTGCCCGCCGCCGATGTAGAAGAGGTCATGCGCCTCGGGGTCGAACGTCTCGCCGAGGCCGGCGCCGGTCAGCTCGAAGCCGATGCCGCGCCACGCACAGCGGCGCTCGAGGACCAGCAGGTTGCCCCGATCGGCGTAGATGTTCATGAGGTCGGGGTACAGGGCGCACACCCGCAGCGTCCGGTCAGCCACCGAGCATCACCACCTCGCTGCCGACGAAGTCGTCGGTCTGCGGGACCGCGCGGCGCGGGAGACGGCGCAGGCCGTGGCGCAACCCCGCCTCCTCGAGCTCGTGGGCACCGATCGCGGTGAGCAGGACCTCGTCATCGAGAACCGCGCGCGTCCCGTCGGGAGCAACCGTCTCGCGGGTGCGCGCGATGATCATGCCGCCGGGTGCCCGGCGGATCGCGACGGGCTGGCTGGACCACAGCCAGCCGTCGGCCTCGAGCATGTCGGGCAGCGGCCGGACGTCGCCGTCGTACGCGGGGGGGTCGGCGAGCGCGACGGCGACGACGCCGCCCGGCGCGAGGTGGGCCGCCGCACTGCGCACGAACCCGGCATGGGCGCCGCCGAGCAGCTGGACGGTCTGCATGGGCGCGATGATCAACCCGAAGCGGCGGTTGAGCCTGAAGTCGCGGGCGTCGCCGACGACCGTCTCGACGGGCAGATCACCGGCGCGGTCGCGCAGCGCGGCCAGCAGCTCCGGCTCGAGATCGAGTGCCACCACCTCTCGGCCGGCCCGGGCGAGCTGGAGGGCCACGCGCCCGGTGCCCGCACCGACGTCAAGGATCGGCCCCTCGCTCGCGCGGGCGAGCTCGTGCCACAGCGGAAGGTCCTCCCTGTAGGAGCCGCACTCGAGATCGTGCCAGAGCACCAGGCTCACGCGAACGAGCCCTGGGTGATCCCGCGGCGGGTGAGCAGGTCGCGCAGCTCGAGCATCGCCGTGTAGGTCGGCAACGCGTAGAGCCGGCCGGGCGCCAGGCCGGCCGCCGAGTCGAATGCCTGCTCGAGCCGGGGCTCGACGGCGATCCGGTCCTCCGGCACGCCCGCGTACTTCAGCCGGACGGCGAGCTCCTCGGCCCGGGTCCCCGCGCAGGTGACACGGCGCAACCGGTCGCCGAGAACCTCGAAATCGGCATCCCACACCCACGACACGTCACGCCCGTCGGCGATGTTGTCGTTGAGCACGGCGAGCACGTCGTGCTCGCCGGGCTCGAGGACGAGCGTGCGCAGCACCTCGTTGGCGCCGGCCGGGTTCTTGACGAGGAGGATCGCCAGGTCGCTGCCGCCGGGCAGCGCGATGGTCTCGGCTCGGCCGAAGGCGGGCTCGACGGACTCGAGCCCGGCCACGATGTCGGCCAGCGGCGATCCGAGGGCGACGCCGAGCGCCGCCGCGCCGAGTGCGTTGTAGACGTTGTAGAGGCCGGGAAGCGGCAGCTCGACGCGGGCCTGCCCCTGGGGAGTCGTCAGCGTGAAGGCCGCGCTTCGCGTCCCCCGCAGCTGCACCGCCGAGGCGCGCACCTGCGGCACGGGCCGCCGCGCATGCCCGGTGGGGCAGCGGTAATGGCCGAGATGGCCGAGATAGACGGCGTCGTAGACATAGGGCAAGCCGCAGCGCCGGCAGTGTTTGGAGTCCGCGGCATGCTGCATCTGAGCGACCGCCATCGCGTCGTCGTCGACCCCGAAGTACGTGGTGCCCGGGCGGTTCCTGCCGAGGTCGGCCACCAGCGGATCATCCGCGTTGAGCACGAGCGCGCCGTGGTGTCCTGCCACCACCGCCGCCCAGCGGTCGGCGATCGTCTCGAGCTCGCCGTAGCGGTCGAGCTGATCGCGAAAGAGATTGGCCAGCAGCAGCGCTCGCGGCTGCAATCGGGGCGCGACCCGGTCGAGCCAGAACTCATCGACCTCGAACAGGCCGGTGTCGCCGTCGCCCTCGAGGAGGGCGGTCGTCACGCCTCCGGCCATGTTGGCTCCCGCGCGGTTGTGGACCAGGCAAGCGCCGTGGCGGGCCAGGATGCGCGCGACCATGGCGGCCGTGGTGGTCTTGCCGTTAGTCGCCGAGAGGACGACGCTGCCGTGCTGCAGACGGGCTGCCAGTTGGGCGATGGCATCGGGCGCCATGCGCAGAAGCGCCTTGCCCGGGAGGCTCGTGCCACCGCGCCCCGTGCGGCGCGACACGGTGCCGAGGGCACGGGCGGCAGCGACCTTGGCGCTCAGGAGGAGGTCGGGCACAGCACCTTCAGCGCACGAGGAACAGCACGGATGGTCACGGGCAGCTCGCCGATCGGGTCGCCGTCGGCGTAGACGGTGAAGGGCCGGTCGGCGGCGATCCTCACGCTGGCCGCTCGCGCGACGCTGACGTTCTCCTCGTCGACATGCTCGCCCTTGAAGACCTTCGGCAACACCCGCACGAACTTCAGCTTGGTACTGGCCGACGAGACGACGATATCGAGCAGCCCGTCGTCGAGCTCGGCGTCGGGCGCGACGAACATCCCGCCGCCATAGGCCCTGGAGTTCGCCGCGGCAACGGTCCAGCCCGTGAAGGTCGTCGTCGTGCCGCCCTCGGTGTCGACGGTGAACGTGGCGTGCTTCCAGCTGATGAGTGCCCGCAGCGCCGCGTAGGCGTAGACCAGGGAACCCAGTTGCGAGGGCGCCTCGTTGGCGATCCGATTGGCCTCCGAGTCGAACCCGACGCTGGCGACCCCGACGAACGAGCGGCCGCCAACGTCGCCGATGTCGATCTCGCGGACCCCGCCGGCGACCAGCACGCCGCACGCCGCGACGGGTTCGAGCGGGATGCCGAGAACGCGGGCGAAATCGTTGCCCCGTCCGCCCGGCAGAACGCCGAGGAGGGCATCCGGAGCATCGCGCAGGACGCCCGCCACGTACCCGACCAGGCCGTCTCCGCTGAGCGTCACGATCGCCTCGGAGCGCCCGAGCGCATCGCGGGCCAACGAGCCCGCGTGCTCCAGCGAGCGGGTCTGCTCGGTCCGAAAGCTCACGCCGAGGCGCCGCATCTCCGTTTCGACGGCGGGCAGCGCCCCCGCCGCGCGTCCGCCGCCCGCGGAAGGGTTGACCAGCAGGCAGACGTCGCGATCCATGACGGTGCGAAGCCTACGGGCCCACCGACGGGCTGGGCTATTCTCGCCAGCCGATGTCCGCTCGCCTCACGATGCTCGCTCTCGCCGTCGCGTTGCTCGCGACGGGCTGCGGCGGCGGGAAGGGCCTCGGCACGCCGTTCGGCAAGCGGGCCACGGCGCCCGCGGTCGCGAGCACCGAGCCCGTGGCGGCGCCGACGGTCGACGCTGCGGGCTGCCGCATCGTCAGGGCTCCGAAGCCGCGCCGGGCCGGGCACCTGGGCAAGCCGACACTGAGGCTGGGGGCCCATCGGAAGAGGCGCCAGGTCGCCCTGGACACGAACTGCGGGCGGATCGTCATCGCGCTCGCCATCCGCCGCGCTCCCAGGACGGCCTCCTCGTTCGCCTCGCTGGTGCGCAAACGCTTCTATGACCGCCTCACGTTCCACCGGATCGTCGCCGACTTCGTCGTCCAGGGCGGCGACCCCCTCGGTGTCGGGCGAGGCGGGCCCGGCTACCGGGTGGTCGAGAGACCGCCGCGGTCGGTCCGCTACACACGCGGGCTCGTCGCCATGGCGAAGGCCGCCGTCGACCCGGCCGGGACGTCAGGGAGCCAGTTTTTCATCGTCACCGCCCGGAACGCCGGCCTGCCGCCGGACTACGCGCTCATCGGCCGGGTCACGCGCGGGATGGGCACCGTCGAGAAGATCGCCGCCGAGCCCGTCAACCGCCAGGGACGACCGCTCAACGCGGTCGTGATCGAGAAAGCGACGCTGAGGTCGATCGGGGACTAAAAGAGCGTGGGGTCGGGCGCAGGCGCGGGATCGAGGCACGCTGACCCGTCGTAGCGCGCATCGTTGACGGCCGGACCGACGGCCATGGCCACCGTGTCCTCGAAGGGCCGGAGGATGTCCAGCGCGGCCCGCGGCGTCGTGTCGCAGGCCAGCCACGCGCTCTCCAGATCCGGCGCCAGCATCACCGGCATGCGATCGTGCAGGCTGGCGAGGGCGGTGGTGGCGGC
>JBBPZE010000025.1:0-56256 GCA_038199185.1 Solirubrobacterales bacterium
GCGTCGATCTCGTCCATGAAGATGATGCACGGCGAGTTCTGCTTGGCCTGCTCGAAGAGGTCGCGGACACGTGACGCGCCGACGCCGACGAACATCTCGACGAAGTCCGACCCGGAGATGGAGAAGAACGGAACGCCCGCCTCGCCGGCGACCGCACGGGCCAGCAGCGTCTTGCCGGTGCCCGGAGGGCCGTAGAGCAGCACGCCCTTGGGAATCCGGGCACCCAGGGCCTGAAACTTCTTCGGGTTCTCCAGGAACTCCTTGATCTCGTGGAGCTCCTCGACCGCCTCGTCGACCCCCGCGACGTCGCGGAAGCTGATCTTGGGCGAGTCGACCGACATCCGCTTGGCGCGCGACTTGCCGAACGACATCACCTTCGAGCCGCCGCCCTGGACCTGGTTCATCAGGAAGATCCAGAACCCGATGAAGATCAGGAACGGGAGGATGTAGGTCAGCAGCGACAGCCAGCCGTTGGACTTCTTGCCCTCGACGTCGTAGTTGTCGAGGCGACTCGCCGACTTGGCGTCGCCGAGGTCCTTGATCAGGGTGGTGGCGTACTGATCGGGAAAGCCGACCTCGTACTTGCGCTTGTCCTTCGTCGTGACCTGAAGCGTGTTGTCCTTGGTCTTGACGTCCACCGTGCGGATGTCGCCGCCGGCGAGCTGCTGTTGGAAGTCGCCGAACTGCGGCTTGGACGATTCAGCCGGCCCGGGGCTGATCAGCTTCTGCGCGAAGAACGCGAGAACCACCACGATGAGGATGGGAAACGCCGCGCTCTTGAAGAACCTGCTCATGGGAAGAAGGGGAGGCCGTGCCGGGATCCGAGTTGATCAACAGTACCAGGGTGGTTTCGACGGATCGGGCGCTCGCGTGCGCGTCACGGGTCCGTCAGGCATGTATACGGTCGGCGGCAGGGTTTCGATCATCGCCGGACCGCGCGACGTGCGAGCCCCGCGAGAACGGCGATCACGACGTGGTCGGCTCCACGAGCGCAGCGACGTACGGGAGGTTGCGGTACTGCTCGGCGTGATCGAGTCCATAGCCGATGGCGAAGCGGTTGGGAATCTCGAACCCGACGTAGCGGGCCTCGAACTCGATCTTGCGGCGCTCGGGCTTGGTCAACAGGGCACAGACCTCCACGCTGGCCGGACCGCGGGCACGGAGGTTGCGCAGCAGGTACTGCAGCGTCAGACCGCTGTCGACGATGTCCTCGACGATCAGGACATGGCGGCCCTCGATCGAAGCGTCGAGGTCCTTGAGGATCCGCACCACACCGCTGGAGTCCGTGGCCGAGCCGTAGGACGCCACGGCCATGAAATCGACCTCGCACGGAACGGAGATCTGGCGCATCAGGTCCGAGAGGAAGAACACCGCCCCCTTGAGCACTCCGACGAGCAGGAGGTTGCGTCCCTCGTAGTCGGCGGAGATCCGCTTTCCCAGGTCGGCGACCTTGCGGCGCAGGTCGTCGGGCTGGACGAGGATCTCGCCGATCGCTGGGGCGCGCATGAGGCGAGCAGGCTAGTGCTCGAGGTTGCTCACGGGGAGCGGCGGCGTGCGCTCGAATCGCAGGATCCCGCGCTCCACGACGGCGCGCGCGCCGTCGCCGAGGTCGAGCATGGCGTGCTCGGAGAGCTCGAGGACCTCCTCGAAGCGCGCGCTGACCCGAGGGCACAGGCCACCGACCACGTCCTCGGCCAGCCGCCGGATCACCAGTCGCCCCAGCGCGGGCGCCAGCATGCGCAGGTGATCGAGCGTGACCTGGTCGCGCCCGGCGAGGACCGTGTCGACGATCTCGTCGAGCACGGCGCCCTCCTCGCGCAGCAGCTGGGCGGCACGGACGACGTTGCGTTGCGCGCCGGGATGCACCGCCTCGAGCGCGGTGACGAGGCCTCCCCGCACCCGCCCGCGCGCGTAGAGACCGCTGTCGTTGGTCGGGTCCTCCACCCAGCCCAGCCCGCGGGCCAGGCAGTGCGCGGCGGTCTCCTCGCGGGTCACCGTCAACAGCGGGCGAACCAGCCGGCCGTCGTGGGGGGTCATTCCCAGCAGAGCTCGCCGGGACGGCGAGGAAGCCAGCCGGTAGAGGACCGTCTCGGCCTGATCGGTCAGCGTGTGCCCGGCCGCCAGGCGAGCGTCGTGGCGAACCGCCAACTGGGCGCCGGCGCCGTAGCGGGCATCGCGCGCCCAGGCCTGCAGGTTTCCCGCACCCTCAGGCCTGGCGACGTGCTCGACCTCCAGCGGCACACGCAACCGCGCGCACAACGAGCGGCACGAGGCCTCGTCGGCGCCCGCGCCGTCCCGCAGGCCGTAGTTGACGTGCAGCGCGAGGATCTCCCGGGACAGGCGCACCGCCACGTCGAGCAGGCAGACCGAGTCGCGCCCTCCGCTGAGCAGGACGACGACCCGGCCGTCGGCCGGAAGCAGGCCCGTCGTCCTGACGCGCTCGAGGAGGTCCACGATCGGACCCTAACCGGTGGACCCGCGGGCAAGGAAGAGCTCCGTCGCCTCGCTGAACCCCTTGAGGCGGACCTCGCCGATGCGCTCGAAATCGAGGTGCGGTGCCGCCGCCTGCTCGACGATCGGCCGGGTCACGAGGACCTCGCCCCCCGCCGCGCGGGCCGCCACCCTCGCGGCCTGGTTGACCTCGCGCCCGTAGTAGTCGCCGTCGCGGTAGAGCGTCTCGCCGTGGTGGATACCGATCCGCGGCAACGGGCGCTGGTCGTAGAGCTGCTGAAAGCCGACAGCCCAGTCGGTGAGCTCGGCCGGATCCGAGCCGACGACCATGACCTCGTCGCCGATCGTCTTGATGATCCGGGCGTTGTCGGGCAACGTGTGCTCGACCGACTCCACGAAGCGCTCGACCGCCTCGACCGCCTCCTCGTCGCCCTGCTCCTCGGTCATGCGCGTATAGCCCGCGAGGTCGGCGAAGGCGATCGCGACGCGCATGCGCCCCAGGCCCATCGGCGCGTCTCCGAGGTCGGACTCCATGTGGCCGATCACGTCCTGCTCGACGAAGTGCGCGAGAAAGCGCTCGTGGATGTGCTCCATGATCGGCGAGGAGAGCGGGAGCAACTCGCCGGCCAGGCCCTGCATCTCCTCGGCCATCTGCAGGCCGGGGACCCCGTCGCGCATCAGCGGCTCGTGGACGTAGAGATGGAAGAGCCGGACCTCGGCGTCGGCGATCTGCGCCATCGCCAGGCCGTAGACACGAATGAGCTGCAGGAACGCGATCAGCGGAAAGCCCGCGGCCAGGACCGCAGCGGCATAGCGCAGGAGCTGGATGTCGGCGTCGGTGAGCCGGTCGAGCACGCCGGCGTTGAACCCCATGGTGGTGATCACGCGCTCGATCAGCGCGGGCTCCAGACCCGTTTCGCGGGCCGCATGATCGAGGGAGTGGACCTGCGACGACGTGGCGAGCAGGTCCTCGACGTAGCCGAAGGCGAGCCTGCCCGCCTCCGTCGCCTCGCGGATGTGCGCGAGCGAGTGGCCTCGCTCGCGCATGCGGTGCACCAGGCGCGCCTGGGCGACGGCCGCCGCGTTCCAGCCCTGTCGGCCGGGTTGCGGCATGACCCCGGCCTTGACCCAACGCCGCAGCGTGGCGGGGGTGACGCCGACCCGCCGCGCGGCGTCGGTGACGCTCACCTCGCCGGTCATGGCGCAGAGACAGCGGCCGGATCCTCAGGTTGGGGACCCGGCCGCCTGCGGGCTGCACGGCCCGCCTGTAGGCCGACGACGCTCGTCGCCTTGACGACGGCGGCGCCTCGCGGAGAGGCAGGCTCTCCACTCTCAGGCCTGCTGTGGACAGTGGTATCCCCGAACGCCGTTCGCGTCAACACGGCTTAACATTGGTTCGGCCTCGAATCACCTAGGCGACCAGGTGCGGGTAGTCCTCGGCGACCATCTCGGCGTACATCCCGTACAGCGGCTTGGTGATCGGGATGAGCGCGAGCGCCGCCTTGACGTCCCCGCCGGTCTTGATGCGCCGGCGAGCGATCGCCATCGCCACGTTCTCCTTGCCCTGGAAGTACTTGTTGGCGGTCTCCGAGGACATCGACATCTTGACCTTGGGGTCCCAGTCGACGTCATCGGACCACTCCCAGTGGAGGTTGCCCTCCTCTCCGTCGCGAACGGCGCGGACGTTGAGCACGAGATCGACGTCGGTGAACTCGAAGCGCTGCGGGACGTCGGCGTCGCGCAGCTTGGGACCCATGTCCGGGTCGGTGTCCATGAGCTCGAAGGTCCGGTCCATCACTTCCCGGAACTCCTCCGGCGAGTTGAACTGAGGTGATGCCATTACAGGAACGCTCCCTCTCTCTCGACCAGGTTCTGAAAGACCTTCGCCTGGATACGCTCGCGCACCTCCTCGGCCAACTCGAAGACCCTGGCTCGGTCCTCGGCCGCCTCCGGTGCCAGCCCGGCGAGGTCGATCGGATCGTCGAACTCGATCCGCCAGCGCGACGGTAGCGGGATCGCGCCGAACGGGCCGAGCAGCGGGAACGTGGGGGTCACCGGGAAGTAGGGGGCTCCGGTCAGACGGGCCAGGAACGGCAGTTCGCCGAGCTTCGGATAGATCTCCTCGCTGCCCACCACCGCACACGGGACGATGGGAGCGCCCGCTCTCAGGGCGAGCTCGATGAAGCCGCCCCGGCCGAAGCGCTCGAGGCGGTAGCGACGCGAGAACGGCTTGCCCACGCCCTTCGTCCCTTCGGGGAAGACCATCACGCGATGGCCCTCCTTCAGCAGGGCGAGAGCGTTGTCCGGTGACGCGGGGACCCCGCCGAAGCGCCGGATGCCGACCGAGGCCCACGGGAGAGAGAAGGCCCAGTCGAGCACCAGGAACCGAGGGTGACGGTAGGCGGCACCCTCGTGGCGTCGAATACCGGCCGCCATCATCGACGCGTCCCAGGGCACGACCCCCGCGTGGTTGGCGACGATCAGCGCGGGGCCCTCCGGGGGAAGCCGCTCCACGCCGTTGGTCACGACCCGCCACCAGCGCTTGTACATGAAGTCCAGCCAGGGCTCCAGGGCGGTGGCGAAGTCGGGGTCATAACCCCAGCGATCCTCGCGGGGCCCGGCGCTCAGCGGCGGGAACTCCGGCAGCAGGGGGATCCTCATCCGGCCGCCACCCCCGTCATGGCCACGAGCTCGATCGCGCCGATGCTCGACAGCGCCGGAGTGAAGCCCAGCTCGGTGCGCATCCGGGTCGTGTCGACACCGCGCCCGTAGTGCAAGTACCGCGCCGTGTCCTCGTCCATGGGCGGCATGCCGAGCCGGGCGGCGAGCCTGAGCACGGGGCCGAAGGCCCCGGGCGGGATGGGGATCGCCGTCTTGCCGAGTCGGCGCAGCACGCGGCTCAGGGAGACGGTGTCCGGTGCGGCCACGTTGACCGGGCCCCGAACCCCCGCGGGCAAGGCGACGATCATGGCCTCCACCGCGTCGTTGCCGTGGATGACCTGGACCATGGGATCGAACCCCATCCAGGTCGGCACGATGGGTGAGCCGAGCAGTCGCATGATCGGGGTGTCGAGCGAGCGGCCCAAGATGGGCTGAAAGCGCAGGATCGTGCACGCCACCTCCGGTCGGCGGCGGGCGAGCGCACCGACGAGCTTCTCGGACTCGCTGACATCACGCTGCCAGCGGGTGCTCAGCGCGAAGCGTGCGGCCATGTCCTCCGTGAAGAACGCGGGCGAGTTGGGCTCGGATCCGTAGATCGCCGCAGAGCTCCGTACGACGACGGTCCGCAGCTCGGGCAGCGCTTCGGCGGCCGCCAGCAGCCCCAGCGTCCCCACGACGTTGGTGTCGTGGAGCATGCGGGCCGAGCGACCCGGCTCCGGGAACTGCAGCACGTCGTTGTGGATCAGAGCGTCGATCCGGTGGACGGCAAGCAGACGCGTGAGGTCCGGAGCGCGCAGGTCGGCCTCGAGGTGGACCAGGCGCCGGTCCGGGACAAGCCCGGGCGTGCGCGTGTCGAGCGCAACGACCAGCTCGGTCCGGGGATCGGCCAGCAGCCTGGTGGCCAGGACGGTGCCGAGCCGGTTCGCAGCACCGGTGACGAGGACACGGCTCATAGCCTGACCGGACTCTATGGGCGACACCATCCACCTGCACCCGACGACCGAGCTCGCCCCGCGAGTGCTGTTGCCGGGCGATCCCGGGCGCGCGCTCCTGCTGGCCCAGACGCTCCTGCAATCCCCCCTGATGTTCAACCACAACCGGGGGCTCTGGGGTTACACGGGCACGGCGGCCGACGGCGAGCCGTTGACCATCCAGAGCACCGGCATGGGCGGGCCGAGCGCGGCGATCGTCGTGGCCGAGCTGGCGGATCTGGGCGCCCGGGACATCATCCGGGTCGGGACGTGCGGGGCGCTGTCCGGCGGGCTGTCGCTCGGCGACCTCGTCGTGGCGGAGGCCGCTCTGGCGACCGACGGGACGAGCCGGGCGCTCGGCGCGGACGGCTGGGTGGAACCCGACGCCTGCCTCACCCAGGCCCTCACCGGTTCGCACCGGGGCCTCGTCGTCAGCGCCGACCTCTTCTATGACCCGGATCTCGAGCGTCAGGACGGTTGGGCGGCACAGGGTGCACTGGCGGTCGAGATGGAGTGCGCCGCCGTACTGACCGTCGCATCACGCATGGGTCTGCGGGCAGCGTGCCTCCTCCTGGTCTCCGACATCGCCCTCCCCGAGCGGAGACGGATCGCGCCGGGCGAGCTGCGGGCGGGCGAGAAGCGGCTCGGGCGCGCCGCCGCCGCCGCATTCCTCGCTTAGCTCAGCCCGAGGCCTTCTTCGTCGCCTTCGTGGCCGGCCGGCGCTCATCGACCAGGGCGGTCAGCTGGGCGGAGATCTCCTCCAGGCGCTGCTCGACCCCGGAGAGCCCCGCCCCGGCCAGGCGCTCGTCGAGACGATCGAGGGCGTCCTCGATGCCCTCGAGCCGCTGGGAGACGGAGCGGACGCGGCGCGTGAGCCGCTCGATGTCGGCCGCGGTGGGGATGTTCAGAGCACCGAGGGCCGCCTCCTGCGCCTGGGCGGCCTTCTCGCGCGCGTCGAAGGCCCGCGCTATCGCCCCGTTGACCAGCGGGTTCTCCAGCAGGTCCTGAGCCAGCTTGCCGATCGCATCCTCGCCCTGACGGGTGAGTCGCTCGCGCAAACCCGTGTCCTCGTCTTCCATGCCTGCAACCGTAGCGGCCGCCGGCGTCTCGGGCCATAGATAACCGTGAAGTTGAGGCTTATACATCATCACAAAGCCCCGATCCCGGTGTTCGCGACCTCCAAGCCGGCGGCCGGGCGCCGACCACGCCCTCTGCCCCGACGCAGAACGCGGACCGCGCCCGCCGATGGGCCGCTTCATGCTGCCGCCGCGCCCATCTCGAAGGTTGGCGCTTGCAGACTGTGCGTAACTCATATAGCTTGCCGGATTCTTGGTCCCGAGTGCGTGGTAGCTTTACGTTGCCGCTCGCCGACGGGATGGCACGCGGGAGGAGGAGTGCGGGAACGTATGAACAAGCGCAAGCTGCTTATCGGACTGTTGGTGGCCGGCCTGTTCACGGCCGGGCTGGGCGCTGGGGTCTTCCCCGCATCCGCCGATCAGCGCACGTTCCTCGTCACGTTCGCCGGTGGGACATCGACCACCGTCACGCTCGACCTTCCCCCGGGCGCGGGACTCAGCCAGATCAAGATCCCCGGTGTTTCGCTTGCCGTGGTGAGCATCCAGGAGGTCACGCCCCCGAGCGCGGCGCAGCCACCCGACAGCACGCCCTCGGGCTCGCCGCAGTCCACGACGCCGACCGTCGAGAGTGCGGGCGCCGAGCCCGTCGCCCGCAGCCAGAGCCAGGAACGGACCACGGGCCACAAATCGCGTAAGTCTCACCCTGACGTAGAGACTCCGGTTGCCGACGTCGTCCGGGCGATCGCCCGGGACAAGGCCAAGCGGGGTGTCGGCCAGACCGCCACGGGCGCACCCACTCCGGGGAACCCCTCCTACTCGTTCTCGCTCCCCGGCCCCGCCCCGATCGGGGTCCCGAACTTCTTCATCGAGAAGTTCCGCATCCCGCCGTTCCTTCTGCCGATCTACCAGGCCGCCGGCATCCAGTACGGCGTCCGCTGGGAGGTCCTGGCCGCGATCAACGAGATCGAGACGGACTACGGCCGCAACCTCAACGTGTCCTCGGCCGGCGCCGTGGGCTGGATGCAGTTCCTGCCCTCCACGTTCAAGCGGTACGGCGTCGACGCCAACAACGACGGCCACAAGGATCCCTACAACCCTGTCGATGCGATCTTCTCGGCGGCTCGGTACCTCAAGGCGGCGGGTGCCGACACCGACGTCCGCAAGGCGATCTTCGCCTACAACCACGCGGGCTGGTATGTCGACTCGGTCCTGCTGCGCGCGCGCCTGATCGGCGGAATTCCCGCCGATCTCGTCGGGTCGCTGACCGGGCTGACGCAGGGCCATTTCCCGATCCACGCCAAGGCGCGCTACGCCGAGGACGTCGCCCCGGCCGCCGTGGCCCGCCGCGTCAAGAGCGGCAACGCCGCGAACCTCGTCAGCTCCGATTCCGGCCGCACCGGCATCGACATCTACGCGCGCGACAACGCGCCGGTCGTCGCCACCCAGGACGGCAAGATCGTCAAGATGGGCGTGACCCGGAGTCTGGGCCGCTTCGTCCAGTTGCGCGACGTCTACGGCAACACCTACACCTACGGGCACCTCAAGTCCGTGTCGAGGGCTTATCCCGTTCCCAAGCCCCGCTCGGTGAGCAGGGCTCAGGTGGCGCGCGAGCTCAAGCTCCCGAAGGCCGACCCCAAGCCCACGGTTCCGGCCAGCGCCGGCGCCCAGCCCAACCCCGTCGCGCAGGTCACGCACGGCATCGTCGACAAGGCGGCGTCGATCGGGACCGCCACCACGCAGGGGGCGAAGGAACGGCTTTTCGCAAACCCAGGTCGCGCCACGGCCTTCAAGCACGGCGGCCAGTCGCAGTTGCTCAAGTCGGGCGCCGCCGTCCCCGGGTCCAGCACGTTCAAGAACTACTTCACGCAGGTCTACGGGCTTCGGCGCAGCGACGTCATCCTCAAGCCGATGAAGGTCGGCTCGCGGCTGATCGCCGGGACCATCATCGGCCGCATCGGCAAGCTCGAGCCCAAGTCGGCGCCGCGCCTGCGCTTCGAGATCCGCCCCGCCGGCAAGGGCGCGCCGAGGATCGACCCGAAGCCGATCCTCGACGGCTGGAAGCTGCTCGAGACGACGGCGATCTATCGCGCCGCCGGCAAGAACCCGTTCTTCGGTCCTGACGCGAAGAACCCCACGATCGGGCAGGTCCTGCTCATGAGCAAGGAGGCGCTCCAGCGCCGCGTGCTCGAGGATCCGCATGTCGACATCTACTCGTGCGGGCGCCGCGATGTGCAGGCCGGGTCCGTCGACCGACGCGTGCTGGCGACCATCGAGTTCCTCAGCGCCAGCGGACTGAAGCCGACCATCACCAGCCTGCGCTGCGGGCACGGCGAGCTGACCTCGTCCGGCAACATCTCCGAGCACGTCTCCGGAAA
This sequence comes from Solirubrobacterales bacterium, assembly GCA_038199185.1. Taxonomy (GTDB): domain Bacteria; phylum Actinomycetota; class Thermoleophilia; order Solirubrobacterales; family Solirubrobacteraceae; genus BP-464. The sequence continues at coordinate 9,535 of JBBPZE010000025.1, forward strand.
CGCCGTCGACATCGCGGCGATCAACGGCATCCCGATCCTCGGCCATCAGGGGTCGGGCTCGATCGCCGACATCGCCATCCGGCGCCTGCTCACGCTGCAGGGGACGATGAAGCCTCACCAGATCATCTCGCTCATGACGTTCGACGGCGCGGACAACACGCTCTCGCTTCCCGACCACGCCGACCACATTCACGTCGGATTCCGGCCGCTGTTCGGCACGAACTCCAAGCTCGGCCGCCAGGCGGAGGCGATCCTCAAGCCCGGTCAGTGGATCAAGCTGATCGACCGTCTCGGCCAGATCCAGAACCCGACGGTGGCCGTCAAGCCGTCGAAGTACTCGATCACGGTCGAGCCGCCACAGCGCGCCTCGTCGGCCCATATCGGCGAGTAACGGGCGGGCAGCAGCGACGCGGGCGGCGACTTCGGCTCGCCGCCCGGCGCCGCGGGCCGAGGCGTAGCCTGCCGCCGTGGCCTCGCCCCTGTTTCGGTTCACCCAGCTCGAGGTGCCCTGGACGCTCGGCCCCGACGACGGGCGCTACGTGGTCCGCCGCCACGCGGGCGAAGAGCCCGAGCACGTCCTGGTCTTCGCGACCCTCGGCGCTCCCCAGCGCCGGCTGCTCGGCGCCAAGCGCGCCCGGGCGGTGGAGCCCGTACCGGGGCCCGAGCCGGTCCAGACCGGGCGAGCGACGATCATCCCCTCCGCTCCGCTCGGCGACGAAGACGCCGGAGAACTGTGGCTGAGGGGGGCGGACGGCGAGCGCGAGGCGGCCGCGGCGCTGATCGTCCTCAACCGCGCCCTGCACGCCCACCGGGTGGCGATCGCGGATCCTCACTCACGCGAGGTGGCCCGCGCCGATGCGCTGGTGGTCCGCATCGGCTTCGGAGCGGGCGAGCAGGTCGCGGAAGGGCGCTGGACCGAGGCCGTCGAGCTGCCGGCTCCCCAAGCCGGCCGGCAGCGCCGGACCGCGGCCCTGCGCCCGCAGGAGCGGCTCGCCGCCCTGTTGGGCGGCCGCGACGCTGCACTGGCGTGCGAGCTGCTCGTCCTGCGGGCCCGCGCCGACATCGACGCGGGCCGGCACCGGGAGGGAGCGCTGCAGGTGCGCGCCGCCCTCGAGGCCGCGTTGGCGGAGCTCCCGGCGTGGGCCGAACGGGGCGATCTCAACGCCCGCCTGGAGGAGATGGCCGGTCAGCGGGATCCGGTCGACGCCGTCGCCGTGGCCGCGTTGCAGCGTGGACTCGATGCCAAGGAGACCGCTCAGATCGAGCACGTCCTCGGCCGCCTCGAGGCCGTCCTGCGCGCCCGCAGCGCCGCCGGCTTCGCCTGAACGACCGACCGACCCGCTCCCCGCGGCGTCGAGTGGACACCTCGCGGGCGCCGCACCGTCGAGTGGACACTTCGCGGGCGTCGCGGCGTCGAGTGGACACTTCGCGGGCGTCGCGGCGTCGAGTGGACACTTCGCGGGCCCTGGGACCCTCAACTGTCCACTCGACGCGCGGGGAGGCCGCCGCGTGCGGGCGGGGCGGGTTCAGAGCGCTGCGAGGACCGCGTCGAGCTCGGCGACCACGTCGCCGTCGAGCTTGAGCACCGCGCGGCCGTCCCAGGGCGTGGGGCCGGCGGTGATGATCGCCACCTCGCCTCCGGCCCGGCGTGTCACGCCGGGCAGTGCAGCAACCGGGTGGACCTCCAGCGAGGAGCCGACGCACAGCAGCAGGTCAGCACCGGCGGCGAGCGCGTGCGCGCGCTCGAGCGCCTCGTAAGGAAGGAGCTCACCGAACAGCACGACGTCGGGCTTGAGCGGCTCGCCGCAGTCGCACGCGGGCACCGAGACCGGCGACTCGGCGAGACGGCGCCGCACATCCTCGAGTGGATAGGCGTCGCCGCATGTCAGGCAGGACGAGGTGTCGATGGTGCCGTGGACCTCGACGAGCTCGCTCGTGCCCGCGCGGTGGTGCAGGCGGTCGATGTTCTGCGTGATCACCGCATCGAGCTTGCCCCGGTGCTCGAGCTCGACCAGCGCGCGGTGGGCGCCGTTGGGCTGCTTCTCGCGCAGCGCATCGAAGCGGCCGCCGTAGAACTCCCAGAAGCGCTGAGGATCGGCGCGCCACGCGTCGATGTGCGCGACCTCCATGGGGTCCACGCCGGTCCACAGGCCGGTACCGGGCGAGCGGAAGTCCGGGATCCCGGACGGCACGGAGATCCCCGCCCCCGTGAGTGCGACGACCGATCCGGCCTCACGGATGACGCAGGCGAGCTGCTGGGGGCCCGTCAGCGTCGCGGCGCTGTAGGCCACTACCTGCCCTGCCACTTCGGTGCGCGCTTGCCCAGGAAGGCACCGATGCCCTCCCTGGCGTCCTCGGAGAGGAAGGTCGCAGCGAAGCCCTGCTTCTCGGCCTCGATGCCGTCGTCGAGGTCGCCGCGCCCGGAGACCTTCTTGATCTGGCCCACGGCGATGGGCGCCTGTCCGGACAGGCGCCGCGCCCAGGCCAAGGCGGTCTCGAGCAGCTCGTGGTCGGGCACGACCCGATTGACCAGGCCGAACTCGAGTGCCTCGTCGGCGGTGATGGAGTCGCCCACCAGGTTCATCTCGAGCGCCTTGTTCGCACCCACGAGGCGGGGTAGGCGCTGGGTACCGCCGAAGCCCGGGATGATGCCCAGCTTGACCTCGGGCTGGCCGAAGGACGCGGACTGGGCGGCGATCCGCACGTCGCAGGCCATGGCGAGTTCGCACCCACCGCCCAGCGCCAGCGAGTTGACGGCCGCGATGGTAACGACGTCGGAGGTCTCCATCGAACGCAGCAGCCCGTGGGCGCGGTCGACCAACTCCCTGCCCGCCGCCTCGTCCATCTGCGTGAACGCCTTGATGTCGGCGCCCGCGCTGAAGACCACGGGCGAAGCCGAGGCGATGACCAGCGCGCGCACGCCCGATGCGCTCACGCGCTCCCACACCAGGCCCAGATCGCGGATGACGTCGGGCGAGATCGAGTTGACCTGGCCGTTGGAGAGCCAGGCGATCGCCACCTCGCCCCGGGACTCGAGCTTGACGGTCTCGGCCTGCTCGCCCTCGTCGGCCTGGGGGTAGCCGTAGAAGCCCATCCCCGCCTTGGCCCCGAGGCGGCCCTGCGCGACCAGGCGCCGCAGCGTGACCGGTGGCTCGAAACGGTCGCCGTGGGCCTCCTGCAGCGCCTCGAGGCGCTCGAGCACCGTGTCGAGGCCCGTCACGTCGGCCTTGATGAACGGAGGCAGCAACCCGCGCCGGGGGTCCATGCCCGCCCCTGCCATCAGCCCCAGGTCGATCTCGCGCGTCGTGCAGATCTGCTCCTCCAGCACCAGGCAGGCCTCCACGAAGGACTTGAGCGTCATGAGCTCGGCCAGCTCCGCGCCGTCGACATCGGTCACGTCACCCGGCACCTGCGGCTCGCCGTCCAGGAAGAACCCGCTGCCGCCGGTCTTGGCTCCCAGCTTCTTCTCCTCGACGAGGTCGCCCATGCCCCGGTGGACGTAGAAGCGGTCGCCGAAGGAGGCATTGAGGTGCTCCGCGACGTGGTGGACGGTGTCGAGCCCGAGCAGGTCGATGAGCTGAAACGGCGGCATGGGAGCGACGTTCTGGGAGCCGACCGCCTCGTCGACGGCGCGGATCGACAGGCCCCGCTCCTCCTGCGCGCGCCAGATCTCGCTGGCGCCCGCGTTGAGGATCCGGTTGACGACGAAGCCGGGGGCGTCTGAGCAGACGATCGGCTGCTTCTTGATCGTCTGGGCGAAGTTGAGGATCGCCGCGACGGTCTCCTCCGAGGTGTCGTCGCCGCGAACGATCTCGATCAGCGGCATGACCGCCGCCGGGTAGAAGTAATGCAAGCCGATCACGTTCTCGGACCGCAGCGTGGCCTCGCCGATCTCGGTGATCGACAGCGACGAGGTGTTCGACGCGAGGATCGCGCGACCGGACGTGACAGCGTCGAGCTCGCCGAAGACCGCCTGCTTGATCTCCATTCGCTCCGGAACGGCCTCGACGACGAGATCGACGTCCCCGAAGCCCTCGTAGGTCGTGGTGCCGCGGATGCGCCCGACGGTCTCCTCGACCTGGGCATCGGCCTGCTCGGGCGTGATCTTCCCCTTCTCGACCAGGCGGCCGGCCTGGCCGGCGGTGACGTTGCGGGCCTCGGCCAGCCCGGCGTCGACGAACTCCTGCCTGACGTCCTTGAGAACGACGTCGATCCCGGCCGCGGCCATGGTCTGGGCGATCTGCCCGCCCATTGTGCCGGCGCCCACCACAGCAGCTTTGAACACGAACATCGCGAGGACTCTATGCGGTCGACGCGACCGTCCCGGGACCGGCGCGTCTCGCTGCGCAGAGCGCCATCGAGACGTGCTCGCCGTTGCTCAGGGTGCCGCCGGGAGGGATCGCTCAGACGCCAGCTCCCGCGAGAAGCGGGCCAGGGTGCGGGAGAGGGCCTCGCGCTGACGCGGGCGAATGAAGATCGCGTCGACCACGAGCGAGAACGGCCCCAGCGGCCTCTCCTTGAGCGCGTAGCGCAGCTCGAGCGTGATCTGCACGCGATCCCCGGGCCGGGCGGTGAACGACACGATCTGCGTGCCGGTGATCTTCTCGTCCTCGATCTCCGCGGTCTGGCCCGCACGAGGCTCGTAGCGCTCGACGCGCTCGAGGACGCGCCCGCGTCCCCCCGGCGTCGAGTCCCACACCAGCGTCCCCTGGGTCGGCCACCCGTCGTCGTCACCCGAGACGTGGTGGAAGCCGTCGACGAACGTCACCCAGCGCGTGGTGTCGTACCACAGGGTCTCGGCCTCGCTGATGCGGCCGGCCACGGTGATCTCCGCTCGGGCCCTCACCGGGAGATCATCCCGCAACAGCGCCCCGAACGTCCATTCTGCCTGCTCATAGGCGGGCAGAATGGACGTTCGGCGCTATTGGGCCCACTAGACCGCCGCGGGGGCGGGCTCATCGATGCGGCGCGGAAGCAGGGTCTCGCGGGCTATCACGAGGCGCTGTATCTGCGAGGTCCCCTCGTAGAGCTGCATGATCTTCGCGTCGCGCATGAGCTTCTCGACCGGGTAGTCCTTGATGAAGCCATAGCCCCCGTAGACCTGCACGGCGTCCGTGGCGACCTCCATGGCGGTGTCTGCGGCGAAGCGCTTGGCGTGCGAGCTCTCCAGCGTGTTGCGGCGGCCCTGGTCGAGCAGGACGGCGCTGTTCCACACCGCCAGGCGAGACAGGTGCACCTTGGTGGCCATGTCGGCGATCATGAACTGGATTGCCTGGTGCATGGCGATCGGCACGCCGAACTGAACGCGCTCCTTGGAGTACTCGGTGGCGAACTCGAACGCCGCCCGGGCGATGCCGGTGGCCATGGCCGCCACGCCCGGACGGGTGCGGTCCAGGGTCATCATCGCCAGCTTGAAGCCCTTGTTCTCCTCACCGAGGAGGTACCTGGCGTCGACCTCGGTCTCGTTGAACGTGATGGTCGCGGTGTTCGACGCCCGCTGGCCCATCTTGTCCTCCTTCTTGTCCACGATCACCGTGTCGTCCTTGCGCACGAGAAACGCGGAGATGCCGCGATGCCCGGCATCCGGGTCGGTCTTGGCGTAGACCGTGAAGAAGTCGGCGTATCCGCCGTTGGTGATGAAGCACTTCGAACCGTTGATGACGTACTTGTCGCCGCGCCGGGTGGCCTTGGTGCGCATGCCCGACACATCGGACCCGGCGTCGGGCTCGGTGAGGCAGAACGAGGCGAGCTTGTAGCCCTCGGTCAGCTCCCCGAAGAACTCGCTCTGCACCTCCTCCGAGCCACCCAGCTGCACGGGCGCGCTGGCCAGGCCGTTGGCGCCGAGCGAGGTCTGGATGCCCGAGCAGCCCCAGGCCAGCTCCTCCTCGATGAGACAGCCGTCGAGGTAGCCCAGGCCCGCGCCGCCGTACTCCTCCGGCGCGTGGGTGTTCATCAGGCCGACCTCGTGCGCCTTGCGAAGGACCTCCTCGGGCCAGGTGCCGTCCTTGTCGTACTCCCAGGCGACCGGCCGCATCTCCTTCGTGGCAAAGTCGTGGGCCAGTTCGCGCAGGTTCTTCTGCTCGTCGGTGAGGGTGAAGTCGACCACTGAATCCTCCTAGATTGACTGGTCAGTCAACGAATGCGGATTCCAGGGTAGTGGAGCCCGCGGCTCACTTCCAGATCGAGTGGACCGCGCAGTCGGCGCCACACGCCACGGAGGATGGGGCACACTGAAGGCATGCAGGAAGCGTTCGGGGTCGTGCTGTTCGTGGTCGTGGGCGTGGCGGTCGTCGCCGCGATCTACGCGGCCGCCGGCTCGGGCCGGCTCTACGGGCAGATCGGACGCGGCGGGCTGTCGCTCGATCGCGACGACGACCACGCCCGGGCCTCTGCTCCCGCGGCCTCCCGGGCGGTCGCCGATGAGGAGATCCGTCAGATGCTCACGGCCCGCAATGCCCGCCGGGCGGCACGCGGCGAGGACACGCTGGACATCGACTCCGAAATGGCCCGCCTGACCGCACCCTCGGTGGCCATCGACTCCGAGCTCGAGGGCGAGATCCGCGCCCTCGTGGTGGCTCGCAACCAGCGGCGCGAGCGCCAAGGCAAGCCCGCCCTCGACATCGAGGAGGAGGTCCGCCGCCAGATCACGCGCCTGGCCGGAGCCTGAGCCGGACCACTACGCGTAGGCGAACGCGACCACCAGCACCGCGTAGACGGCCAGCAGCTGCACGCCCTCGAACCATGTGGACTCGCCCTCGTTGGTGACGTGGTTGGCGATCAGCACCGCGAGCAGGACGCCCGCGAGGGCGAACCCGTTGAAGACCAGCCCCATCGGATGGGGGCCGAGGAAGAACGAGCAGAGCACGAGCAGCGGCGTCACGAACAGGGCGATCTGCACGCTGGAGCCGATGGCGATGTTGACCGCCAGGTCCATCTTGTCCTTGACGGCGACGAGCACGGCCACCCAGTGCTCCGCCGCGTTGCCGACGATGGCCACGATGATCGCGCCGATGAAGAACTCGCTGAGCCCCACCGACTTCGCCGCCTCGGAGATCGAGCTGACGAGGATCTCCGACATCCCGCCCACCGCGAGGCCCGCGAGCGCGAGCATGGCCACCGACCGCCGCACGCTCCACGACGCATGCGCTGCGTCCATGTCGGTGGCGTCGGGGTTGAACAGCGCGCGGTGCGTGCGCAGGGAGAAGACGAGCCCCGCCCCGTAGGCGGCGATCAGCACCGCGGCCAGCACGAGCGAGATGGTGTTGATGGTCGTACCGAAGTCCATGCGCTCGCTTCGCGGGCTGGGCAGACCGGGCCCGTGCACGAGGGCGTAGATGGCCGGCATCACGAATGCCGCGGCGGCGACGAGCAGCATGGTCGACTGGGCGCTCGCCGCTGTCCGATCGAAGTACTGACGGTCGCGGTTGCGGCCGCCGAAGAACATCGCGACGCCGAGGACCAGGAGGATGTTGCCCAGGATCGAGCCGATCAGGGAGGCCTTGACGACCTCATGAAGGCCCCTCTCCAGCGCGAGCAGGGCGATGATGAGCTCCGGAGCGTTGCCGAACGTCACGTTGAGCAGGCCCCCGATGCCGGGCCCCGAGCGCTCGGCGAGCTCCTCGGTGGCACGGCCCATCAGAGCTGCCGTCGGGATGACCCCGGCCGCTGACGTGAAGAAGACGAGCGTCGGGCCGGCGTGCGCGACGTCGAGGAGGACGGCGAGGGGGATGAATCCGACGAGCCACGTGGTCCAGCCCAACGTGGAGCGGATAGCGGACACGCTCAGTGGTTCACTGGCCTGCCAGCGCGGCGCACTGCTGAATCTTCGAAACGTCGGTTCCGGCGTCGTTGATGCACTTGAGGTACTTCGAGGAGGTTCCGGACGGCGCGGTCGTCGAGGGCGCCGATCCGCCACCGGCTCCCGCCGCCCCGGAGAGGCCACCGGCCAGCAGGCCTCCGAGCTCTGAGAGCGGCCGCGCGTTCGTCGGGGCTTCGATGGTCTGCGGCTCGTTGAGGGAGTTGATCGCCACGTCCAGGCTCAGCGTGCCCGTCGACAGGCCGCCGGCGCGCGCGCGGACGTCCTGGGGTACGTCGATCTCGACCTTCAGCGCGGCGCGGCGCAGGGTCTTGTCGCTCTTGCCCGTCCAGACGTCGAGGCTGGCGCTCTTGACGGAGGCCTCGATGTTCTTGCGCAGCTCGTCGCTGAGCGAGTTCGGCAGGCGCGCCGTCGTTGCCTGCAGCTGGCCGGCCTTGCCCAGCAGAGCGCTCACGTCGTCGAGGAGCTTGCCGATGTCGACGCCCGCGGTGATGTGGTAGGTGTCGGCGCCACCGACGCTCTCGGTTCCCGCGACCTTGGGATCCTTCAGCCAGCGCAGCGGGTCGACGCCCAGGGACTTCAGCGAGGTTCCGCCCGAGCTCGACTTGGACGCGGACTTCGCGTAAGCCTCCTTGAACTTCGCGAACGTCGCGTCGTCGACCGCGAACGTCTTGCCCTGAAGCTTGAGGAAGCCCTTGTCACCGGTGCTCACGACGCCCGCGCTGAAGTTCGCCCCGGCGCCGCTGAGCGAGACCGCCAGGTCGAGCTTGGGCACCTGTCCAGCGCCCTGTGTCTCGAACGGGCCGCTGAGGTTGACCGCGACGGGGCCGTTGACGCTCGAGAGGCCCTTGGCGTCGACCTTGAGAGAGACGGCGAGATTGCCGCTCTTGACCGCGTGATCCCCAGCGAACGTCGACTTCAGGAGGGCGCTGGCGTCAGGGGAGGACCCGCTGTCGCCCCCTCCACCGCACGCCGCCAGGCCCACGGCCGAGACGATGAGCAGTCCGAGAATGACGACGAAACGAAACATGCGGGGCATGGGTGGGTTCGAGCCTACCATCGTGGCGATCTTCTGCAGGTTCACGACGGCGATGCTGGCGATGCTTGCGTTGCTGCTCATTCCCGAGGCCGCCCAGGCCTCTCGCGTGCTGGTCATGGACGCCCACGGCGCCGTCCGGTCACGCGATGATCGGTTCCTGCCACCCCGACGGGGCGAGCCCGTCCCCGGTCGTCCGGTTGCGAGCGTGGCGCGCGCGGCATCGAGGCCGAGCATGCCCGCGGCCCTGCAGGCGCTGCTGGCCGCCGGGGCGATCGACCAGCCGACCTACGATCGCGCGCTCGGCGACTACGAACGCGCCTCCCAGCTCGCCCGCCGGCTCTCGGGCGCCCGCCGACTGGCTCTGCGCGGTGTCCTCGGCGACATCGACGGGATGGCGGCTCGCGGGATGGTCACGTCGGCCCGCCTCCCCGCGTTGACGGCCACGCTGGAGGCCAACAACCGCTGGTGGACCACGGGGCCTCTGCTGTCGGCCGGGGCGAGGGTGAGCTTCGCCGGAAGCGGGATCGTCTGGCAGCACTACCCCGAGCACGGCATCCAGATCCAGTGGCTGGGGACCTGGGGCAGGGCCAACGGGCTGTGGGCCGACCGAAAGCACCCGGGGCCGTTCGCCGACCTCGTCTCGGAAGCGATCTCCCTGGCGGGCCGGCGCGCCGGCGGGATCGCCTTCGAGTACCTCTTCGCCTTCGACGGTGGCCGCCCGCCGTGGGTGTCGGGGCTCGCCCAAGGGACCGCGCTGACCGCCATGGTCCGCGCGGGGGCACGGTTCGGGGACGCGAAGTTCTACGACGCCGCGCGCTCGGCGATCGGCATCTTTCGCAGGCCTCCGCCGGAGGGAGTCGCCCAACCGACCGCGGCGGGGACCCACTACCTGCAGTATTCCTTTGCGCCGCGACTGCACATCCTCAACGGCTTCATCCAGTCCCTCAACGGGCTCTTCGACTACGCCACCCTGGTCGACGGCACGGAGGGCCGCGCGCTGTTCGACGCGGGCAGCGCCGAGGCCCGGGCCGAGCTGCCGCGCTACGACACCGGCGGCTGGTCGAGGTACTCGGAGTACGGCGACTCGAGCCTCGCCTACCACACGCTCCTGGGCGGCTTTCTCGGGCGCCTGTGCCAGCGCCTGGAGCGCCACGGCTTCGACGGAGAGCCCTATTGCGACTATGCGGCACGCTTCGCCGCCGACGTCAAGACGCCGCCGGTCCTGCGCTTCGTCACCCCTGTACCGCCGGTGACGGCCCGGCGCCCGTCGCGCGTGCGCTTCAGGATCGACAAGCCGGGAACGGTCACGCTTCGGATCGTCCGTGGGTCCTTTGCGTACCGCGCGGTCGTGCGCGTGGCGTCAGGCGCGCATTCGCTGGGCTGGCGGGCGCCCACCGCGGGCACCTACGCGATCACCATCAGCGCGACCGACCTCGCGGGAAACTCGAGCACCGTCGCTTCAGAGGCCATGGCGCGGCGGCGGTGATCGGCCCGGACGGCCCTTAGGATCAGGGCATGCCGCCGCGGACGATCCTGTACACGGGCAAGGGCGGCGTCGGCAAGACCTCCGTGGCGGCCGCCACCGCGCGCCGCTGTGCCGCGCAGGGACTGCGGACACTGGTTCTCTCGACGGACCCGGCCCACAGCCTGTCGGACTCACTCGAAGCGCCGCTGGGTCGCGAGCCAACGGTGGTCGGCGAGCTGCTGTGGGGCCAGGAGGTCCAGGCGCAGGCCGAGATGGAGCGCCACTGGAGCGCGGTGCAGGCCTGGCTCGGCCAGCTGCTGATCGCGCGCGGCGTCGACCGCGTCTCGGCCGAGGAGCTCACGGTTCCCCCCGGCCTGGACGAGCTGTTCAGCCTCCTGCAGGTCAAGGCGCACTACGAGTCGGGCGAGTTCGACGTCCTCGTGGTCGACTGCGCGCCGACGGGAGAGACCCTGCGGATGCTGTCCTTCCCGGATGTCGCCCGCTGGTGGCTCGACCGCGTGTTCCCGCAGCAGAGCCGGATCATGGACGCCGCGAGGCCGTTCGCGCGCGCCGTGCTCGACATCTCGCTGCCCGACGAAGCGGTGCTCGAGGACGTCGGGGCGCTGACTCGCAACCTGGTCGCGATGAACGAGATCCTGCGTGACCACGAGCACGTCTCCATTCGCCTGGTGATGAACCCCGACCGGATGGTCGTCGACGAGGCGCGGCGCACTTTCACCTACCTCAACCTCTACGGGTTCCTGACGGATGCCGTCATCGTCAACCGGGTCTTCGGGGTGGAGGTCGGCGAGTACTTCGGCGCCTGGCGCGAACGCCAGCAGGAGCACCTTCGCGCCGCCTGTGACTCCTTCGCGCCCGTACCCGTCCTGCAGGCGCCCTGGTTCGACGAGGAGGTCGTGGGCGAGCGCATGCTCGACCGGCTCGGCGACGCGCTGTTCACGGCGCACGATCCCGCTGCCGTCCTGCACGACGAGGTCTCCCAGAAGCTCGTGGTGGGCAGCGACTCCGCCACGTGGACCATCGACCTGCCGCTCGCCGAGCGCGGGGAGATCAGCCTCAAGAAGATCGGCCTCGAGCTCGTGGTCAGGGTCGACGGCCACAAGCGGACGGTGCTCCTGCCCCCCGCCCTGGCCGACTACAGTCCGGCCGGCGCAGCGTTCGAGGACGGCGCTCTGGAGGTGCGCTTCGATGGCCCATACCGAGACTGACGACGACCCTCTCGCCGCGCTGCGCGAGCGCATCCGCACCACGGCGGCCGCCGCCGACCGGATGGCGCAGGAGGCCGGCGGCGACAGCGAGCGAGACCGGCCCGGCGCGAGTGGCGCGGCTTCCGAGGCGACCCGGGAGGTCCAGGCGCTCGCCGGGCTCGTCGGGCTCCTGCGCGACCTGCTCCCCGACGATCTCCGCCGGCAGGTCAGCGACCTCATCCGCCAGGTGCTGCTGCTCGTCCGCGCGGTGATCGACCTGTACCTCCTGCGCCTCGAGCCGGCACGCGGCGAGGAGCCCGCCCCCGCGCCGATCGTGGTCGACATCCCACTGGACTGACGCGGTGGCTAGCGCGTCACGATGAGCGTGAAGCGTTGCGGGCGCGAGAGGTTCTGGGAGAGATCACGGGCGACGGTCGTCAGCACGTAACGCCCCGGCCGCAGCGGCCGGCGCTCGAGCATCCCGCTGATCCTCATCCGGTGCCGACCTGACGCGAATCTCTCGACGATCGCCCCGAGCGCGCCGCCCCGCGGGCGGGCGGGCGAGATGAGCAGCACGAGATCCGCGGGCTCGGACAACGAGAACGACAGGGTGGCACCCGCCGGCGCCCCGCCGGAAGCGGAGAATGCGAGCCCCCGCCGCGCCGTCCGGAAGCGCCGCGGCGCGAGCCGCACCCCCGTGAGCCGCGGCGCGACGACGTCAGCGCGCGGCCGCCGCGCTCGCGGGGCCCGGTATTCATATGCGCCCAGGTCGGGGGCCTTACCCAGCCAGCGATACCGGTCGTCGCGGTCGGCGCTGCTGTTGCTGAGTCCCAGGCTTCCCGAGTCGATCGCCGGTGAGTCGGGCCGCAGGTGGAAGTCCAGTCCAGCGCTGTCGACGAAGCGCGGATCGCCGGATTGATTGGCGCCCCCGTCCACGATGCCCTCCCCCGTGCGGAAGTTCGTATAGGCCGCGGACATCCGTCCCGCCGGACAGCCCGTGTCGGCCGGGCAGTCGGCGGTGTTCGCCGGGCTGCCGGCGTCAACAGAGAGGTCGGCCGCCTCGCCGCGCGCGATCGCGTCCGTGACCGCGACATCGGAGCCGCTGCCGGCGCGAATGCCGATCGATCCGTCGCCCGTCGCCCAGGCGGTGACGTGCAGCAGCCGCTGGCCGCCCGCGCCCGCGCCCTCGCCCCCGCCCCCGCCCGCGAGGATCGCGCTCCCACCGTTCCCGGCGACCGCCACGGAGTCGGTGAGCGTCGTGGCGCCGTCGAGCTCGACCCCCCGGGCCCCACCGATGGCGGTCACCCGATGGGCGATCGCGCTGCCGGTCATGCGCAGCCCCGTGCCCTGGGCGGTGAACGTCGCATCGGTGATCCTTCCGTTCCCGGCGAAGCGGGCGGCGGCGGGGCCGCCGGGGGCCCTGGCCACCACGCCGGTCCAGGCGCCGTCGTCGCCGCTGGATTGCAGGCAGGGCTCCTGCGCGGTGCCCGTCTGAACGAACGAGCTGTCGTCGATGTGCAGGCCCCGGGCCGAGCTGCGCAGGCATGCGGTGGTCGCGCTGGTGACCTGGAGGTCGCTGAGAGACGCCGCGCTCAGCACGTCGACGGCCGGTGCAGCCGGGGTCGAGCTCTCGATCGACAGGTGTCGCACCACCGAGCCGTCGGCTCCGGGACCGACCGTCAAGGCGGCGCCGTCGCCGGAGGTGGTGTTGAAGACGGGCCGCGCCCTGTCCTCCCGGCCGGCGATCACCAGGCGCTTGGTCAGGGACACAGCCTGGTCGGTGTAGGTGCCCCCCAGCACGATCACGGTGTCACCCGTGTTGCTGCCGTCACCGTCGAGCGCCCAGGCGACCGAGCACGGTGCGGCCCGGACACAGGTGCCGCGGCCCACCCCGGCCGGGCTGACGTAGCGAGTCGCGGCGCCGGCGCCGGCGGGCGCCAGCGCCGGCGCCAGCGCGGCCAGGACAGCGACTCCGTAACGCATGTCCGGCTACGTTACGCGGCGGCGCGCGACGTGGCTGCGCAGAAACCGTTTGGATGCTCCGCATCGCCGACGCGCGGTGGCACCGGCGTATCGTCGCGGACGGCCGGTAGAGTCGAACGCGTGGCCACCGTCCAGAACGGCCTGGCCCGCATCGCGCGGGCGTGGCGGGCGCTTGCGGTCGAGCAGCGCCATGCGTCGTTCGCCGCGCTCGCACTGCTGGTGACGACCTTCCTGCCCTGGTATCACAAGGACGCCTACGTCGCTCAGGGCGGCAGGCTGCTGCACGGCGGCGGCAACCTCAACGCGTTCGACAAGTTCGGCTGGGTCGAGGCGGCCATCTGCCTGGTCTCGGCGGGGGTGCTGCTGCTGCTCTTCTATCGCGCCGAGCAACGGGCGTTCCACCTACCCGGAGGAGACGGGACGGTGATCTTCGCAGCCGGGCTGTGGGGCGCGTTCCTGTTCCTCTGGCGGGTCTTCGACCGTCCGTCGACCGAGGGCCCGGGAGCGACGATCGGCATCCAGTGGGGATTCTTCTTCGCGTTCCTGGCGGCGGGCGCCCTGGCCTTCGCCGGACAGCGGCTGCGCACCGCGCACCCCGCCGAGCCGACGGCGGCCCAGGATCCCACCACCCGCCAGGAGCCGGCCCCGCCGCCGCGGCAGGTGACGGCCGCCACGCACGCGACCCAGCGGCGCCGACGGCGCCCGGTCGGGCCGGACGCTCCCACCGATATCGCCGGGCAGCTCTCCTTCGAGGAGAGGCCGGACGACCAGGCGCAGTGAAGGCCCGCGCCGTCAGCCGCGGCCGAGCTCGCGCTGGCGCAGCTCGATCCGGCGGATCTTGCCGGTCAGGGTCTTGGGCAGGTCGTCGACGAACTCGATCAGGCGGGGGTAGGCGTAGGCCGACAGGTGGGCACGCACGAAGGTCTTGATCTCGGCGGCGGTCTCGTCGCCGGGCTCGAAGCCGTCGTTGAGGACCACGAAGGCCTTGACGACGTTGCCCCTGACATCGTCGGGCGAGGCGACCGCGGCGGCCTCCCGGACGGCCGGGTGCTCGAGACACGCCGATTCGACCTCGAACGGACCGATCCGGTAGCCCGCCGCGATGATCACGTCGTCTGCGCGACCCTCGTACCAGTAGTAGCCGTCGGCGTCGGCGCTCGCCGCGTCCTTGGAGCGGAACCACTCGCCCGCGAACGTCTCCTCGCTCGCCGTGGGCTGCTCCCAGTAACCCAGCGGGTAGTGAGGGTTCGAACGCGCCCGCAGGCAGATCTCGCCCCGCTCACCCGGCCCCACCGGGTGCTCGTCCTCGTCGAGGATGGCCACGTCCCAGCCCGGCATGGGCCGCCCCATCGACCCCTCGCGGACCTCCATGAACGGATAGTTGGCGACCAGCGGGTAGGACTCCGTCAGCCCGTAGTAGTCGAGCACGGTCACGCCGTACTGCTCGCGAAACCAGCGAATCGCCTCGGGGTTGAGGGGCTCGCCGGCGGAGCAGACGATGCGGAAGTCCTGCGGGTAACGCGTGCCCGCGTCGCCCAGCGCCATCATCGACCGCATCGCCGTGGGCGTGGTGAAGACGTTGGTCGGCCGGTGCCGGCTGAGCACCTCGAGCTGAACGGCCGGGTCGAAGCCACCCTCGCGGCGGTAGACGACCTGCACGGCGCCCAGACGCCACGGGCCGAGCAGCGGCGCGATGCCGGCCGCCCACGCCCATTCGCCCATGCCGTGAAAGCGTTCGCCCTCCTGGACGTCATGGCAGTAGACGAACTCCTCGTGGGCGAGGAGGTAGCGGTGGGCGTGCACGATGCCCTTGGCCAGACCCGTCGTGCCCGATGTGTAGTACAGCTGCGCCGGGTCGTCGGCAGCGGTGTCGACCACGTCGAAGTCGGTCGGCTGGCCCGTCACCAGCGCATCGTCGAGCACCAGCAGATCCGACCCTCCCTCCGTGTGGCCGTGGTCGTGGCCATCGGCGAAGCGCGGCCGGCTCTCGGCGTCGGTCAGCAACACGCGCGGTGTGCTGTCGGAGAGGCGGTGGCGGATGCCGTCGTCCCCGTAGAGGACCGACATCGACAGCAGGATCGCCCCGCACTTCCAGACGGCGAAGAACGCGGCGGCCGTGTCGGGCCCGGGCGGGAGGACCATCGCGACACGATCCCCGGCCTGCACCCCGCGATCACGCAGAACGTGGGCGATCTGGTTCGAGCGGTCCTGGATCTCTCCCCAGAGCACCTCCCGCTGCTCGCCGCGGAAGTCCTCGAAGACCATCGCGAGCTTCTCGCGTGGGTGCTTGTCACAGACGTCCTGGGCGATGTTGTAGCGCGCGGGCACTTCCCAGCGGTGCGCGGCGCATGCCTCCTCGTAGCGGCCCATGACCGCGACTTGTACTCCTATCCGGGCTGCTTGGAGAGGTTGAGCAGGAGCGGCAGGATGAAGGTCCCGAGGAAGATCAGGCCGATGCCGAGCGCCACCAGCACCTTGGTCTTGGAGATGTGGCCGAAGATCCCGATGACGAAGCCGGCGAGCATCAGGACGATGAACGGCCACGGGCTGGCCCCGAAGGTCGGGGTCTCGTTGAAGATGTCGGAGAGGGGCAGAGCACCACTCCTATCATTCGGCGCCCATGGCGGCCTTACCGGAATCTGTCGAGGAGGTCTCCGCGGGGCTTCGTGCCGCCGGCTATCTGCCGGGCGAATCGACCGCACTGGTCGCCTATCTCGCCGCCCGCCTCGGCAAGCCGGTGCTCGTGGAGGGCCCCGCCGGCGTCGGCAAGACCGAGCTGGCCAAGGCGCTGGCGACCTACCTCGGGCGCGAGCTGATTCGCCTGCAATGCTACGAGGGCCTCGACGAGGCCAAGTCGCTGTACGAGTGGAACTACCGCAAGCAGCTCCTGCGCATCCAGACCAGGGGGGGCACCGACGGCGACCCCGTCGGTCAGACAGGCTGGCAGGACGTGCAGGACGACATCTTCGGCGCGGAGTTCCTGCTCGAGCGCCCGCTGATGACGGCGATCGCCTCCGAGGAGCCCGTCGTGCTGCTGATCGACGAGATCGACAAGACCGATCAGGAGTTCGAGGCGATGCTGCTCGAGCTGCTCTCGGACTTCCAGATCTCCATTCCCGAGCTGGGCCGGATCGAGGCCCGGACGCACCCGGTCGTCCTGCTCACCTCCAACAACACGCGCGAGCTGACCGAGGCGCTCAAGCGGCGCTGCCTGTACCTCTGGCTCGACTACCCCACGCTGGATCGCGAGCTCGAGATCGTGCGCCTGCACGCCCCCGAGCTGTCGGAGACGGTCGCCGGCAAGCTCGTCGAGCTCATCGCGATGGTGCGCGACCTCGACCTCAAGAAGCCGCCCTCGATCGCGGAGTCGATCGACTGGGCCCGCGCGCTGCTGCTCCTGGGCGCCGAGGACATCGACGAGAAGACCTTCCGCGACACGCTGTCGATCATCGTCAAGCACCGCACCGACCTCGACATCGTCGCCGAGCGCGTCGGCGTCAGGCTCGGCTCGCACAGCGCTGCACGTGCTTGACGAGCGCCTCCTCGAGTTCGGCGAGGAGCTCCGCTCCGAAGGCGTGGCGGTCGGCACGAGCGAGCTGCTCGACGCCTTCGCGGCCCTCAGCGAGGTCCCGTGGACCGACCCGACTGACTTCCGCGAGGCGCTGGCCGCAACGCTGGCGAAGTCACCGGAGGACCGCCGGGTCTACGAGCTGGTCTTCGAACGCTTCTTCTTCCGCGCCACCGAGCTGGCGGCCATCCGGGAGGACGTCCGCGAGGGAGGCGGCGTCGACCTGTCTGATGGCGAGCTCGACCTCGACGTCCTGCGGGCCCGGATCGCCCAGGCCCTGCGCGACGGCAGCCAGGGCGCGATGCGCGACCTCGCCCGCCTGGCCATCGCCGCCTTCGGCCGCCAGGGGGAGGGCTCGGGCGTCATCGGCGTCGACGTCCAGCGCATCCGCCGCGCGCTCGGCCTGCGCGCCGAGCCGCAGCCCGAACTGCCCGAGGGTGACCCACGGCGCGACGGCCTGCCGCGCGAGGAGATCCGGCGCTTCGAGGCGCTGCTGCGCCGGGAGCTCGAGCGCGCCCAGATCGAGCGCACCGAGCAGCTGCCGCCCTCCCGTCCCCTCAACGAGCTCGACCGCGCCCTGCCCGGCGGGCCGCTGCAGGACCTCGCTGCCGTCCATCGCGTGGTCGCGCAGCTCAAGCGGCGGCTCAAGACCCAGGGCCACGAGCAGCGCGGCCGCAAGCGCCACGCCGCCGTCGACGTGCGCAAGACGATGCGGGCCTCGCTCGAGTTCGGCGGCGTCCCGGTCAACATCAAGGAGAAGCCGATCCGCCCGCGGCGCCCGGAGATCTACGTGCTGTGCGACGTCTCGACGTCGGTGACGAGCGCGAGCGTGTTCTTCCTCAGCGTCATGCACGCGTTGCACGACTCGTTTCGCAAGATGCGCTCCTTCGTCTTCATCGAGCGCATCAGCGAGGTCACCGACGTCTTTGCGACCGAACGCGACTTCAAGAAGGTCAACGAGCTGATCGCCAAGGACGCCGGGGTCGCCGACATCTCCGGCTACACCGACTACGGCCGCGTGTGGTCGGAGTTCCGCGAGCTCGTCGAGGACGACCTGCACCCGCGGGCGACGGTCATCGTGCTCGGCGACGCCCGGACGAACGGGCGGGATCCACGCGCGGACATCTTCGCCCGGGTGACGGCCAGGGCCGGCCGGACGTTCTGGCTGAACCCCGAGCCCCGCCTGTACTGGAACTACGGCGACTCCGTCATCGCGGCCTACGAGCAGCATTGCGAGGCCTACGAGTGCTGGACCACCGAGCAGCTAGAGGACTTCGTCAGGGCGCTCGCGCGGCCGATCCCCTGACGCGGTGCCACCGGAGCCGGTGCTCACGGGCGGCCGACCCGTCGGCGGCACCGCCGGGATGCCGTTTGCTTCAGGATGGACGGGTGGCGCCGGACCCGGTCCATCGAAGCCGGCGCCTGATCGCGCTCGGTGCAGCGCTCGTGGTGGTGGTGCTCCTCATCGTCACCGGCGCCCTCTCGGGCGGCGGGGGCAAGCTTGGCCGCGGGAGCAGCGCGCGCACGCCGAGGCCACCGGCCGAGCTGCCCCGCGGGGGCCGGCGGATCTTCCCCGACTATCGGGTGATCGCCTACTACGGCGCTCCGCAGGCCGATCAGCTCGGCGAGCTCGGCATCGGCTCCCCGCGCTCGGCGGGCCGTCGCCTCCAGCGGCAGGCCGCCCACTACGACGGCGGGGGCCGCAAGGTCATGCCGGCGATGGAGCTGATCGCCGAGATCGCGCAGTACGCCCCCGGCGACGACGGCCTGTATCGCACCCGGCAGACCGATGCGGTCATCGGGCGTTACCTGCGCGCTGCGCGGCGGATCAAGGGGTTGCTCATCCTCGACATCCAGCCCGGGCACGCCGGGTTCTTCGAGGAGGCCAAGTACCTCGAGAGGTGGCTGCGCGAGCCCGACGTGTCGCTCGCGCTCGATCCGGAGTGGCACACGCCGGACGCGATTCCCGGCAAGGTCATCGGTTCGGTCGACGCCCGCGAGGTCAACGCGGTGTCGTTCTGGCTCGAGGACCTCGTGCGGCGCAACCACCTCCCGCAGAAGCTGCTCGTCATCCACCGATTCACCCCGAACATGATCATGAACGAGGACCAGCTCAAGCCGCGATCGAGCGTGGCGGTCACGGTCAACGTCGACGGCTTTGGCGCCAAGGAGATCAAGATCGAGCGGTACAAGTCCTTCGCGAAGCACACCCCGGGCCTGCACAATGGCTTCAAGCTCTTCTACCACGAGGACATCGCCACGATGACGCCGGGCCGCGTGCTGCGGCTGCGGCCCCGTCCCGAGCTCGTGGTCTACGAGTAGTCTGAGCCGCTGTTCACACCAGGGGAGCTGGCGGAGGCCGGCTGAGATAGCGCTCGCCCAGAACCGGCGCTGACCCTTCGAACCTGTGGGGTAATGCCCGCGGAGGGAGCGATGACGACATCCATGACGATGGAGGGCGTGACCCGCCGCTTCGGCGCGGTCGTCGCGCTCGAGGACGTCACGATCCGTGTCGGCTCCGGCGAGGTCGTCGCGGTCGTCGGGCCCAGCGGCTGTGGCAAGTCGACGCTCCTCGAGCTCGTCTGCGGCCTGCTCGAGCCCGATAGCGGGACCGTGGAGGGCCCTCCCGCGGTGCTGATGCCCCAGCGTGACCTCCTGCTGCCCTGGCTGCGGGCCCTCGACAACGCCTCGCTGGCCCTGCGCATCGGCGGCCTGCGTCCCGACGAGGCACGGGCCCGCGCGCGGCCGCTGTTCGAGCGGCTCGGGCTCGGGGGGTTCGAGGATGCGCGCCCGCACGAGCTCAGCGGCGGGATGCGCCAGCGCGTCGCGTTCGCGCGGACGCTCCTGGCCGCCAAGCCGTTGCTGTGCCTCGACGAGCCGTTCGGCGCGCTCGACGCGCTCACCCGCTCCGACCTCCAGGGGTGGCTGGCCGGTGCGCTGGCGCAGGAGCCGCGCAGCGTGTTGCTAGTGACCCACGACGTCGAGGAGGCGGCGGTGCTCGCGGACCGCATCCTCGTGCTCTCGCCGCGCCCCGGCCGGGTCGTCGCGGAGCTGGAGGTGGGCGCCCCACGGCCGCGAGCTCCGACCGACAGCGCCGTGCTCGACGCACGCGTGGGCGCGATGGAGGCTCTGCGGTGATTCGCCGGCTCTGGCCCCCGCTGCTGGTGGTCGTCGTGGGGCTGGCCGCGTGGCAGCTCTACGTCGAAACGGGGGGCGTCGACGACCTGGTGCTCGCCTCGCCGTCGCAGATCGCGACCGCGCTCTGGGACGATCGCAGCCTGCTGCTCGACAACCTCTGGGTCACTGCGCAGGAGGTGGGCTTCGGCGTGCTGATCGCACTGGTGGCCGGCCTGGTCCTCGCCGTGGCCATCGACTCGTTCGACGTGCTGCGCCGCGCGCTCTACCCCCTGCTGGTCGGATCGCAGGCCGTGCCACTGGTGATCCTCGCACCGCTGCTCGTCTACTGGTTCGGATTCGGGATCCTGCCCAAGCTGCTGATCATCGCCCTGATCTGCTTCTTCCCGGTCGTCGTGACCACCTTCGACGGGCTGCGAGCCGTCGACCCGGACCTGCGCAAGCTCATGCGCACCCTCGACGCCGGCCGCTGGCAGGCGTTCCGCCTCACCGAGCTGCCGGCGGCGCTCCCGGCCGCGCTGTCGGGGACGCGGATCGCCGTGGCGATCGCCGTCATCGGGGCGGTGCTCGCCGAGCAGTCCGGTTCGACGAGCGGCCTCGGCCATCTCATGCTCCAGGCCATCCCCAACCTCGACACCCCGCGGGCCTACGCCGCGGTGGTCGTCATGGCGCTCTTCGCGATCGTCCTGTTTTACGCTCTCGGTGTCGCCGAGCGGCGCCTGCTCAGCTACCGACCGGAGTCCTCATGACCCGCCTCCCCGCGCTCCTCATCCTCATCCTCGCCATCGGGCTGGGCGCCTGTGGCAACAAGAGCGAGCCCACGGGCGCGCCGGCCAAGCAGCGCATCACGCTCATGCTCGACTTCTTTCCCAATGCCGACCACGCGGGGATCTACGACGCGCTGGCCAGCGGCGAGTTCGCCCGTGCCGGCCTCGACGTGAACATCCAGGTACCCGGCGACCCCTCCGCTCCCCTGCGCCTGCTGGCCGCCGGGCGCACCGACCTGGCGATCTCCTATGAGCCCGAGCTCTTCCTGGCCCGCGACAAGGGAGCCAGGCTGGTGTCCATCGGAGCGCTGGTCCAGAAGCCCCTGACGTCGATCATCGCGATCGCCCCGACGAAGCTCGGCTCGCCCGCCGACCTCGAGGGACACACCGTGGGCACGGCCGGCATTCCCTACCAGTCGGCCTACCTCAAGACGATCCTCAAGAAGGCCGGCGCCGATGCCGGCCGGGTCAAGGAGGTCGACGTCGGATTCGATCTCGTGCCCGCGATGCTCTCCAGGAAGGTCTACGCGACGCTCGGAGGCTTCTGGAACTACGAGGGCATCCAGCTCGAGCGCAAGAACCGCCATCCCACCGTCATTCGCGTCGACCAGGCCGGCGTCCCCACGTACAACGAGCTGGTGATCGTCGCCCGCGAGGACGAGGTGGGCCCCAAGGCCGCCACTCTGCGGCGCTTCCTGCAGGCTCTCGCCCGCGCCCATCAGCGGCTGCGCGAGAACCCCGCTGAGGGCGTGGATGCCCTGCTGCGGGCCAACCGCGATCTCGACCCCGGACTCCAGCGAGCCGCCGTGACCGCCACCCTCCCGGCCTTCTTCCCGGCGAATCGCGACCGGCCGTGGGGCTGGCAGGAGCCCCGCGAGTGGCAGGCCTACGCCCGGTGGATGTACGACAACCGGCTGCTCAAGCAGCCCGCGTCCCAGCGAGCGCTGAACAACGACCTGCTGCCGGGCCAGGGCTTCTGAGGGCATGCGCACCGGCCAGGCCGGCCCAGCCCTCGTAGGGAGCGAAGAAGTCGCGCACCTCCTCCTCGGTCGCCCGCTCGCGCGGATCGCCCCCCGAGCGCAGCCTGCCGACCAGCTTGATGAAGCCCAGATCCCCGGCGGGGATCTGGTCGTAGCGGCCCTGGCCGTGAACGGCCAGGATCTCCTGGGTCCACGAGCCGATCCCGGGGATGGCGCGCAGCCGGCGCCAGCCGCGTTCGTGGTCCGGCGCGCGCAGGTCCACGCGACCGCTGGCCACCTCGCGCGCCGCCCGCACCAGCGCGATCGCCCTCGATCCCTTGAGATCCATCGACTCCAGCAGCGCCGGGGCCGTCCCCGCCACCGTGGCCGCCGACGGGACGTCTCGCAGGCCCGTGCGCGGGCAGCGTGCACCCAGCGCCCGCACCATCGCCCGCTGGATCGCCGCCGCGCGCGGATAGTCGATGAGCTGCTCGGTGACCGCCCAGGCCAGCGCCTCGAACGGCTCGGGGCGGCGGCGAACCCGGAGCCACGGCTGGGCCCGCACGCTGGCCCCGATGAGGGGGTCGAAGCGGAAGCGATCATGGAACTCCCGCAGGTCGTCGTCCACGCCGAGCGCGAAGCGCATGCGGGCGATCCCCTCCTCTGCGGTGGCGGCGTCGGCCCCCCACGCGCCGAGCACCACCCGCTCGGCGGCCGGTTGGGCGGCGCGCACGACGACCGGCCGGCCCTCCACGTGCAGGTGGCGCTCCACCACGCCGTGGCGACAGCGCAGCACGCCATCGGGGGAACTGCTGCGCGGCAGCCGGACCGGCCATCGCGGGATGACCTCGCGACGGACCTCGACGAGGTCGCGGGACGCCAAGGCGCTCAGCGGTCGCCGAGGACGTGCACGTCGACCAGGAACGACCGGCTGGCCACCACCTTGCCGAGCGCCCTGCGCCGGCGCTTGGCGGCCCTGCGGGCCGCGCGGCGGTGGACCACGGCCACCGTGGCCATTCCGGCCGCCAGCCCGGTCACCGCCGCGCCGGCGGCCATCGCCGCCGGCGGCAGGGCGCGGCGCGAGGACTCGATCCCGGCTCCCTGCCTCGGGCCCGCGGGCACGATCTCGGCGTCCACGGTCTCGATGTCTTCGGGCGGCATGCGCGGAAGGTACAGAAGGCGACGGCCGGGAGCGCGAACCTCGGCCGGGCCGCTGTGGCGGAATCGCGCGAGCAGACGGCGGCGCTCTTGACATCGTCGGCGTTTCGGAGTCTGATCACCCTTTCAAGACCATCGACTGAGAAGCAGCATGAACACCTACGTGATCCTCCGGCGCAGCGGCTGGAGCTCCCCCGAGCAACTGCAGGAGGCGGCCGCGCGCTCCAAGCAGGTCGGAGACGAGGAGATGTCGGACGACATCCGCTGGATCAGGAGCTACGTGCTCGAGGAGGACGGCGGAGCGGTGGGCACGGTCTGCGTCTATCAGGCCTCCAGCCCGGAGGCCATTCGCGACCACGCGTCGCGCGCCGATCTCCCCGTGGATCAGATCATCCCCGTGGCCGACACGGTCGTCGTCCGGGAGGATCCGGCCGCCGCCGTGACCTAGACCGGCGCGTCAGGGCGCTGCCCCGAGCAGCCGCTCGTACACGCGGTAGCGCTTGACGACCCGGCCGCCCATCATCTCCATCCCTCGGTTCATCGCCTCGTTGGTCTCGAGGATCCAGCCCATCTCACCGCCGTGGATGCGCGGGTGGCGTTCGGCCACGGCGTAGTTCTCGACGTAGAACGCGGCCGCCACGCCGGTGTGCTGGTACTCGGGATGAATGCCGAGGAAGCCCACGCGGACCCGATCCATGATCCTGTGGCGCCCCAGCCAGAAGTAGACGAACCTCAGGGTGCTGCCGTTGGCCCTGCGCAGGACCTTGCTGAGGTCCGGGACGCTGATCGCCACGCCCACGGTCTTTCCGTCCTTCTCGGCGACCATGAACCAGTCCTCCTCGTAGACGAGCTGCATCTCGAGCGCGTAGGCGTCGAGATCGGACTTGCCGTACGGGACGAACCCCCAGTTGTCCGACCAGGCCGAGTTGTAGACCTCGGCGAACCGGTCCATCTCCTGGCGCAGATGACGCCGCGACATCCTCCGGATGACGATGCCGTGCTCGCTCGTGACCTTCTCGGCCAGGTCGAACATGACCGGTAGCACCGTCGCGCGGTTCTGGACCTCGAGGTTCCACATCAGCAGGTCCATCGCCTTGGTCAGCCCCGCGCCCTCGGCAAGCTGCTGGTAGTAGGGAGGGTGCCACGGCTGCTTGATCAACGCGACCTTGTCGTGGCCCTCGACGACGATCCCCGACTCCTCGTTCATCGTGAAGTCGCACGGGCCGACCATCCGCTCCATCCCCCGCTCGCGCAACCAGCCCTCCGCGGCGGCCAGCAGCCGCTGCATGATCTCGGGGTCGTCCTCGAGCTCGAGGAAGCCGAACCAGCCCCAGCGGTCATCGTGGAAGGAGTTGTAGGCGTGGTCGATCTGCGCGCTGATGCGGCCGACGACGCGTCCGCCACGGCGGGCGAGGAACAGCTCCGCGGCGCCGTGTCCGAAGAACGGGTTCAGGCGGCGGCTCAGATAGGCCCGGCGCTCGATGGGCAGCGGCGGGCACCACTGGGGCGCGTTAGCATGCAGCCGGAACGGGAGGGCGATGAACTCCCGCCGATCCCGCCTCGAGACCACGGGTCTCACCTCGATCGTCACGGGCGAGCACCCTATATGCCGACCTCCACCGACGTCTTCGCCAAGGCCCGTCAGCACGACCGCGCGGAGTTGCTGCGCATGGCGCGCGAATCCGACGCCCTGCCGTACTTCCGCCAGCTCGAGGGCAAGTCGCTGCCGATCGTCGTGATGGAGGGACAGCGGCGGATCATGCTCGGGTCCAACAACTACCTGGGCCTGACCGGCGACGAGCGTGTCATGCAGGGCGCCGAGGACGCGTTGCACAAGTACGGCACCGGGCTGACCGGCTCGCGGTTCCTCAACGGGACGATTCCGCTGCACCTCGAGCTCGAGCGGGGCATCGCCGAATGGATGGGCACGGAGGACGCGCTGGTGTTCACCACGGGCCATCAGGCCAACGTGGGCACTCTGGGAACCATCCTCGGACCCGGAGACACCGTGATCGCCGATTCGGGCGATCACGCCTCGATCCTCGACGGCTGCCTGCTCTCGCGGGCCAAGCTGCGGCCGTTTCGCCACAACCGGCTGGACAAGCTCGAGAAGCAGCTGTCGCGTGCCGCCGAGGACGGGGGGGGAGCGCTCGTCGTCGTCGACGGCGTGTTCTCTATGGAGGGCGATGTCGCGCCGCTGAGGGAGATCGTCGACCTGGTCGGCCGCCACGGCGCCCGGCTCATGGTCGATGAGGCCCACGGCGCGGGGGTGCTCGGAGCCCGGGGGGCGGGCGCGTCGGAGCTGCTCGGCGTCGAGGAGGCCGTGGACCTGAGGATGGGCACGTTCTCGAAGTCGCTCGCGTCGTGCGGCGGGTTCATCGCGGGGAGCCACGAGGTCGTCGAGTACCTGCGCTTCCACAGCCGGGCCTTCATGTTCACGGCCTCGGCCGTACCCGCCGCGGTCGGCGCCGCCGCCGCTGCCCTGAGGATCGTCCGCTCCGACGAGGGTCGTCAGCTCATGGCGCAGGTCCTGGCCAACGCCGACCGCCTGCGTGAAGGGCTGCGGTCCCGCGACTTCAAGGTCGTCGAGCACCCCATCGGGACGCCCATCGTCGGAGTTCTGGTGGAGGACGACTGGAAGGCCGCCCTGCTGTGGAAGGGGCTCTACGAGGCCGGGGTCTACGTCAACGTCGCGATCCACCCCGCGGTGCCACCCGGGGGCGCACTCCTGCGCACGAGCGTCATGGCGACCCACACGGCCGAGACGATCGAGGAGGCGCTCGACGTCTTCTCAGCGGTCAAGGCGAGCTTCGAGTCAGATCACGGGGCGCTGCCGGGCCCCGGATCCGCATAGCTCGGAGACGGCGGTTGCGGGCCCCGGGCCCTTGTCCAAATCATCACAAGTTCCTGGGGGGAGAAAACAGGCGCTCCGAGCGAAGCTTTTTCCGTCCAGGGGTTGATGGGCCGGCTTTTTCTGTCGTAGCTTCGTCCGTGCCGAAGGAAGTGCATGAGGAGAGGGTCCGAAGTTGTCGAGCGGGCTCGAGATCGGAAGCGCCCGGGGCGGTGAAAGCCCGACCCGGGGACCATCTCCTGATGTCTCGCGTCGGCCAGACGCCACACAAACATTCACGATGGCCGCCCGCGGGACGGATCACCGGGCGACAGGAGAACTATGACCAGCGCACACGCGATGATGACCCCTGCGCCGCAGCACATGCGCGCGCTTGCCCGGGCAAACGAGGTCCGCCTGGCCCGAGCCGAGCTCAAGCGCCGTATCGGCTACGGCGAGGTCAGCGTCGCCGAGGTCGTCGCCAGGGCTCCGTGGGAAGCAGACAGCATGACGATCGCCGATCTCCTGATGAGCCAGCGGCGGTGGGGTGCGACGCGCTGTCGCAAGCTGCTCCAAGCCGTCCCGCTGTCGGAGAACAAGACCGTCGGGTCGATGACCGAGCGTCAGCGCCGGGCGCTCGCGGCCCTGCTCGCGCCGGACCACTCCGGCCGGTCCGCGGCGATCGACACGCGTCTTCCGTTGGCCCTCGGGATCGCCTGAGCCGTTCCGTCAGGGGTGCGCGATCTCGACGATCCTTCCGTCGGGATCGCGCAGGTAGATCGAGCGAAAGCGCCCGCGCTCCAGGACATCGGTGGTCTCCACGTCGCGCGAGCGCAGGTAGTCGACCCACGCATCGAGCTCCTCCGCCGAACCGACGCCCAGCGCGAAGTGATGCAGCGCGCCCGCACCCGCGGGCGCGTCGTCGGGCTCGAGCTCGGGGTACTCCAGGAACGAGACCAGCGTTCCCGTCGGCTCCGCCGCGGCGCCGAACCAGAAATGCCGGGCCTCGGGATCGTCCGGATTGGCCTCCTGATGCACCAGGGCGAGCCCCAGGACGTCGCGGTAGAAGCCCGTGATCGCATCCAGGTCCCGCGTGATCGCCGTGACGTGATGCAGGCCGGTGAGTCGCATCCGACGGCCATCGGCGCTCATGCCCGGAAGCCCAGCCCGCCCGCACGCTGTGCGAAGGCGCGGCGCAGCAGGAGGAACCCGGCAAGGAAGACCGCGGCCGCCACACCGATCTGCGCGGCACGGGGCGCGCCGACGACGTCGAGGACGATCGCGGTCATGACACCCAGGATCAGCCCGAGCAATGCGGAGTGCGACCGAAAGCCTGCAAAGTGCTCGCGAGCGGCCAGTTCGGTGGCCGAGAGCGCGACCAGCGCGAAGCCGACAAGCAGCGCCCGGGCGGAGCTCGTGACGAACCCGACGACCAGCACCACCACTCCGGCCAGGGTGGTCAGCTCACCCAGCGGGAAGGCGCCCCACGGCGCCGAGGGCCGCTCGGAGGCGGGGGCGCGCCGCCGTAGCGCGGCCGGCGCGGGAGGGGACGGCGCGGACGCAGGCGCCGGCGAGCGCCGTGCGTCAGGCGAGGGGAGCGAACGCTTGCGACTTCGGCGGCCCATGACGGTCTGGAGGATAAGCGGGCTCACCCCGCGCGGCCGACGGGCAGCCCGATGAGAGCTTGACCTGCCACCAGCCCGTGAGCATGCCCACCGGCCCGAGACGAGGCCGGACCTCATAGCTGCCGCAACCCGGCATGCCCAGCTCGGCCCGAGGCAGGCGGGTGAAGCGGTGGGCTCGCGGGTCGGCGTACATCGCCTCCAGCAGCAGCCGCGCCTGCCGCTGGCGCTCCGCGCGCACGACCAGCGCTGCGCGCGCGGCGTGTAGCCGGGCGGCGAGGTCGTCACGCAGGATCTCGAGCTCACCGAGATCGAGCAGCCGGGGGCCGCCGCGGCCCCCGACGGTGACGTCGATCACGTGGGTGGGGAAACCGGTGACGAGCGCGTCGGCGAGATGGCGCTCCAGACGAGCGATCTGGCCGCGCAGCGAGCGGCGGGCGGCGTCCTCCTCGACCCGGCGCGGGCCGGCGGGGGCGCTCGGCGCACCGGGATATAACAGGCGGTCGGCCAGCTGGACCACACCCTGATTGTACCGCCCCGAGCGCTACAGACGCAGGCAGTCGACGCACTGCAGCAGCGCTTCCTCGAGGTGGATCGCCGGAACCTGGGGGGCGCGGATCGCGAAGAGCCGCGTCGACCGGGTGTCCTTGGTGACGAGGTGGCTGGAGGCCAGCCGGCCGAAGAGCACGGCGACCACGCCGTGGTCGTCGGCGATCACGAGCCGCCCGCCGGGCAGCTCGTCGGCGAACTCCGCGGTCCCGAGCCTCTCACCGGCCCGGGCGGTGCGCAAGCCCAGAGGGCCCGAGAGCTTGTCCTCGTCGAGGCC
This sequence comes from Solirubrobacterales bacterium, assembly GCA_038199185.1. Taxonomy (GTDB): domain Bacteria; phylum Actinomycetota; class Thermoleophilia; order Solirubrobacterales; family Solirubrobacteraceae; genus BP-464. The sequence goes on from JBBPZE010000025.1 coordinate 37,911, forward strand.
CCAGACGGGCACACCGGTCTCCGCGACCGCGATCGTGATCGCGTCGTCGAGCCGGTTCTCGGCCCGGTGCTCGCCGTGAATCAGCCGCTCGATCACGATGGCCTCCCCCGGCGGGCGTTCCCGGTCGGGGTCCAGACCCAGGTGGCGGAACAGAACCCGGTAGGCCTGCGGGATGGGACGCGTGCGAAAGGCGACCGCCTCGGCTCCCGACATGCGCCGCGACAGATAGCGCAACCGGTCGCGGATCTCGGGTGCCGGCCGGCCGCTGCCGACCGGGACCGTCACCTGCGCGAGCTCGATGTCTCCGAACTCCGCCGCCACCTCGGGATCGATCCAGCCGTGCTCGGGCTCGGGGCTCATGCCCGTCCCGGCCGGCCCCGGGCGCGAGAGGCGGCGACGAGGCCGGCCACGTGACCTTCGAGCTCGCGCTCGGCGCGGTCGCGGCCCACGACCGTTTCGCGCACCACCCCACCGGGATAGGCGAGGACCACCTCGGGGCATCCCGCGACGCCGTAGAGGTTGGCGACCTGCCCATCGCGGTCGAAGCCGATCGGGAAGCTCCAGTCGTGGCGGCGGACGATCCGGCGAGCCTCGTCTCTGTCCCCGCGTACGACCACCGCCGCGAACTGCACCTCGGGGTGAGCCGCGCTGAGCCGCTGCATGACGTCCAGCGAGGCGCTGCAGTCCGCCCCCCGCGTGAAGAAGAACCCGAGGACGACGGGTCCCCCGGCGCTGAGATCGCAGGAGTTCAGCACGGAGCCGCTCACGAGACAGGCGGGGACCTTGCCCGCCGGGCCGAGGTTCTGAGGCGTCGCGACGTTCGCGTCGCCCTCGAGCGAGGAGAGGAGCAACGGGGCGGCGAACGCCGGCAACGGCCTGCCGGTCGCGGGGCCGTTGGATCCGGGCCCCTCGGTGCGCAGCGTGTTGAGGGTGATGTAGCTCAGGATCAGCACGCCCACCACGCCGACGAACCAGCCGTAGCGACTCGCCCCGGTGCCGCGCGCGGGAGGCGGTGGCGAGGCGGGCGGCGCGGAACTCACGAGCGTGCGCGCGCAGGCCACCGCGGCAGCGCGAGCCGCGGCATCCGTACACCCCTCTCCTCGGCCAGCAGCGCGGCCGGGAGCACGAGCATCACGCCGAGGAGCGAGACCGTGAGGTCGATGACCGTCACCAGCCCGAAGTCGCGCAGCATGCGGATGTCGGAGAGGATCAGCACCGCAAAGCCGGCGATCGCGGTGAGACCGGAGGCCATGACCGCCCGTCCCGTCGACGCGTACGTTCGCGCGAGGGCCTCCTGCGCGCCGTGCCCGGCCGAGCGCTCCTGGTGGTAGCGCTCACTGAGCAGGACGCTGAACTCGGTGGAGATCGCGATGACCAGGGCGCCGAGGGTGACCGACATCGGGTTCAGCGGGATCCGCGTCAGGAACAGCACGAGAGCCGACCATCCCGTGGCCAGGGCGATCGGCACGAGCGGCAGCAGCGCGCGGCGGGCTCCGCGCAGCGCGATCAGCAGCACCAGCGCCACGGCCAGCAACCCCGCGACGAGTTGCAACACCCGGCGCCACGGCGACGCGATGCGGGCGTTGGCCTCGGCGGCCAGCACCGGCAGGCCCGCCAGCTGGGCGCGAACGCCGGTGGGCGGATCGAGCTCGCGGCGCATCGTCTCGATCACGCGCTCCTGATCGTCGAGCGGCATCAGCCGGATCCCGAAGGCGAGAGTCGCCGTCTTGCGGTCGGGCGTGATCACCCCCTGGGAGAAATAGGCCGGCACCGCATCGAGCAGCCCCTCGATCTCCGTCCGGCTGCCGGCCGTCCCCCCCGAGAACAGGTCGGGCAACGAGAAGGCCGGGCACAGCTCAGCCCTGCCGCAACCCCGGCCCGCGCGGTAGCCGTAGCGCTTCAGCAACCGCTGTTGATAGCGGCTCATCCACGCCACAGTCGCCGGCTCCGTGAGCTTGTCGGACTCCACGACGACGTCGATCTCGCCGCCGACGCCCGTCGAGTCCTCCAGCGCCCGCAGATCGCGCAGCGCCGGGAGGTCCTGCGGCACGAGCTTCTGCACGTCGGACTCGACGTGCGTCTGGGTGTCGAGCACCCAGCCGAGCGCCGCAGCAGCCAGTGCGATGCCCAGCACGCGCTCGGGCCGTGTCGTCGCGGCGCGCATCGCGCCGCGGACGGCCGCGGCGAACGCGCCACCGACTGCGAGCGCGGGCCGCGTACCGGTGAGCAGATCCCCCGCCCCGCGCCACGCGGGCCCGAGGAGGGCGCCCAGGCGGGCGGCGATCGCCGGTGCGACGCGGCCGCGCAAGAGCGCCAGCATCGCCGCACCGATCGTGAACGTGGCGATCAGGGCGATCACCACGCCGACGACCAGCAGGATCCCGAACCCGCGGACCATCGGTACCGGCGAGAGCGAGAGGACGAGGAAGCCGGCCGCGGTGGCCGCGCCGGCGGTGAGGATCGTCGGCCCTCCGAGCAACGCCCCGTGACGCACGTCGGCCCGGGCCTCCTGCACGCGCGACTGAAACTGGATCGCGTAGTCGACCGTCAGCCCGATCAGCACCGGCAGGACCGCAATCGACGCCATCGTCAGCGATGCCCCCGCCAGCGAGAGCCCCCCGAAGGTCAGGGCCGCGGCCGCGATCGCGACGATCAGCGGCAGCAGGCGGGCGCGCGCACGGAACACCACGGCCAGGGTCCCGGCCATGACGAGCAGGGCGGCGATCAACAGCACGACGATCGAGCGGCTGATGCGATCGGTGAGGTCGGCGACCACCACCGGGGCGCCCGTGACGACGTAGGAGCCCCCGTTGCGCAGCTGCCAATCGGGCATGGCCACCGCGTCCCGGATGAGCGTGATCGCGCGCTTGCGCTGCGCCTCCGAGAGCTCGGGCCGCAGCCGCACCTGGATCAGTGCGCTGTCGGGCGTCGGGAACAGGTAGGCGAAGCGCGCCTTGGGGGTCCCCGCCCTGCTGTCGGAGAAGACGAGCTTGGACACGAACGCCCGGTCGTTGAGCGTCGGTGGGCGGCTGATGCCGTACTTGATCCCGAGCCGGACGACGTCGCGGATGAACTGCGCCTGGCGCAACTGCGCCGCCTGCGCGGCGAGCTTGTCGGCCTGCGCCGGCGCCATGCCCCGCGCGAGGGCCAGGCGGCGCGCGGCACGGGCGACCTTCAGGGCGTCGCGCTGGGACTGCGCCTGCTGAGAGGAGAACTCGTCGGCGATCTGCGACACCGACTCGTTGACGAATGTCCCGGGACCGAAGACGACCTTGACCGGTTTGGTCTTCGCCAGCCGGCCGCACGGCCCGCCGGGTCCGCCACGCGGGCTCACGTGGGCGGGGAGGTTGCCCGAGATGCAGCCCTCGAGGCCCAGCACGCGCTCGATGTCGGAGGTCAGGACGAGCCTTGGCAGCGGCCCGCGGACGAGCACGATCACGGCATCGTCGCCGAAGCGCTGGTGGTAGCGCTGCGTCGCCTTGTACTCGGGCGTGTCGCTGCCGACCAGGGTGTCGGTGGCCGCCGACGGCTCGAGTCGCAGCGCCAGCACCGCGCCGATCAGGACGAGAAGCGCTGCCGCCGCGAGGACCGCGACCGGGCGGCGCACGGCCGCGGCCATGACTGCTGAGAGGGTCCTCCCCACCATGGCGGATCACCGTACCGAGCCGGGCTCGACGGCCGGCCGGGTGGCCTACTTGCGCTTCCTCGCCGACGAGCCCGACGCCGCCTCGACCACCTGGGGGTACCGGGTCTCGTTCGCGGTCCTCGGGGTCGTGCTCGGCGAGAACCTGGGCTGCTGGACGCACGGCGGCGCGCCCACCTGACCGCTGGAGAACGTCGTGTAGGCGAACTTGCGGATGTTCTCGACCAGCGTGGCGCCGATGACCGGCAGGCCGCTGAGCGGGTTCAGCACGGCCTGGTCGACGATGGTCGGAACGCCGTGGGCGCAGTGGCGCGTCTCGTACTGGAGCGGCCCGCTGCCGCCCTGCAGCAGCTCGGCGAGCTTGGAGAAGTGGCCGGGAAACGGATAGGGGTTCGTGCGGTTGGACCCGATGCGGCTCGGATAGACGGCGAGGTTCTCGGGGTTGATCGGGTTCAGCGTGCGCAGGTAATGGACGCGCTGACCCTTGGCGTAGCCCGGCAGGTCGCTGGCCTGGGTGGCGGCGACGGTGTTGGAGAAGAACGTGTTGAGCTCCGGCCGGTATGCCCCGATATAGGACAGGATCGGGTTGAGCTGGCGCAGGACGGGGTCGAACTCGGGCAGCAGCGGATGCAGCTGGTTGAGGAACGACGTCGTGGCCGGCAGCCCCTTCTTGGAGGCCGCGGTGAGCTTGTCGAGGTCGCCGAACAGCGCCTTGGCGTCGGGCGCCAGCGCCGACAGGCTGATCAGCGTCGGGCTGAGCTCGCGCGCGGCGGGCCGCAGCTGGGTGATCAGCGGGTTGGTCTTGCGCGCGTACTGCGCCAGGCGCGTCACGGTGGCCGACGACTCGGCCTCGAAGGTGGGAAGGATGTGGAAGATGTCGCTGAGCTGCGCGTTGCGGCGCGCGGTCGTGTCGAAGACGCGGTTGGAGTTGGTGATCAGCGAGCGCAGCTCGTGGTCGCGCTGGGATAGCGCGCTGAACACCACGCCCGTGTTGCGCACGAGCTGCCGTGTCGCACCGGCCTGCGAGTTGAGGATCGTCAGCAGCCGGGTCGTGTCCTCGGCGAAGGGCGCCAGGTTGCCTATGGCGTCGTTGATGTCGACGCCGCGGCCGGCCAGCGACTGCGCCTGGCTCTGCATCCAGCTCTGAAACGCCCGGCGTGTGGCCGGGTCGAACGTGCGGAAGATCTCGTCGAGCTGCACCGTCGGAGAGACCTGGGCGGCCGGTAGCGCGCCGCCCTCGGGGATCGTGCCGCTCGCCTTGTTTCCGGGCGTGAGCTCGACGTAGGTCTCGCCCAGCAGCGTCTTCTGCCGCAGGATCGCCCGGGTGTCGGAGGGCAGCGGTGCGTAGCGCTGCTCGAGCTGGATGAGCGCCTCGGAGCGCCCGTCGGGCTTGGTCTCGATCGTCTTGACCTTGCCCACCGACACGCCCGAGATCCGGACGTCGGCCTCCTTGGCCAGCTGGTTGGCCTCGCCGAAGGAGGTCGTGAAGCGGTAGCCCTTGGGGGCCAGCGGCGTCGGGCCGCCGAACGCCAGCCACAGGAACAGCAGCAGCCCGAAGCAGGACAGCGCGAACCCCACCATCACGAGAACGCGGCCGAGTGTGGGTGCCTGCTTCTGCATCAGCCTCCGCCCGGCCCCGGGGCCTGCGAGCTCTGCGGGCAGACCTTCTGCGTCGCGGGCCGGTTGAGGAGATCGCTGAGCGTGCCCAGCACCGGGTTGGCCGAGCCGATCTGATCGAGCGTCGACAGCGTCGAGCACGAGGCCAGGAAGAGGCCGTGGCGGATGGGGCCGTGGGCGTCCTGGGTCTGGAAGATGGAGTTGCCGGCGTGGTTGGCCCAGGCGACCCAGAACAGGTAGCCCTCCTCGCTCCCGGGCGGGTTGTACGCCAGCTCGTCGAGCAGGTAGTTGACAACCCTGAAGGTGCGGGTGAGGTTCGGCGTCGCGCTGGCGAGGTCGCGAGCGGCGGGCCGCAGAGCCCTGACCGTCGGCCGGGCGTCGCGGGCGAACGGACGCAGCTGGTTCTTGATGATCGGGGTCGTGATGCGCAGGAACGGCCGCGTCTGGCGCAGGGCCGGCGCGAGGGCCCGCGCAGCCGGCCGCAGGCCCTGCAGCGTGGGACCGAGCTGCCGGGCGAGCCCATCGGCCTTGCCCAGGGCGGTCTGCGTGGTGCGCAGCGTCGGCGGCAGCGCCACCAGCGCATCGCGCAGGCGCGCGTCCTCGCGAGCGAGCGTGCGGAAGACGACGTTGGAGGAGCCGACGAGCTCGGTCAGCTGCTTGTCCTTGTCTCCCAGGGCCTTGACGACGACGCCGAAGTTGTGGATGGCCTGGCGGATGTGGACCCGGCGCGTCGCCAGGCGCCCGGTGAGCTTTGCGAGGTCGCGCGCGGTCGGGTCGAGGCGGCGGAAGTCGGCGGCGAGCCGGCGGCCGTTGCCACGCAGGCCCTCCCCAGCGCCGGTCACGAGCAGCTTGAGGTAGTCGCGCGTGTCCGTATCGAGCTGGGCCAGGATCTGGTCGAGCTTGACGTCGGGCAGCGTGTTCCTGACCGGGATGACGTAGCCCGCGTCGGCCTTGCCGGCCGACCGCGAGCCGGGCGTGAGCTCGACGACCATGTCCTCGAGGCCCGTCTTGGGCCGCAGCAGCGCGGTGGCGTCCTTGTAGATCGGCGTGTACTTCGCGCGGATCTTCATCGTCACGAGGGCGCGGCCGTCCTTGAGCTCGACGTCGCCGATCTCCCCGACCGGGACGCCCGCGATGTCGACCGTCTGGCCCTGGCCGGGCGTCAGCGACTTGCCCGTGAGGAACTCGGCCTTGTAGTCGACGAAGTCCGACCCGAGCACCGGCACCCACTTCGGGAGGTAGAAGCGCTGGTTGGACAGGATGTAGCCGCCCACGCCCAGCGCGATGATGAACAGCACGATCAGCGCCGCGAAGTCACGCGAGTACTTGGCGATCGCGGTTCTCATCCGCCTGTTCCCGTCTTGGCCTGGGGCCGGCCGACCGATCGGGCACCGCCGCCCCGCGAGCCGTCGGGGGCCCCGGTCGCGGCGCCGTTGAGGTCGGGCAGCTTGTTGGTGAAGCAGGGCACCTTGTCGTTGTAGGGCGGGCGCAGCTTCGGATAGGCGGGCCGCGTCCCGAACGGCTTGGACGCCGGGTTGGCGAACAGCACCTCGCCGAGCGGGCTGTCGCCGACGGCGCCGCCGTACTGGCCCGTCGAGATCGTCTGGTCGCCGCCGCCGGTCTGGAAGCGGACGTACTGGCCGTTGCCGTCGAAGTTCTGACCCTCCCCGGCGAGGCCGACCATGGCGTACCAGAACTCCTTGTAGTTCTCCTTGCCGGTCGTCAGGCCGGTGCTGTCCTGAATCTTGACGTCACCGGTCGGCAGGATGACCTTCGAGAAGCACTTCGCCGCGAGGTCGGCCTGCGGGAGCAACCGGACGGTCTGGTCGACCACGTGGGCGAGGTCGGTCGTGGTGGGGCGCAGGTCGCCGATCAGCCCGCGCAGCTCCGCCCGGCCCAGCAGCGGGCGCGCCTGGCGCACCCACGGGAAGAACGCGTCGATCGTGGCCGGCGTCTCGCGTACGCCGGGCAGGATCTCGCGCGCGAACGCGCGCGTCGACGGGAACGCCGCGTCGAGCGAGTCGAGCGCGTGGTTGGCGGTCCTCAGGACGCCCGGCAGCAGATGGATCGTGGCCCGGAGGTTGGCCGACTCGCCGGCGAAGATCGCCACCGTCCGGTTGAAGTTGGTCACGAGATCCTTCAGGGCGCCCTCGTTGGAGTCCAGCGCCCTGGTCAGCTTGCCCACGCCCTGCACCACGCCGCTGAGGTCGTGCGTCTCGGTCCCCAGAAGCGCGTTCTGCACGATCGCGGAGTCACGGAACGCGGGCGCGCCGTACCGCGAAGCCTTGTTGAGCGCCTCGGCTCCCGTGAGACCGCGCACCTCCGGGTCCTGGGTACGGTCGTCCGCGCCGGTGGGCTGCGTGGTCAGCGCGTCGCCGTAGCCCTTCAGCGCGGCCTGCAGGTCGGCGCGCGTGTCGCTCTGCAGCGCGGTCAGCACCTGGTCGAGCTGGACGGGCTCGCTCGTCTGGGTCATCGGGATGGTGTCGCCGCTCGACAGCGTGGGCTGCGAAGGCGTCCCGGGCTCCATCTCGACGTAGAAGTTGCCCTCGAGGAAGATCCGCGGCCGGATCTTCATCGTGGCGTCCTTGTGGAGCGGCAGGCCCTTGTCGTCGATCTCCAGGGTGATGACCGCGGCGTTGCTGTTCGGCTGGCGCTCGATCGCCTTGACCTTGCCGACGTTGACACCGGCGATCCGCACCGGCGAGTTCCCGCGGATGGAGTTCGCCGAGGAGAAGACGGCCTTGACCTGGAAGCCGTGGGTGAACGGCACGTGCTTGGTGAACCCGAGGTACACCCCGACGGCGACCAGCAGCAGCACGACCAAGCCGACCGTGAACGGGTTGGGCCCGGTGCGCTCCTTGCGCAGGCGCGTGTCCTCGCGGCGGAAGCGCGGGCTCACTGTGCTGCTCCCGACTTCAGCGGCTGGGTGCCGCCCTTGGAGATCGTCGTCTGGTCGTGCAGCGTTCCCTGGTTGCCGGGCTGGTTGCCGATCACGGCCTGGCCGTCGACGTACTTCTCGTTGGCGGCCTCGCATTCCTGGACCTGGCCCGGCGAGGCGGTGTTCGGATAGGCGTTCGTGTGCAGGTAGTTGTCCTTCGTGGGCCCGTTGGCGGGCTTGGACGCCGGGCCTCCCTCATTGTTGGGCCCCGCGGGCGCGGCGATGATGATGAACCGCTGCGACGTCCCGTTGTTGTCGCCCTCCGAGAGCAGCGACGACACGTTGCGGAACCACAGGGTCAGGTAGTTGCAGGTGGTCTGGGCGGGGGTGAGGTAGCTGATCGTCGGCTCAAGGATCTGCGAGAGGTTGGTGAGGTCGCGCACACCGAGCTTGACGAGCGGGTCCTCGGCGAAGGACTGCAGCGCGACGAACGTGGGCTTGAGCCGCCGGTTGAAGGCGACGCTGCGGCGCAGCGACCCGGTCCCGGTCTCGAGGGCGTCGGCGAGATCGGGGGCGGCGGTGCGCAGCGCGGCGACGCCGGGCCGCAGATCATGGAACAGGCGGCCGCTGTTGACCAGGAACGGGCGCGTGGGAGGCAGCCCGCGGATGGCGGCGTCCAGTGCCCCCGGCGCGTTCTGGATCGACAGCTGGTAGTCCGCCCGGACCCGGTTGATCGCGCCGAAGGTGGTCTCGAGGTTGCGCAGGAGTGCGGCCTGCGTGTCGGCCACCGGGGCGACCTCGGCCGCGGCCCGGTCGAGCGCCCGGACGAACTGCACGAGCTGCGTGCGCGGATCGCTGAGGTTCGACATCACCGGCGTGAGGTTGCGCAACAGCGGGTTGAGCGCCTCGATCGCCCGGTTGAGGTCCAGGCCCCGACCGGCCAGCAGGTTGCCGAACTCGCGCAGGTTGTCCTGAGCCGCCCGGCGTGTCTTGTCGTCGAACGTGCTCAAGAACTCGTCGAACTCCACCGGGCGAATCCTGGCGGCGGTGAGCGGCACGGTGCCGCCGTCGGGGAACCCGCGCTTGGAGGTGCCCTTCATGATCTCCAGGTACTTCAGGCCGAGCGCCGAGCGCGGGCGCACGAGCACGGTCGAGTCGTCGGGCAGCGGCTTGATTATGGTGTCGAGCTTGAGCGCGAGCTGGGCCGTCACCGAGCCGTCGCGGTGGGCCACCGGGACGATGTCGTCGATGACGCCCACGCGTGTCCCCCCCACCCGCACCTCGTTGCCGGGCACGAGCTGTGCGGCGCTGGGGACGTTGACCTTCAGTGAGTAGGTGGGCACGAACGGCAGCCCGTTGTTGGCGTTGTAAGCCAGGAAGACCGCGACGATGATGATCAGGGTCGTCGCGGCGCCGATCAGGACCGGGTTGGCGGCGATCGAGGCGGATCGCCGGTTCATGCGCCGCCTCCCAGCAGGTAGTCGAGCAACCGCTGCGAGGCGGCGACAGACGGCCCCTGGGGCGAGCTGAGCTCGTCCAGCAGCCGGGCGTCGCCCGCGGCGGTGGGCGCCGCAGCCGGCCGGCGCGCCGAACCCCCCGCCGGGATCTTCGGCGCGGAGCCGCGCGGGGTGGTCGCGGTGCGGGCGTCCGGGCGGGCCGGTGTCCTGGAGGAGAACGAGCCCGAGGTCAGGCGCCTGGCCTCGGCCGGGCTCATTCCGCGCAGCACGGCGGCGGTCCGGCGTGCCTGCAGGCTGACCCCCGGCATCCGCAGGGCCTGCAGGGCGGTCAGCCCCTTGCTCGAGGAGCGCGCGGAGGAGGTCTTCTGGAAGTTCGCCGAGCACCCGGCGGAGGCGGCCGAGGAGGTCGCGTACTGCGTGCAGAGGTTGAGGATCAGGGAGGCCCGCAGATAGTGGCCGTACTTGTCGAATCCGTTGATGGCCGCCACCTGGTAGAAGGCGTAGTCGAGCACGCGCTCGACCCCGCCGGTCGCCTTGAAGCTCGTGGTGAGGGCGGCGAGGTTGGAGGCCAGCGGCTTGGCCGTCCGGGCGAACGAGCGCAGGTCGTCGACGATGCCCCTGGCCGCGACGAGCGCCTTGCGGCCCGGGACCGTCGCCTCGCCCAGCGACTTCAGCGACACCGTCGCCGAACTCGAGAAGGGCCCGAGCGCCGCGACCAGCCGGCTCACCTGCGGGGCGACCGCGTGCAGGTTGGCGAGCACGGGCGTCGCCTGGTCGGCGAACTGACCCAGTCGGGCCATCGTGGGGCGCAGCTCGCCCAGGAACGCGGGAAGCTTCTCGAACTGGGCCTGGAAGGCCGGCTGCCTCTGCGCGGTGGCCGTCGCCACGTGGGCGGCCTCGACGACGAAGCCCTGGACGTGGCGGCGCTCGCGGGCCAGCGGCGCGAGCGAGATGTCCGATTGCCTGGCGAGGTCGCCGAGCACCTTGTCCTGGCTCGCCAGCAGCCTGAGGACCTTGTCGGTCTGCTTCAGCGCGGGATCGGCGTTGCGGATGACGCTGCGCAGGTCCTCGCCCCGCCCTGCGAGCCCGGTGCCGAACTCGTTGATGAGGATGCCGAGGCGCTGGCGGAAGGGCAGTCGCAGGATGTTGTTGACCAGGTCGATGTCGACCGGGCGCGAGGTGTGGGCGGAGTCGAGCAGGTGCTGGCCCGCGCCGGGCTCGCCGTCGCGGATCGTCTTCAGCGCGGGAGGCGCCTGGACGCCGGCCGGGCGCGGCTGGGTCGGCGTGCACTCGACGAACTTCTCGCCGATCAGAGACTGCGGACGGATCGTGCACTCGGCATCCGATCGAAAGTCGTCGAAGCCCTTGCGCGTGATGGTGAAGACCACCGCGGCCTTCTGATCGGGCGTGACGTCGAGCGAGTCGATGCTGCCGACCTTTACGCCCGCGATCTTGACGTCCTCGCCCTCGACCAGCGAGAAGGCGTTCTGGAAGATCGCGCGGACCTGATAGTCGCCGCCGGGGTCTCCGGCGCCGGTGCCGACCACGGCGAGCGCGGCGGCGCACGACAGGGCCAGGGCGAGTGCGAGCAGGCGTCTCATGGGCCGGGGAGCACCTGGCTCGGGTCGCAGTCGAGGGTGCCGGCGCTGTCGCGGAAGGGTGCGGAGCGGTCGGCGGGCGGCTGGCTCGCGGCGCCGGGGCAGCGCTCCAGGTTCCCGGTCTGCAGCTGGTTGAGGCGCTGGTCGGGGGGTATCGGGGTGAGCGTCCCGCCGGCCGGGCTGTTGGCGAACTGGAAGGCGTCGAAGATCGGCTGGATGCGGGCGTAGTGGCCGTTGGCGTCGTAGTTCGACGCCCCCTGGCCGAAGTCGCGGAACCAGCCCACGAGCTCGGGCGTGTAGGGCCGGATGAACTTGAGCACCGGCGTCGTCCGGCGCAGCGCCGTGATGGTGTCGGCGAAGGCGGGCTTGGAGACCGCGGCCAGGCGCGGCGCCTTGCCCAGCAGCTCGATCAGGTCGTTGTTGGAGCCTGGGCGGGTCACGAGCAGGCGCAGGTCGTGGATGGTCGGACGGGCGTCGGCCACGAGCGGGCGCAGTGCGCGGAAGAACGGCGCCAGGCGCTTGGTCGCCGGCAGCGAGGCATCGGTGAGCCGGTCGAGGTCGCCCAGCGTCGCCCGCAGGTTGACGAACGTCGTGTTGCCCTTGCGCAGCGTGTCGGGCAGCAGGCCCAGCGCCTCGGACAGCGCGGCGTTCTCGTCGCCGATGGCCCCCGCCGTCGAGTTGGCGTTGGTGACCAGATCGGTGAGGTCGGAGCGCCGCTGGGCCAGCGCCGTCGTCACCTTCGCCCCGTAGACGATGAGGTCCTCGAACGCCTTCTGGTCACGATCGGCCTCGTTGACCAGGCGCGACGCCGTCGAGAGCGCGGGATTGAAGTAGCGGGCGGCCCGGTTGTTGGCCGCGCCCCGGCCCCGGTACTGCACCGCGGATCCCTTGATGACGTTCTGCAACGCGCGGCGGGTCGGCGGGTCGAGCGTATTGAAGAGCTGGTCGAGGTCGACCGGGGAGGTCGTGCTCCCCGCCGTCAGCACTCCCCCGTCGCTGATCTTGGGTGCCGAGTTCGGCCCGGGCGTCAGCGCGATGTAGCGGTTGGCGATGCCCGACAGCGACGTCGCCCGGATTATCGCCGTGGTGCCGACGTGCAGCGGCGCGTAGGGCTCGTCGACGTCGACCGTGATGCGGGCCTGGTTGTCGTCGGTCAGCTCGATGGTGCGCACCGAGCCGATCCGCCGGCCACCGATCTGGACGTCGTCGTCCTTGACGAGCTGCCCGGCGTTGGCGAAGTCCAGGTGGTAGGTGTGCGACGCGCCGGAGCCGAGCAGCACGACGGCGACGACCACGACCGCGATGGCCAGCGCCCCGAGCGCCACGCCGCGCGCAGCCGTCATCGGGCGCACCGCTCAGGCGCGGACGCAGCAGGGCAGCGGCGTGGGAGACGGCGGAGGGATCGAGAGGACAGCGCTAACCCATGGTTGCGTCGGGATATTGAGCCAGCATGAAGCCGCCGAGAAGGACTTCTACTCCATGCCCAGTGGTCCCTGCGACTCCCCCGACAGGAACTGCCGCACGAAGGCGTTGTCGGAGTTGAACAGCTCCTCGGCGGGGCCCGACTCGACGATCCGGCCCTTCCACAGCACGGAGATGTGCTCGGCCACGCGGCGCGCGCTCATGATGTCGTGCGTGATGACGACGTAGGCGCCGCCGTTCTCCTCGTGGATCTCCTGGATGAGCTCGCACAGCAGGGCCGTGCGAACGGGATCGAGGCCGGAGTCCGGCTCGTCGAAGAGCACGATGTCCGGGTCGAGCACGAGGGCGCGCGCGAAGCCGGCCCGCTTGCGCATCCCGCCCGAGAGCTCGTTGGGCATCTTGTCGCCGGCGTCGGCCAGGCCGACCTCCTGCAGGCGGCGGTCGACGATCTCCATGATCTCGTCCTCGCCCTTGTCGGTGTGCTGGCGGAGGGGGAACGCGACGTTGTCGAGGAGGTTCATCGAGCCGAACAGCGCCCCGTCCTGGAAGAGCACGCCGAACTTCTTGCGCATGTCGAAGAGGTCGTCGTCCTGCATGTTGGGCACGGACTGGCCGTGGACCAGGACGTCGCCGTCGTCGGGGTACAACAGGCCGACCATGTGCTTGATGCACACGGACTTGCCCGTCCCCGACGGGCCCAGGATCATCGAGATCTTGCCTTCGGGCAGGCCCATGTTGAGCCCGCGCAGGATCTTGTTGCGGCCGAAGGCCTTGTGGACGTCGACGAACTCGATGGCGTCCTCGACACCGTGCGGCCGCTGGGCGCCCGTGTGCCACTGGTACTCCTCGTTCCTGGAGGAAGGCGCCGACTCGTTGACCACCGAGACCCGCGATTCCGCGGCCACCCGGTCGCGCTCCGCCGCGGAGGAGGGGACGCTGGGCTCGGCGACGGGGTCGCCGGCGACGTCGCCGCCCTCGGCCGGGGGCGGCTCCGCGGCGGACACCGGCCTCGTCTCGTCGGGCTCCTGGCCCCTACGCGGGATGGGCGGCATCCGTCAACCTCCGATCGGGGCCCTGGGGTTCGCGCCCCAGAACAGCTGGGTCCCGAGCATGCCGATGAGATGCACCAGGACAATGTTCAACACCATCGACTTCGCGGTGGCCGTGCCCACTCCCACCGGGCCTCCGCCGGCGTTGTAGCCGTAGTAACAGCCGACGAGCACGATGGCCGTGGCCATGAACATGCCCTTCAGCACGCTGTATAAGAGGTCGGGTGGGTTCTGGAACATCCAGAAGATCAAAAAGAACCCTCCCGAGCTGACCTCGCCGATCTGCTGGACCACCGCGAGGTAGCTCGCGAAGAACCCGGCACCAACCGCCGCGATGTACATGAACGGCAGCACCATCCAGGCGGCGAGCAGGCGGGTGGCGCACAAAAACAGGATCGAGTCGATGCCCATGACCTCCAAGGCGTCGATCTCGTCGCTGATCCGCATGGACCCCAGCTCGGCGACGATTCCCGTCCCGACCTTGGCGGCCATCATGTACCCGAACGCGTAGGGCACGAGCTCGCGCAGGTCACACCACGCCGAGAAGACGCCGGCGTAGGCGGGGGCGCCGACCGCGCGGTTGAAGTAGGCGCCCTCGATGCCGCACTGCAGGCCGATGATGAACACCAGGCCCCAGATGACCAGCGTGGAGCTCAGGATCAGGATCCCCGACTGGCGCAGCGCCTCGCCGAAGAAGCGAAAGACCCGCAGGCCGTAGACGTCGCCGAGGATCCTCCCGGAGAACTTGGCGATCTCGCCGAACGACGAGATCCAGTTGCGCGCCGCGGCGGTCATCGGATGACCTGGATCTCGGGGTGCGTGGCGAGCAGCGTCTGCGTGAACACGTAGTTGAACGCGAAGACGCCCAGGAAGGCGATGACGACCGCCTGGTTGACCGCGCGCCCGACACCCTCGGCACCGCCCGATGCGGTCATCCCCTTGTAACAGCAGACGATCGCGATGACCGCCCCGAACAGGGTGGTTTTCAGGACCGACCCCCAGAGGTCCGTGGTACTGGCATTCGTGAAGAACGTCGCCCAGAACGGGCCGAGCGGAGCCCCGTTGACCAGCGTCGCGAGGATCCCGCCGAAGATCCCGAACAGCAGCGCGTAGATGTCGAACAGGCCGGTCACGAGCATGAGCGCGAGGAAGCGCGGAACCACGAGGTTCTTGACGGGATCCACGCCGAGGACCTGCAGCGCGTCGAGCTCCTCGCGGATCTTGCGCGCGCCGAGATCGGCGGTGATGGCGGTGCCGGCGACGCCGGCGAGCACGATCGCGTCGACGAACGGGGCGAACTCACGGATGGAAGCGAGGACGAAGAAGCCGCCGAGCCGGTCGAGCGCCCCGAAGAGGACGAGGAAGTTCGCGGCCTGCAGGCCGGGAGCGCCGTAGCCGAAGGCCACGGTCGAGACCAGCAGCGGGAACCAGCAGAGGCGCAGGGCGAAGAGGAACTGGCTGACGAACTCACCGCCGTAGGGGTACGGAGGACGAATGGCAGACACGATGGTCTTGCCCGTCAGGATCATCATGTCTCCGACTTCTTCGAGCAGGTTCTTCGTCGGGAGGAACGCTCGATCGGCGACGCTTCGTACCACTAGATCTCTCCTCGGGCCCCAGGATGAACCGGCCTCGTCAGCCTGACAATCTAGGCCACCCGACGTTGGCCTGCCAACGGGCAACCGAACCTCAATGCAACCTTCACCTCGGGCTCCTGCCGCATGGTAGGTTCCGCGCCGCCGTGAGGAGGAGGACCGCCACCGCGCTGGGAGCCGTCGCCGTGCTGGCCGCCGGTTGCGGTGGAGGCACGCGCCAGGACTCGGCCGAGAAGTCCGCGAGCTACGACGTCGACGTGGTCCGGGCGAGGTTTCCCGCCCAGCAGCACCTGGCCCGCCAGGACCGGATGGTCATCGAGGTCAAGAACTCCGACACGAAGACCATCCCCGACGTCGCGGTGACGATCGACCCGGGGTTCACCACCCGCAGCGACCGCCAGGACCTCTCCGATCCGAACCGTCCGGTGTGGATCGTCGACGACGGCCCGCTCGGCGGGGGCACGGCCTACTCGAACACCTGGGCGCTCGGCGCACTCCGGCCCGGGGAGATAAGGAGGTTCGTCTGGAAGGTCACCGCGGTCCGGGCGGGGACCCACGAGGTGCACTACCGCGTGGCGGCCGGCCTCAACGGCAAGGCGAAGGCCCAGGTCGCCGGGGGCGGCGCCGCCGAGGGCAGCTTCACGGTCGACGTCTCATCGAAGCCCTCGCAGGCCACGGTCGACCCGAACACCGGCAAGGTCGTCCGCAGCAAGGACGGCGGCTCGGGCTGAGCTGCCCGGACGCGACGACGCCCGGCGCTACTCCGCGGCGGGCTCGGGGTGCGCCTGCAGGACCTCCTCGCCCGACTCGCCGGTGCGTACGCGGTAGCTCTCCTCGACCGGCATGACGAACACCTTGCCGTCACCGACGGCGCCCGTCCGGCCGTGCTTGAGCACGGTGTCGACGATGGTCTGCACGTCTGCGTCCGCGACGACACACTCGAGTTTGACCTTGGGCCGCAGGTAGTTGGTCAACTCCGCCCCGCGGTAGCGCTCGGTGATGCCCTTCTGGCGGCCCGAGCCCTTGACCTCGCTGGTCGTCAGGGAGGGGAAACCGAGGGCCAGCAACTCGGTACGGACCGGCTCGAACGCCTCGTGGCGGATGTAGGCCATGACCATCTTCATCTGTCTGCACCTCGTTGGGCCGGCCTCGGCCGGGGAAGGGACTTGTCGGGATCGTCACCGTAGCCGACCCTGGCGCCGGCGCGACGGGCGGCACGAACGTTCGCAGCGTGTCGAATGTACGGACGCCTGCTTTATCCAGTTGGACAAACACCGTCGCGCGCGCGGTGCGTAGATTGCGGCGCATGCCCATCACGCGAACCCGTCACCCGAACGTCCTCGCCGCGCAGTGGAGCGCCAACGGGGAGGCGCTGGGGACGACGGACCTGACCATGCCGGGCTCCGACATCTTCGGAGCCAACGTCTTCTCCACGGCCGAGCAGCGCAGGCGCCTGTCCAAGGACGTCTTCCGGCGCCTGCGGCAGACCCTCAGCTCGGGCTCTCCCCTCGACACCTCACTGGCCGACCAGGTCGCCGCCGCGATGAAGGACTGGGCGCTCGAGAAGGGCGCGACGCATTACACGCACTGGTTTCAGCCCCTGACCGGCATGACCGCCGAGAAGCACGACTCCTTCTACTCCCCCACGGGCGAGGGGACCGCGCTGGCGGAGTTCTCCGGCAAGGAGCTCATCCAGGGCGAGCCCGACGCGTCCTCCTTCCCCACCGGCGGCATCCGCGCGACGTTCGAGGCCCGCGGCTACACCGCCTGGGACCCGACGTCGCCCGCCTTCATCCTGCCCAACCCCAACGGCGCCTTCCTGTGCATCCCGACCGCGTTCGTGTCGTGGACGGGCGAGGCCCTGGACCACAAGATCCCCCTGTTGCGGTCGATGGACGCCCTGTCGACGAGTGCAATCAACGCCCTCAAGCTGTTCGGCAACGAGACCGCGCAGCGGGTGTTCACCACCGTCGGCCCCGAGCAGGAGTACTTCCTGATCGACGAGCAGTACTACTACGAGCGCCCCGACCTCATCACCACCGGGCGCACGCTGTTCGGCACGCAGCCTCCGAAGGGCCACGAGCTCGACGAGCACTACTTCGGCTCGATCCCCGAGCGGGTCCTGGCCTGCATGCTCGACGCCGAGATGGAGCTGGCCAGGCTCGGCGTCCCGATCAAGACGCGCCACAACGAGGTCGCGCCCGCCCAGTACGAGGTTGCGCCGATCTTCGAGAACTCCAACCTGGGCTCGGACCACCAGCAGCTGACGATGCAGGTGCTCCAGAGCGTCGCCCGCCGCTACGGGCTGATCTGCCTGCTGCACGAGAAGCCCTTCGCGGGCGTGAACGGCTCGGGCAAGCACAACAACTGGTCCATGGGCACCGACACGGGCGAGAACCTGCTCGAGCCCGGCGACACGCCGCATGAGAACGCTCAGTTCCTGTTCTTCTGCACCGCCGTCATCCAGGCCGTCAACAAGCACCAGGCGCTGCTGAGGGCGTCGGTCGCCAACGTCGGCCAGGACCACCGCCTGGGCGCCAACGAGGCACCCCCGGCGATCATCTCGATCTTCCTGGGCGCCGAGCTCGAGAAGGCGTTCGACTCGATCGTCTCGGGCAGCGGGGACGGCGGGACCGATGCCGCCACGCTCGGGCTCGGCACCCCCGTCCTCCCGCCGCTGCCGATGCACGGCGGGGACCGCAACCGCACCTCGCCGTTCGCCTTCACGGGCAACAAGTTCGAGTTCCGCGCGCTCGGGTCGAGCATGTCGCTGGGGTTCGTCAACACGGTGCTCAACACGATCGTCGCCGAGGCCATCGACGATCTCGCCGCCAAGCTGTCGGCCGAGGTGCAGGGCGGCGGGAGCGTCGAGGAAGGAGTCAACGCGGTGGTCAAGGAGGCCTACTCCGCGAACGTGGACATCGTGTTCAGCGGCGACAACTACTCAGAGGAGTGGCACGCCGAGGCCGAGCGCCGCGGGCTGATGAACCTGCGCACGACCCCCGACGCCCTGCCGTGGCTGATCCATGAGCAGACCACGGCGGTGTTCTCCTCCTACGAGGTGCTCTCGGAGCGCGAGATGCACGC
>JBBPZE010000026.1:0-10722 GCA_038199185.1 Solirubrobacterales bacterium
GAGACCTTCGGGCCAGGGCGCGGCGCCGACCCGCTCGATGAGCGGCCCGGGAGGGGGCGCCGTCGGCGAGAAGGCGTCACAGCGGACGATCCGGCCGGCGAACAACCGGGCGAAGGGGTCGCTGTCGAAGCGATCGGGCCGGTGGGCCACGGTGATCGCTCCCGCGCACCACGAGGCATCCAGGGCGCACGTGGTCAGGCACACGAGGTCGTCGGCCAGCAGGCCGATCCACCAGGCCAGCGCGTCGCGCCTCGCCTGCTGGACCTCCGGCTCGTCGAAACGAACCCGGGCGGCGTCGTCGACCGACACGCAGACGTGCGCCCATGCCTCCACCGGCGCACCCTCGGTGCAGCGGGCATCGACATGCAGCCATCGCCCACCGTCGAGGGGTTCGCGCGAGAGCCGCTGTCCGTCCCACCACACCGTGCTCATGACGGTTCCCAGTCGTCGCGGATGGCGCGGGTGATGGCGCGCATGTCCTGGCGCAGGTCCTCGGCCGTTGGACGCCCCCAGAACCAGTAGCCGTTGTAGGCGGCATGCACCCGCAGGTCGGGATACAGGCTGAAGCCCGCGGGCAGGTAGGGTCGGTGGGTCGTGTCGGCCTTCTCGAGCAGGTCGAGCCGATCGATCCAGCGCCGCTCGCTGTCGGAGAGGAACGTGAACCGTGCACCGAGGCCCGCCCGGAACGCGGACTGGACCTCCGGCGGGTCGACGGACACCACGACGATCTGGGCGTAGGCGACCTCGAACTCGTCCTGAAGGTCAACGAGCATGCGCAGGAAGCGCTGCTCCTTCGGACACCACCAGCCGCGCGACGTCACCAGGACGATCGGGTTGCCCTGGGCGAGCTCGGACAGGCGGCGCGGCCGGCCGGTGTGGTCGGGCAGGTCGATATCGGGAAAGCGGTCTGCAGGTGCCGGTGTGCTCATGGCGCGGCTTTCGCCCGAGGGTCGTCGGCGCAGGGAACGCGAAACGCCTCGTCCTCGTCGTCGCGTAGGGTGCGCCGCAGCGCGACGAACGCGTGGCCGCCGAGGATGGCGGGGATGGCCAACAGGATCGCCCGGTAGGCGAGCACCCCGACGGTGGCCATCGCCGCCGGCGTCCCGTAGATCACCAGGGCGCCGACGAGGCCGACGTCGGTTCCCCCGATGCCTCCCGGGAGGGGGATCAGCGCCCCGAGCTGCCCGACGAGGTAGGCCAGCATGAGATGGGCGATCGGCGGCGTGTCGCCGAACGCGCGAAAGCAGAAGAAGAACACCGCGAGGTCGAAGGCGAGATAGCCCACCGCGCCACCGATCAGGCGGCCGTTGCCCGAGCGCAGGAGGGCGACCGCGTCGCCGACTCCGTCGCCGATGATCGCCGCGGCCTTCGCGATCGCCCGCAACGGCCGGGCCGCATCGCCGTCGGACCACCGAGCCGGGATCCTGCCCGCCGCGTGCGGCAACACCAGCACGACCGCGACGGCAGCGGCCGCGACGGCGACCGGTCCGAGGCTCAGCAGGAACCGGTCGGTTCCGGCCAGCAGGCCCAGCGCCAGGCCGAGGCCCGCGCCGACGACGGCGACGATGTTGACCGCGCTGGTGATCAGAAAGAACGCCACGGTCCGGCGCGCGACGAGGTCCTCCGGCATGCCTCCACGCCGCAACGCCCACACCCCAAACGCCAGACCGCCGATCCCGCCCACTGGGAGCAGCGCGGTGGCGCCCAGCTCCGACATGCCGATCCGGTAGCTCATCGCCCAGCCCATGCGGGCGCAGAAGGCCGCACGGAAAGCGACGACGTAGGCCGCCAACGACAGAAGCTCGAACCCCGCAGCCGCCACCAGCCATCCGGCCTGCGCGTGGGCCAGGCGTTCGCGGACGGCGACGAGCCCCGGCACCAGCATCAGGACAGCGGCGACTGCGGCGATCACCGCGGCCAGCACGAGCAGGCGCGCTAGCAGGCGCCGGGAATCGAACCCCTGGGGAAGCTGAGCGGTCGCCGTGCTCAAGGCGTCAGCCGCCCCGCCGCTCAACGCCCCAGCGCCGCATACGCAAGGCTCGTCGCCGCGACGTACACGGCGTGATGGCCCGCATCGACGGCGAGCTCCGTGGCGCCCCACTTCCACGCCGGCGGCGCGACGCCGAGCGACGGCAGCATGACCAGCGCGCTGGGCCAGATAGCCGCGAAGTGCGCCCCGGCGGCAGGCGCGCCATGCAGGCCGGCGGCTCCGATCAGACCTCGGACCGCGCCCCAACTCGTGCCGTAGCCCCAGTGGACTACGCTGGAGAAGCGGGCCTCGCCCGCGGGGTTGCGGGGCTGCACGCCCAGGACCTTGCCGGCCGCGTCGGCCGGAGCGGTACTGCCCTCACGCTTGCGCAGCTTGGCCTCGATGGTGCTCGAGACCGTCATCGCCGCGGTCCCGGCGGCTCCGGCGAACAGCCCGCGGCCGACCGCCGAGGCGATCAGCCCGACACGCGTCATGACGGTCTCCTCGGATCGAGGTCCAGCGCCGCGGAGTTGATGCAGAAGCGCTGGCCGCCGCGGTCGGCGGGCCCGTCGCCGAAGACGTGGCCGAGGTGGGAGTCGCATGTCGCGCACCGCACCTCGGTGCGGCGCAGGATCAGGCCCTGCTTGTGCTGCTCGACGCTGCCCTCCTCGGCCGGCGCCACGAAACTCGGCCAGCCGGTGCCCGAATCGAACTTGTCCTCGGCGTCGAACAGCGCCGACCCGCACGCGGCGCAACGGTAGATCCCCGGGTCATGGCAGTCGTTGTAGATCCCGGTGAACGGGCGCTCCGTTCCTGCAGTGCGCAGGACGCGGTACTGCTCGGGCGACAGCCGCGAGCGCCATTCCTCGTCGGTGGTGGGCAGCTTGCCATCCATCGTGGTGGCTCCTTTAGATCGCATTGCACAGCACCAGAGCGAAGCGCTCGTCGGTGTCGGTGAACCATCCCTGCTCGGTCAGGCCGCAGGCGAGCAGATCTCCCCTGATCCGGTCGCGGGTGAACTTCGCGCTGATCTCGGTGCGCATCTCCTCCCCGGCCGCGAAGGAGACCGACAGGTCGAGGTCGCCGACGAGGACCGTGCAGGCCTCGCGGGCACGCAGGCGCATCTCGATCCAATCGCGGTCGTCGTCGTAGAGGGCGACGTGCTCGAAGTTGTCGAGCTCGAACTCGGCCCCCAGCCGCTCGTTGAGCACGGCAAGGACGTTGAGGTTGAACGCCGCGGTGACGCCCGCGGCGTCGTCGTAGGCGGCGATCAGGTCGCCGCGGTCCTTGACCAGGTCGACACCAATCAGCGCGTGCCCGCGACCGCCGAGATGGCAGGCGAGCTGACGCAGGAAGCGGCGGCGCTCACCGGGAAGGAAGTTGCCCAGCGTCCCGCCGAGGAAGGCGACCAGCCGCGCCGCGCGCGGCGCCTCCCGCCAGGCGTCCTCGAACTCGCCGACGATGGGATCGACGAGCATCGCGGGATACCGGGCCGCGAGCTCGGCCACTGCCCTCTCCATCGCGCTCGCGGAGACGTCCACGGGCAGGTACCGGACCTGCCCGAGGCCGGCGGCGTGCATCGCGTCGAGCAGCAGACATGTCTTGGTGGCCGCCCCGGATCCCAGCTCCAGCAGCTCCCGGGCGAGCGAGCCCGCCACGATCTGATCCGCGTGAGCCTCCAGGATGGCCCGCTCAGTCCTCGTCGGGTAGTACTCAGGCAGCTCGCAGATCTGCTCAAACAGCCGGCTTCCGCGGTCGTCGTAGAGGTGCTTGGGTGGGATCTCCTTGAACGGGCGCGACAGCCCGTCGAGCACGTCCTCGGCCAGCGAGCCGCCCGCCGCGACCCGCGTGCGCACCGAGGGATCGGCAAGGGCTCCCGTCATGGCCATGTAATGCTCGTTACCCTCGCTGCCTTGCTCATAACTGAACGATCGGTGAACATGCTGTAAGCATCGCTTCACACGCCCCGGTTCGCCGCGACGCGCCCGGCCAGTCGTGAGGCCAGGACCAGGCAAGCTGTCATTACGGAAAACTTACGATCTATGATGATGGGGTAAGCAGTCCTTCATGCTCGACGAACGCCGCATCGAGATGCTCCTCGCCGTCGCCGAGCACGGGAGCTTCACCAGGGCGGCCGCAGCGCTGTCCTTCACGCCCTCGGCGATCTCCCAGCAGATGGGCCTGCTCGAGCGCGACGCCGGAGCGGTGCTCTTCGAGCGCAGCCCGCGCGGGGTCCGCATCACCGAGGCGGGTGACGCCCTGCTCCTGCACGCCGAGGCCATCCGCCGCCACCTGCTCGACGCCCGTGCTGAGGTCGCGGGGATCACGAAGGCGCGAGGAGGGCGGCTGGCCTTCGGATCGTTCCCCACCGCGACCGCCACCATCGCCGCGCCGGCGATCGCCACGTTCCACCGGCGCCACGAGGAGGTCGACCTGCAGCTTCTCGACGGCGAGCCCTACGAGAGCGCCGCACGTCTGCACAGTCGCGAGCTGGACCTGGCGCTGATCTTCTCCCTCGACAACTGGCCCGCGGCCATGGACTACGAGGGCAACCTCGTCGCTCGCGAGGACGAGATCGAGATGCTGCCGCTGTTCGACGATCCGTTCCTGCTGCTCCTTCCCGAGAGCCACCGCCTGGCTGCCGCGGGCGAGGAGGTCAAGCTCGCAGACCTCGCCGAGGAGCGCATCATCGGCAGCCCGGTCGGCTGTGCACCGTGGGGCATGGACCTCGAGCACATCTGCGCGGAAGCCGGAGTGGAGCTGATGTTCCAGGCCACGTACCGCTCTGCGGACTTCCAGGCCCAGCAGGCGCTGGTGGCCAGCGGTCTGGGCATCTCCCTGCTTCCGCGGCTGGCCGCCAGCGCGCTGCGCGCCGACGTCGTGATCCGCCCGCTCATGAACGCGCCCGTCCGCCACGTCGCGCTGGCCTGGCCGACCGGCGCCTATCGATCGCCGGCGGTCAAGAGCATGATCGAGGTCATCGAGGCGATCGCCGGCGACCTGCGCTTCCAAGCCTGACCGATCGGGACACCACGGTCCGCGGGCATCCGAGCGTGAAGCATCCCTTACTGCCCGCTCGCAAATCGTAAGGTTTCTTCCCACACCGGGAAACGGTAGGAACAGCGGAGGATCAACCACATGGTCAGACAACTACGAACAGTGAGGTTCTCCATGCCGCGATCACATCAGATGAAGGCCCTCCTGGGAGCGATCGTCGGCACCTTGGCCGTCGCACTGTCGTTGGCGGCCTGCGGCGGCGGCTCGGCGTCGAGCTCGGGCGGCGGCTCGGCCTCGGCGTCGAGCTCGGCCTCGGCCACAGGGCCCAGCGAGAAGCAGATCGAGGAGCGCAGCGGCCCGCCGGTGAAGTTCGCGCCCCCGGGTGACAAGCTGCTCGACAAGAGCAAGGTCGTCCTGAAGAGCGCGCTCGGCGTCGACCTCACCCATAGCTCGGTGACGCTGCCCCTCCACAAGGGCGAGTTCGGGGGCAAGACCGTGTGGTTCATCCTCACCGAGGCGTCGGACTTCGGCCTGGCCCACGATCTCAACGTCAACTTCTCGCCCAAGCTGGCCAACATGGGCATCGGCTGTCCCAAATGCGTGCAGGACGTGACGCTGACCAGCGCCAAGAAGAACGCGTTCGGTGAGGGCGTCGTGCACTTCCAGGGCGTCCCGAACTTCTCCCCCGACCGCAAGCTGGTCGCCGGCCCGGCCGCGGGCAAGACCGCGTTCCCACCAGCCGACGCCAAGCCCGGCGCCGTGGCCGGTCCGCGCTACAGCCCGTTCATCCGCATCAAGGGCTCGAGCGTGGTCTACAACGCACCGATCATCGCGACCGGCAACGGCAACTTCGATCTCGAGAAGCACTCCAACACCGCCGACCGGGTGCTGTCGGTCAAGCTCCCCACGCCCGCCTCGCGCACGCCGTCGGGGCAGTTCCAGCCCGGATCGGTCGAGGTCCTCCTCGTCGGGGGTCGCGAGGCGGGGCAGAAGATCTTCTACCTGAGCACCGAGGCCTCCGACCCGGTCGCGGCGACGCTGGAGCGCGCGACGTTCACCCCGGCGCTGCAGAAGGCGCCGTTCCTGGGGGGCGACGACTTCCTCGGCGCCGCGCGCGAGCGGATCTTCCTGTTCACCAACGGGCAGACCGGGCGCGACAACCCTGAGTCCCAGGGGCTCAGCCACCTCATCGCCGACGGGCACGCCACCGAGGACGCGAGCCTCTCCAACAAGGCCCTGATCGACACGCTGGCCAACCGCGACGGTGACACCCTCAACGTGCTCGGCGACTTCCCGTCGCTGGCCGACCCCCGGCACGCCAACGCCTACAGCCCCCTCTGGGACGCGCAGATCGGCGAGTGGACCAAGAAGGCCGTCAGGATGAAGCTCAACACACGCCAAGACGACGAGAACAAGATCCTCAACCTCGCCGCCCAGCGCCCGGACCTCCTGACCGGGCCGCTGGGCGCGCCCTACGGGGCCGGTGGCTTCGTCATCAATTGCCCGACGGTGGCCTTCACCGAGGAGGAGCCGGTGATCGATCAGGTCGCACCGAACCCGGGCGCGCAGGCGTGAGCCCCGGCCCGGACGCGCCGGCCGCGGCGAACGCCGCGGCCGGCGCGTGCGTGCAGCACGAGGCTCGGTGATCTCGACGGGCGCGATCGACGACTACGGGTTCCTGTCGGACTGCCACTCGGCCGCGCTCGTCGATCGGGAAGGCTCGATCGACTGGTGGTGCGTCCCGCGCTTCGACTCTGCGTCGGTGTTCGGCCGCCTGCTCGGCCCCGACGCAGGACACTGGTCGCTGCGGCCGACCGCGGAGTTCGAGACCGACCGCGCATACGTCGGCGACACGCTCGTCCTGCGCACCGTCTACACCACCAGCGCCGGAGAGGTGTCGGTGACCGATGCCCTCGGCCTGGAGCTCGGTGCGCGCGGCCACGACATCGGACGCCAGAGTCCCCACGTGGTGCTGCGAAGCGTGGAGGGGCGCCGCGGCGCGGTGGCCATGACCACCGAGCTGGTCCCGCGCATGGAATACGGGTTGACCGTCCCGCACATCGTCGGCACCCCGGATGGCCCCATCGCCCGAGGGGGGCCCGTCCGCCTGGCCCTCACCGCCCCGCTCTCGCTGTCGTGTCGCCCTGGTCGCGCGGAGGCCGCCTTCACCGTCCATGAGGGTGAGCGCGTGGACTTCCGGCTCGCGTTCGCGCCCTCGTTCGCGGGGTCGAGCACCGCCGAGCCCACCGATGAGGCGACTCTCGAGGACACGATCGCCGCCTGGGAGTCGTGGGCCGGTTTGCACACCGGCTACGACGGTCGCCACACCGAGGCAGTGCGCCGAAGCTCACTGGTGCTGCAGGGGCTCACCTATCAGCCGACCGGAGCGGTGGTCGCCGCGGCCACGACCTCGCTGCCGGAGGCAATCGGCGGAGCGCTCAACTTCGACTACCGCTACGCCTGGCTGCGCGACCTGAGCCTGACCATCCGCTCGCTGTGGATCGCCGCGTGCCCCGACGAGGCGAGCCGCCTGTTCACGTGGATGACGCAGGCGGCTGGTGACATCGGGGACGAACGGGTCCAGATCATGTACGGGGTGGAGGGCGAGCGCGACCTGACCGAGCACGAGGCCGCCCACCTGCCCGGGTTTCGCGGCAGCCGGCCCGTGCGACTGGGCAACGGCGCCTGGAACCAGACCCAGCTCGACGTCCTCGGCGAGGTGCTCGACGCCGCCCTGCAGATGCGCGAGCAGCTCAGCGAGCTGGACGACCCCACCCGGCATTTGCTCGTCGCGCTGGCGAACCGGGCGGCCAGCACCTGGCGCGAGCCCGACGCCGGGATGTGGGAGGCCCGCGACGCGAGCCGCCAGTACCTGTCATCGAAGGTGCTGTGCTGGGTGGCGCTCGACCGGGCGGTGCAGCTGGCGCCGCTGCTGGGCGACGACGCGCCCGTGCAGCGCTGGGCGCAGGCGCGCGACCGCGTGCGGACCGCGGTGCTGACCAAGGGCTGGAGCGAGCGCACCGGGGCCTACACCGGCGCCTTCGGATCCGACGAGCTGGATGCCTCGGTCCTCCTCTTGCCGCTCGTGGGCTTCCTGCCCGCCGACGACGAACGGATGTGGGCGACGGTCGAGGCGATCGAGCGCGAGCTCGGCGACGTCGGCCTGGTCCGCCGCTGGCCCGACGACGCGATGGGCTTTCTGATCTGCACCTACTGGCTGGTCGAGTGCCTGGCCCTGCGCGGGGAGCTCGCTCGCGCCGAGGCGTGGTTCGAGCGAGCCACCTCCTACGCCAACGACCTCGGCCTGATGGCCGAGCAGGCCGACCCCGACCGGCGGGAGCTGCTGGGCAACTTCCCGCAGGCGTTCTCCCACGTCGGGCTCATCAACGCCGCGTGGCGGCTGACCGAGACGGCCGGGATGCAGGCCGCCAACACCCAGGATCAACCAGGAGGCAACGCGTGAGCACCGGACGACTGCAGGACAAGGTGGCGCTCATCACCGGCTCGGACTCCGGGATCGGGCAGGGCAGCGCGATCGAGTTCGCCAAGGAGGGGGCCGACGTCGTGGTCCACTACCTCGAGGATGCCGACGGGGCGCGGGAGACCCGCCGGGCGGTGGAGGCGACGGGCCAGCGAGCGATCGTCGTGCAGGCCGACATCAGCGACGAGCAGCAGGTGCAACGGCTCTTCGCCGAGGCGCTCGACGCGTTCGGCCGGGTGGACATCCTCATGAACAACGCCGGCATCGACGCCTCGGGGACCGAAGTGGGAGAGCTCGCCACCGAGGTCTGGGACCGGGCGATCAGGACCAACCTCTACGGGGCGTTCTTCTGCTGCCGCCGCTACATCCAGATCCGCAAGGCCGGCGACGCGCCGGGCGGCAAGATCATCAACGTCACCTCCGTGCACCAAGACATCCCCAACCCTGGTGGCGCCGACTATGACTGCTCCAAGGGCGCGCTGCGCAACCTCACCCGGACGATGGCTCTGGAGCTCGCGCCGCTGAAGATCAACGTCAACAACCTGGGCCCGGGGATGGTGCTCACGCCGTTCAACCAAGCGGCCATCGACGATCCCGATCTGCTCGAGGAGCAGGTAAAGAGCATCCCCTGGAAGCGGGCGGCGCAGCCTTCAGAGATCGGCCGCCTAGCCGTCTTCCTGGCCTCCGCCGACAGCGACTACGTCACTGGCAGCACCTACTTCATGGACGGAGGGCTGATGCGCAACCTCGGGCAGGGCGCGTGACGCCATCCCCGCCCCGCCGTGATCGGCGCCCCCCACACGAGATCTGGCAGGACAGCCTCGAGGACGGGCAACGGCGCCTGGCCCGGCCCGCTCCGGTCATCACCGCCACGGCCTTGCTCGGCGGCCTCCATGTCACGCTCGGTCTGCTGGCGTTGGTCGTGACCACCGGAGCGCTGGCCGCCGACCGAGAAGGGTCAGAATTCGACCGGCGGGAGGGGTCAGTATTCAGGCGGCGCCGACATTGGCCGGGATGCTCCTCGGGTCTATCGGGAGCGGAGATGGGTCCGGGAGGTCGACCAGATCCGGGATCTGCTTAGCGCTCGCGCACATTCGGTGCGCAGAACGCAAACGGCCCACCGTAACGGGCCGTACGAGGGGTGAGCGACGGGACTCGAACCCGCGACCACCGGGACCAAAACCGCAGCGGGATCGACATGCGGCGCTAGCTTCCCATGCACGAAATGGTAGGCAAGATTGGTAGCCAAGAACGCGAAAACCCCGCCGCAGCCGCAGCGGGGCTTTCGAGGTGGGCGATACTGGGCTCGAACACGGGCCCATGAGGGCATCTCCCGCCCGCACGGGGATGTGACGTCAGCTCTGGTTCGCTCAGTTCGCTCCGGTGCGCACAAAATTGGTACCCAGGTCGATAGAGGTCCGGGTGGAGGCGTACGTTCCGGGCGTGGCCCGAGAGGCGCGAGCGACAGCGATACAAGACGGCAGGCGCGCCCTCGCCGATGCCCTGCGCGCGACCGATCGAGTCGAACGCATGCTCCGGGTCGTTGCTGCCGTCGACCGGGCGCTCGCCGACCTTCGGTTCCGTCCCGTTGTCGTGGGCGGTCTGGTGGTCGAGTATTGGACACGCGACTACGCCACCGATGACATCGACGTTCTGCTTCCGAGCAGCGAAGAGGTGCTGAGTCGTCTCGACGAGCTGGGCTTCGAGCGCAGCGGGCGACTGTTCTCGCTGCCAGACCAGGACATCATCTGGGAGATGCCTGGCGACCATCTCGATCCGCTTGACACAGCAGTCGAGGTCCCGCTTCCGGGTGGCGACCGCATCTTGATGCTCAGGCGCGAGGACATCATCGTCCACCGGATCGACGAGTTCGTCGGCACCGGACATATCGATCCCGCCAATCAGGCGACGGTGCTGCTCAACCAGGCCGGCATCGACCGCGAGGCGCTGACGGAACGCGCCCAAGCAAGCGGACTCCTCGATGCTCTCGATGCGTTCGAGCGACTTCGACTCCGCGCTCGCGAAGGCGCGGTGTTCGAGACGGACGAGTTGCACGTGCTGGCACGCGACTTGCGTTCGAAGATGTTCAACGACCCTAAGATCGACAAGGGATGAGGGTCCGGATCGACAGCACCGCATACGTGCCCAGCTGGGCTGACCGTGCTCGCCAACAGGATGAGACGCTGGCGCGCACGCGCGAGATCCAACAGGCATTCCCGCCCTACCGTCGTGAACGTCCCCGGGATCCAGACGAGGCCCAGCTACTCCGTCGCAA
>JBBPZE010000027.1:0-9935 GCA_038199185.1 Solirubrobacterales bacterium
AAGCTCGCCGACCTCGGCATCGCGACCGGTGTCGAGTCGACCCGGATCACCCGGACCGGCGCGGCGCTCGGGACCGTCGCCTACATGGCGCCGGAGCAGCTCGAGTCCACGGAGCGGGTGACGGCCGCGGCGGACGTCTACGCCTTCGCGGCGCTCGCCTACGAGGTCCTGGGCGGTCGCCGCGCGCGCACCGGCACGATGCCGATGGAGGTCATGAGCCGGATCGCCAACGAGCCGCCGCCCGACCTGCGCGAGGCATGGCCCGACGCCCCGCCCGCCGTGGCCGACGCGCTGGCGGAGGGGATGGCGCGGGATCCCGCTCGGCGGCCGCCACGCGCCGGTGCACTGATGGAGACGGTGAGCGCGTCGCTGCGCGAGCCCCGGCCGACGGTCGAGCTCGAGTCCCGGGCCGAGCCCGACACGACCCGTGCGTCCGCTCCCGTGCAGGCCGGCGGGCGCGCCGGGGCTCCGGGGAACCCCGCGGCGACCCGGTCGACCGCGGCGCGCGTGGCGGTGCCCGGCCGGCAGCGTCGGACCCGACACGGCCGGCCCCTCGCCGTGCTCGCCATCCTCGCCGGCGCCGGTGCGCTCGCGGCGGTGCTGCTCACGACAGGCGGCGGCTCGGACGGGGACGGAGCCTCGTCGGCGACCCGGCCGGGCGCCAGTGCACGGGCGCCGACCCGTGCCGGTCCGGCTCCGGGGGCGGGTCCGGCCGCGCCGGCGCGGGGAACTCCCGAGGCCGCGGTGCACGACTTCTACACGCGCGCGGCGGCGCATCGCTTCACCGAGGCGGGAGCGCTCCTCACACCCGCAGCGCGCGTCCAGCTCCAGGGGGCGTCGGGGCTGCGAAACCTGTTCACGTCGGTCCGACGGATCACCTTCCAGCAACTCTCGAGCACGCAGACCGCGCCGGACGCGGCCACCGTCTCCCTGCGCACGACCTCGGTCC
The DNA here is from genome assembly GCA_038199185.1 of Solirubrobacterales bacterium. Classification (GTDB taxonomy): domain Bacteria; phylum Actinomycetota; class Thermoleophilia; order Solirubrobacterales; family Solirubrobacteraceae; genus BP-464. The sequence continues at coordinate 950 of JBBPZE010000027.1, forward strand.
AGACGAGTCGGACCGAGCACTGCGCAGGCCAGGTCGACACGGTGCGCTCCGGAACCGCGTGGCGCGTCGACCGCGTCAGGGCGGACTGCGCCTAGCTAGAGGGCCCGCGACCAAGCCGACGGCCGCGCCGAGATGGCGCGCGTGACGTTCGCCCCCTATAGCGTGGTCAACGTCACGCGCGCGTGTGTCGACGGCCCCGAGGCGCGGCGGCGGGCGCCAGCACGCATCGCGCATGTCGCCTTCGGGACGTCGTCCCGCCCGGGGCGCACCGATTTGAGCGCCCTCGACGAGTAGACGACCGGGCAGGCGACTGGATGGTCGATCCCTGAATTCGCGTGCGTGCGGCGTCGTTTACCCGCGGGGCGGGGGGGCGTGCGGTCAAGGGGTGAGAGTGGTGGACGCGGACGGTGGTGAGATCAGTGCCAGCGCGTGCGGCAGACCAAGCGCCGGCGGGAGGCTGGGGAGAGGGGGGTGGACTCCTGGGGCGTCATTCCGTCCACGTCCGCCCGCGGACCGACGCCGATGGACACTCGCAACGAGCGGCCGAAAACACAGCCGCTCACGGGTAAGCGCGCGAAAGGTTGTGCGAGCGTGTCGCCCGCGACACGGGAAGGCTTGACGGAGCGCGCCTGCCGGCCTGAGGCGCAGGCGGCATGGTGCAGACAGTGACCGCACGAACGCGGGCGGTCGCGGTGATCGTCGCAAGCGCGGTGCCACGCGCGGAACGTCACCAGTGGACACGGCGAGGACGTGTGCCATCCTCAGCCACCCGTGCGCGGTGTACGTTGGCCCGCCAACAAGAGCTAACCACGACGCAGGAAGGTGGTTAGGATTTGTCGGGATGGCTCGTGTGGACCTCGCCACGATCAAGGCGCACTTCGGCAGTCGGCCCTTCCGGGTCCGCGATGCCGTGAACGTCGGCATCGCTCGCCACGACATCTACCGCCTGCGTGATGAGGGCTTGCTGCGAGTGCTCTCGCGCGGGGTGATGCAGCCCGTCGACAGCGACCCGGCCGCCAACACCGAGTTCGCGGCGCTCGCGGCCCGCATCCCCAACGGGACGATCTGCCTGAACTCCGGTCTGTCGTACTGGGACCTCTGCGACGAGCTGCCCGACAGCATCCATCTCGCCGTCGCGCGTGGCGCGCACTGGCCGAAGATCGACGTGCCGGCCACGACGCTGCACCGCTTCGCCGCCGAGACCTTTGGCCTTGATCGCGTCGAGCAGCGCACCGACGCTGGAGAGTCGTTCTGGATCTACTCGCCCGAGCGCTGTGTGGTCGACGCGATGCGACTACAGCACGCCGTCGGGCGCGACGTCGCACTGTCGGCCCTGACCCGCTACGCGCGGCTTGCGGACGGGGAGCTGCTCAAGCTCAACGCGCTTGCCCGTGAGCTCGGTGGCGCGCGGCGGATGGCCGAGGCGCTCAAGGTGATCCTGGCATGAGCGACGCCAACGCCAGGCGGATCTTCCGCGAGCTTCAGGCGCTCGCGCACGCGGACTACGGGGCGAACCCTTCGGGCCGACCACGTCATCGACCTCCTCGCCCATCAACTCGGCCAACACCCCAAGCCCGACGCCGACGCTCAACGCCAGCAGCCCCTCCTTGGCCGCGCCGACGAGCTCGCCGAGCGCCTCCTGCACACGCGCGGGCAACGCGTCGAACTTCGTCTCGCCGAGAGCGTCGGCACCTTCGTCTACGTTCCTCATGGCGGTTCTCCTGTCTCGAATGGACTGACTTCGCACTCGCCACGCTCCCAGCAGGAGCGGACGAGGCGGGAGAACCGCCACCTCAAGTTCTACGAACTACGGGACAACCTCTCGTCGACGATCAAACCCCTCGGAGAGGCGCTCACGACGCCCGCACCCGCACCCCGCGCACGGAAAGCAACGATCCAGCGGGGCGCAGCGGGGTCCGGGGCGGCACGAGGCTGAATGGTGCCGGTAGGGCGACGGCACTCGTTCTCAGCCCGGCAGCCGCCAGAGGACGCCCTCGAAGCGACCGAAGTCGCGATCGAACGAGACCACCGTCGCGCCATGCTCGAGCGCGAGGACCGCGAGGTGCGCGTCTCCCACGAGGTTCCCGGCCGTACCGGTGCGGGAGAGCAGACCGCGCAGGAGGGGTAGGTGCCGCCTCGTCGGGCCGACGAGCACGGCAGACGACGCGCCGGTCCAGCTCTCGACCTCGTCGATCGCCTGCTCGGTGCTCAGCGGGCGCGGGAAGACGGCGGGATGGGTGGCCAGGCGCAGGAAGGCGAGGAGGACGGTCCAGGAGAAGGCGAGCGCCTCACGCCCGCCCAGCGCGCCGAGCAGCCAGGCGCGTGCCGTCTCGTGGTCGCGCGCCCGTTCGTTCACGGCGTGCAACAGCACGTTGGCGTCGACGATGACCAAATGCTCACTTGCCCTGGGCGAGCTCGCGGGCAAGCTCTTCGTCCTCGAGCTCGCCGGCCAGCCGCAGGGCCTTCGTGACGTCGACGAGCGCCTCTCCCATGTCGTGGGTGCGAAAAGCGGGCTTCGCCCTCCCGCGGGGCGGAGCCAGTCCCGCGCGAATCGCCTCGTTGACCGCCTGCTTGAAGGTCAGGCCGCGCTCGGCCATGGTCCGCTTGATGAGGAGGTCGGCGTCGGGATCGAGGGTGATCGTCGTGCGCATCAAGACATCATAACGTTTGATGCCGTTGAGTCACGACGCCAGCGGGTGGGTATGGGGGCGCCTTACGAGGGGCTAGTCGCCCCCGCCGCCTCGCCGCGGGCGATCGTCTCGACGGCGAGCTTGCGGCTGGCCTCATCGATCATCTCCCCGTCGAGCAGGGCGACCCCGCGGCTCTCCTCGAGCGCTCGGAGGACCGCGGCGGCCTGCTCGAGCTCGTCGGCGGTGGGGCTGAAGACCTCGTTGAGTGGCGCGACCTGGTCCGGATGCAGCGCCCACTTGCCGTCGTAGCCGAGCGCCCGTGCGCCCTGGGCCCACCGGCGGCACCCTTCCACGTCGGCGATGTCGAGGTACGGGCCGTCGATCGCCTGCACGCCGGCGTCACGGGCCGCCACGAGCACGGTGTCGAGCACCCAGCTCCAACGCTCGGTCGGAGGATCGTCCGGCGAGCCCGGTGAGCGGCCGAGCGAGGCGGCGAGGTCGGCGTAGCCGACGATCAGCGCCTCGAGCCGCTCGTTCGCATGGGCTACCTCGTGGACGTGCCGCAGGCCGGTCGCGGTCTCGATGAGGCCCTGAAGCGCGACCGGCCGCTCGCGGCCGGCGGACTGCTCGACCATCTGCGCCAGGCGCGCGACGAAGTCCACGTCGCTGGCTCGCTCGGCCTTGGGGATCACCAGGCAGGCCAGTCGCTCTCCGGCGCCCTCGACGAGCTCGATGACGTCCCGGTAGCACCACGGGCTCACGGGTGCGTTGATCCGGACGCTCACCGTGGCGGCGCTCCACTCGCCGTCGCGCACGGCGGCCACAACCGCGCTCCGGGCCTCGTCCTTCTCGCCGGGAGCGACGGAGTCCTCGAGATCGAGGATGACCTCGTCGGCGGTCAGCCCCCGCGCCTTGTCGAGCATCTTGGCCGAGGCGCCGGGAACCGACAGGCAGGATCTACGGGCTCGCATCGGCCCGAGCATAGAGCCACCGCGCGCCCGAGTTCGGCTAGGCTGCGTCGACGCGCCGGGACGCGGGGTCTCCGGTTCCCGGGAGCACCGAGAGGAGCCAGGTATGCCCGTGGGGGAGCGGATTCGGATCGGCGGCCCGCACTTCGAGGACTTCGAGGTCGGACAGGTCTTCGACGACGCTCCCGCGCTCACGCTCACCACCGGCCACGCCGCCATGCATCAGGCCTGCACCGGGGATCGCCTGCGCCTGGCGCTCGACGCGGACCTGAGCCGGGCGGTGACCGGCTCCGATGCCCCCCTCGCGCACCCGAACCTCGTCTGCGACGTGGCCATCGGCCAGTCCACAGGCCCCACCCAGCGCGTGCGCGGGAACCTCTTCTATCGGGGGCTCGTCCTCCTACGGCCCGTGTTCCTCGGCGACACGTTGCGCACCCGCACCGAGGTGGTCGGGCTCCGGCAGAACCGTCCCCGACCCGACGGATCGGCCACGGGTCTCGTCGCGTTGCGGATCCGCACCGACAACCAGCACGGCGAGCCGGTGCTCGACTTCTGGCGCTGTCCGATGATGCCGCTGCGCAATGCCGAGACGCAGACCGGCCATGCCGACCAGTTCGAGGACATCCCGGCCGAGCTCGACATGGCCCAGGTGGAGGCGGCCGTGCCGGCGGACTGGCGCTGGGAGCACTGGCGCGGGCGCGCCAGCGGAGAGCACTTCGCCGACCTCGCGGCCGCGACCGTGTGGGAGCTCGAGGGCCGGGAGACGGTCACCGCCGCGCCCGAGCTCGTGCGGCTCACGCTGAACCTGGCCGCCGCGCACGCGGACGCCGGCGCCACGTCCCACGGCCGCCGCCTCGTCTACGGCGGGCACACGATCTCGGTCGCCGCCGCGCTGGCCACGCGCGCGCTGCCGAACCTCGTCACGATCATCGCCTGGCGCAGCTGCGAGCACCTCGCCCCGGTCTTCGAGGGCGACGTGCTGAGCCTCGAGCTGAGCCTCGAGGCCAAGCATGCGCTCGCGCACGCCGGGCTGGTCGACCTCCGCGCCCTCGTGCGCGCCGACCGGGACGGCGGCGGCCAGCTCGACGACGTGCTCGACTGGCGCTTCCTGGGGGTGATGGCATGACGGGGATCCTCGACGGGCTGCGGGTCATCGAGGGCTCCGCCTTCGTCGCCGCCCCGCTCGGCGGGATGACGCTCGCCCAGCTGGGCGCCGACGTCATCCGCTTCGACCCGATCGGCGGCGGGCTCGACCGCACCCGCTGGCCCCTGACCGAGGACGGCAAGAGCCTCTTCTGGGCCGGGATGAACAAGGGCAAGCGCTCGATCCAGCTCGACCTGCGCGCGCCGGCCGGCCAGGAGCTCGTGGCCGAGCTCGTCGGCGCCCCGGGGCCCGAGGCCGGGCTGTTCCTGACCAACTTCCCGCTCCGCGGCTGGCTCGCTCACGATGCCCTCGCGGAGCGCCGAGCCGACCTCATCACGGTCAGCATCCTCGGCAACCACGACGGCTCCTCGGCCGTCGACTACACCATCAACCCGGCGACGGGCTTCCCGTGGGCGACCGGCCCCCGGCATCTCGCGGTGCCCTTCAACCACCTGCTGCCGGCGTGGGACGCGATCACGGGCACGCTCGCCGCCGCCGCCCTGCTGGCGGCCGAGCGCCACCGACGCCTCACCGGCGAGGGCCAGCTCGTCAGCGTCGCGCTCTCCGACGTTGCCATGGCGATGGTCGGCCACCTCGGCAACATCGCCGAGGTGCAGATCAACGGGCACGACCGCCCGAAGGACGGTAACTACCTCTTCGGCGCCTTCGGCCGCGACTTCCTAACCCGGGAGGGGTCACGGATCATGGTCGTCGCCCTGACGCTCCGCCAGTGGAAGAACCTGGTCGAGGCGACCGGGCTCGCCGACACGTTCGGGCATCTGGAGAAGATGATGGACGTCGACCTCGAGAAGGAGGGCGACCGCTTCGTCGCCCGGGAGGTCATCGGCGCCATGCTCAAGCCCTGGACGTCGCGCCGCACGCTCGCGGAGATCAGGGAGATCTTCGACGCCCACGATGTCGCCTGGGGCCCGTACCAGTCGTTCAAGGAGCTCGTCGAGCACGACCCCCGCTGCTCGCCGGCCAACCCGATGTTCGCCGACGTCGAGCAGCCCGGGATCGGCACCTACCTGATGCCCGGCTCGCCGCTGAGCTTCGCGGCCTGCGAGCGGGTGCCCGTGGGCCCCGCGCCCACGCTCGGGGAGCACACGGACGAGGTGCTCGCCGACGTGCTGGGGCTGACCGATGCCGAGATCGGGCGGCTGCACGCGGACGAGGTCGTCCGCGGGCCGGTGCCCGCGGCAGCCTGAAGCCGGAGCGGCCGCCCAGCCGAGCGGCCGCGCCTAGATCCCGAGCTCCTCGGAGGCCATCCGCGCGCCCTCGATCCGCGCGGAGATCTTCTGCATGGCGATGTCCCGGGCGAAGTCCGGGGAGCCGTGCTTGGGCTTCTCGTCCCGGCTGAAGGGCGAGAACCCGCAGTCGTCGGTGGCCCCGAGCCGCTCCTTCGGGATGTACTTGGCCGCCGTGAGCAGCTCGTTCTTGACCTGCTCGGAGGTCTCGACGTCCGGCGAGAGCGGGTTGATCACGCCCATGAAGCAGACCTGCGCGACGCCGTTCGCGTCCTCGCGACTGTTCTTGCCGCAGAGCTCGTACACCTTCTCCCGGTCGTCCTCGCTCGCGCATTGGATGAGGAAGTAGCCCGCGTTGAGGTCGAACATGTGGTTCAGCAGCTTCTCGTAGGGGACCTCCTTGGAGTGCACCGAATCCATGTCCCCGCCGGGGCACGTGTGGATCCCGATGTTCCGACGCTCCTCGGGCGAGAAGCGGTCGAGGACCCGGTTGTTCAGGTCGATGAACTCCTGGAGCATGTCGTTGCCGGTCCACGGGTTGCGCGAGTCGTTCTTGTTCGCGAGCCGGCCCTCGGTGAAGTCGATCGAGACCCGCTCCGCTCCGGCCTCGAAGGCCTGGCGGATGTCCTTCTCGCACTCGTCGACCACGTCGCCCAGGAACTGGTCCCGGGGATAGTCGTCGATCTCACCGTCGAGCGGATAGAGCAGCATCATCATCGATGGCGAGATCACCGCCTGCTTGACCGGATTGGACGCGATCTGCTTGTTCTTCGCCACGAACTCGGCGGCGAAGGTCTTGTAGCGGAAGGGACCGCCGGTGAGCCGCGGGAGCTGCCGGTGATGGCCGTCGTCGAAGATCGCGAAGTACTGGCCGTCGCCCGCTAGGTTGTCGGCGAGGCCCGTGCCGGCGAGCGTGTCGGTGAGCGGGTAGGTGGCAAAGCTCGACTCCCGCTGCTCGCCGTCGGTGACGTAGGTCTCGCCGGTCGCCTCCAGCTTCTTGATCGAGTCCTCGGCGGCCGTGTCCTGCTCGGCCTGGAGGTCCTCGAACGTGATCTTGCCCTCGTCGTAGGCCGCGTAGGCCTCCTGGAGCTTCATCGGTCGCGGCAGCGAGCCGACGAGCTCGGTGGGGATGGGCATGCTGTCTCCTCTCTCTGGGGGCTTGATCTCTTCGGGTCGGCACGGAGCTGTCAGTCGCCGCGGTCCTCCCGTTGACGGCGCTACGTCGCGATGCCCTGCGGGATCCGCGCGTCCAGCCCGGCCGCCTCGCGCAGCGTGGCCGCCTTGTCCGTCTTCTCCCACGTGAAGTCGTGGTCCTCGCGCCCGAAGTGACCGTACGCTGCCGTCTTCTGGTAGATCGGCCGGTGCAGGTCGAGCTCCACACGGAAGGCGCCCGGGCGCAGGTCGAAGTGCTCGCCGACGAGCTGGTGGATCTTGGCGACGGGGACGTTCTCCGTGCCGAAGGTCTCCACCATGATCGAGACCGGATGGGCGACGCCGATCGCGTAGGCGACCTGCAGCTCGCAGCGCTCGGCGAGGCCGGCGGCGACGACGTTCTTGGCCACGTAGCGCGCGGCGTAGGCGGCCGAGCGGTCCACCTTCGACGGGTCCTTGCCCGAGAAGGCGCCGCCGCCGTGGCGCGCCATGCCGCCGTAGGTGTCCACGATGATCTTGCGTCCGGTGAGCCCGCAGTCGCCCATCGGGCCGCCGATCTCGAACTTACCCGTGGGGTTGACCAGGAAGTTCGCCTCGAGCTTCGACCGGTCGTAGAGGTCCCGGGGGAGGATCGGCTCGAGCACGTGCTCGAGCAGGTCGGGCGTGATGAGGGCGTCGCTGTCCACCCCCGGCTTGTGCTGGGTCGAGATCAGCACCTTCTCGATCTCGACCGGACGTCCGTTCTCGTAGCGGACCGTGACCTGCGTCTTGCCATCGGGGCGCAGGTAGGGGAGCACGTCGCCGCGGCGCACCTGCGCGAGGCGCTGGGCGAGCCGGTGGGCGAGGAAGATCGGCATCGGCATGAGCTCGGCCGTCTCGCTCGTCGCGTAGCCGAACATCATCCCCTGGTCGCCCGCGCCGGCACGGTCCACCTCGTCCTCGTCGCCCGGGTCGCGGCGCCGCTCGTAGGCCTCGTCAACGCCCTGCGCGATGTCCGGAGACTGCTCGTCGATCGCGCTGATCACCGCGCAGGTGTTGCAGTCGAAGCCGTAGGCCGCGTTGTCGTAGCCGATCCCGCGGATCGTCTCGCGGGCGATCTTCGGCACGTCGACGTAGGTGGTCGTCGAGATCTCGCCGGATACGACCACGAGGCCGGTGTTCACGAGGGTCTCGCAGGCCACCCGCCCGTTGGGGTCGTCGCGCAGGACCGCGTCGAGGACGCCGTCGGAGATCTGATCGGCCATCTTGTCGGGGTGGCCCTCGGTGACGGACTCGGACGTGAACAGGTAATCGGTAGCGGATAGCTGCGTCATGCGGGCGAAGTCTCCTCTGGTCGCTTGCGGGTGATCTCGAGCGGTTCGGCCACGATGATGTCAACCCCGGGTCGAGGCGCCGACCGGCCGGTCGAGGTCGCGGGGCCCCCCGACGGCCGTGCGCACGGCCCGCCGGTACGCGCTCCCGGCCGGCAGGGTACTCGTACCATCGCGACCCATGACCGTGGCTCGACCGGCGGGCGCTCGTCCACGGGCGCGACGAGCGCATACCGGTCGACGCGCTGCTCGCGGGCGCGCAGGTCCTCCCGAGCGCTGCCCTCCCGTTCGCCGCCTAGTGGTGCGTCCTGGAAGTTCGTTGTCCGATTGGCGAGCGAAAATCGAGGATGGCAAGGACGCAGGATGCCGTCGTAGCAGCGCTACGGGGGCATCCGACGACGCCGCCAGGCGAAGACTTGCAGCCGCGAAGCGCCAACGAACTTGCAGGAGGTGCCACTAGCTAGGCGCGCCGCTTGGACGCGACCAGGCGGATGGAGGCCGTCCTGGACGTCGTCGTGCCCGCCCGGTTCGTGGC
>JBBPZE010000028.1:0-32161 GCA_038199185.1 Solirubrobacterales bacterium
AATTGTTGCCGCTTCTAATCCGCAGGTCGCAGGTTCGAATCCTGCAGGGGGCACTGGAAAACCCCCGTTCTCCGGGACCTCCGCATCAGACGCGCCCTCGGTTGAGGCGAACTTTGTCCCAGCTTTGTCCCGAGCGGAGGGCGAGTGTTCCAGTTCGAGCCGGACGACTCGGCATGGAGCCGGATAGGTTCTCCGAGCACGTAAACGAGCTGAGGGAGCGGGGAATGCAAGAGACGCCGGTCGACGCCACGCGGAAGTACGCCCAGGGACTGTCCTACCCCGCCAACAAGGAGACGGTGGTTCAGGTCCTACAGCGCAATGGTGCTCCGGACGACGTCATCCAGGCCGTTCGCGACGCTGACAAGCCGCGCTGGGTCGCCCCGAGCGATCTGGTCATCACGCTCAGGAGGATGATCTAGGCGCGGAGCCCGGCCGTGTCACGTTCGGGCTGACATGGCGACGAAACGTGACACCGCCGGGGCGCCGAGCGTGCCTTGCCCGTCTCCGTGTCGTGCCTCCGGCGCGCGCACGGCCGAGGCGAGCGCCCGATCTCGCCAGGGCGCGCCGCAGCGCTTCCTCGCTGGTGCTCGCCGAGCGGGACGCCGAGCGCTGAAGCTCTACCTCGATGCCAGCGCGCTGGCCAAGCGCTACGTCGCCGAGTCGGACAGCGACGTCGTCCGCGCCGCGATGGCAGAAGCCGACGGTCGCCGCTGTGATCAGCCCGGCACCGCGTAGATCTGACCAGCGCGCTCGAGCACCTTGCGCGGTGCCAGCGGAGCTGGTGCCGGGCCGCTTACCACGGCGCCTGTACGGGCGTCAAAGACCGCGCCGTGGCACGGGCAGACGATCTGACCTCCCTGGTACCCGACGGTGCAGCCCGCGTGGGTGCAGACGGCCCTGTGAGCAACCAGGGCCCCATTGGCTTGGCGGATCACGATGTCGGGTTGGCCATCGCCGGGATCGCGATAGGTCGCGGCTTGTCCAGGGGGTAGCCGATTGGCCGGTCCGAGCTTGGCGGCGCCCGACGGTAGAGCTGGTGCGCGGTGTGGGGTCTTGGCGGCTGCGTGCTGCGGCGGCGGGGAGGCCTGGGTCGGACGGACACGGGATCGCGAGGTCGAGGCGCCGAGCGTCCGGGGCATGCCGTACGTGCCGCGAGTCAGAAACGAGACCCCGGCGATCGCTGCGGTGGCGGAGCCGAAGACGGCGAGCCCGGTGCCGATGAGCCCTCGCCGCGTCAGCTCTGGTTCCACGGGGGAGTCGCCGGGCGTTCGGCGCGAGGGCGTGCTGTCCCTCACGCTGCGCTCGCGCATCCTCGTGAGCGCAAGGAGTCGCAACCGGGGTGCGAGAGCTGGCTGTCGCCTTTCGCCGACCAGGACGAAGGGCAGCCAGGCGAAGACGAACACGATGTCGGAACCCAGGAAGAAGGGATAGGTGGCCCAGCTGTTGGTGAGGAACAGGACCAGGTTGAGCGCGAGGCCCGCTGCGGCGGCGAGCCGGGTGGCGACGCCGGCCGTGACCAGCAAGCCGATCGCGATCTCCGCGAGGGCGACGCCCACTCCCGAGAGGCGTGGATGCGGTATGGCGAACGCTTGCAGCAGGAAGCCCCCGGGGGTGCCGTGGGCAAACCCGCGCAACTGCGTGCCGATGTAGGTCGGTGCGCCAGGCTGGAGAAAGCCGGGATCGCCGAGCTTCTGGATGCCCCCGTAGACGAACGTGAGTCCGAGGAACAGCCGCAGCGGGAACAAGGCCCAGCCCAACCGGTTCGCGTCGCCGTCGGCGCCCCGTGGAGCGCGAGTGGTCTGTCGTCGGTGGGCTCTGGCTGGTGTCGACATTCTCGTCCGGGTTCGGACCCGTGGTGGGGAATGTGGCAGCAGCTCCTGAGCGGACCCTGACAGCTTCATGAGTGGTTTCTTATCCGTGAGCGAGGCGAACCGTGCAGTTAGGCAGGACCGGCCTCGTAGGATCGCCGGAGTGCGGATCCTCCTCGTCGAAGACGAGCTCGGCATCGCCGACTTCGTCGAGCGGGCGCTTCGTTCGCAGGGCCATGTGGTCGACCATGCCAGCGACGGACTCGAGGGCGAGCGCCGGGCGCTGGTCAGCGACATCGACCTCGTGATCCTCGACGTGACGCTTCCGGGCCGGGAGGGCCTCGACGTCCTGCGCGGAATCCGTCGCGCCAAGCCCGCGCTGCCCGTGATCATGCTCACCGCTCGGGGCGAGGTGGCCGACAAGGTGGCTGGGCTCGATGCGGGGGCCACGGACTACGTGACCAAGCCGTTCTCGGTCGAGGAGCTGCTCGCCCGGGTGCGGGCTCACCTGCGAACCCCCGATCAGGGAGAGACGACGCAGATGGAGGTCGCCGGCATCGCGCTCGATCTGCTGCGGCGCACCGTGACCAGGGAGGGCGCGGCGGTTTCCCTGTCGGCGAAGGAGTTCGAGTTGCTCGCCTACTTCCTACGTCATCCCGGCCACGTCCTCTCCCGCGAGCAGATCCTCAGCGCGGTGTGGGGCTATGACCACGATCCTCGGACGAACGTGGTGGAGGTCTACGTGGGCTACCTGCGCCGCAAGCTGGCGCTCGAGGATCGGCCGGTCCCGATCGAGACGGTGCGCTCGGTCGGCTACCGCCTTCGTGCTGGATGATGCGACCGCGCGGCCTGCGCCTGCACATCGCCGTGCTGGTCACAGCGGTGGTCGTGCTGTGCGTCGGTGTCGCGTTCCTGGCGGTCTACCAGGAGACGTCGAGCCGGCTGTCGCGTCGCGCGTCGCAAGACCTGCGGACCGACATGGACGCGCTCCAGCAGGTGGTCTCGACGGGCTCGCCGCAGCCCGGGGCGATCGCCGCGCGCGCCAGGCGCTTTTTCGGCCACGAGCCGTTTCGTCCCACCAACCACATCGTCTACGTCGCAGCCGACGGGGTGGCCGCGGTCAGCAACGAGCCCGAGCTTCTCGGGCTCGCGGGACCCGAGCCCGGTGAGCCGGCGGCCGCAGTGCGCGCGGAGAGCCGCGCGGCCCGAGCCTTCCTCACCGCGCCGGCGGGAACCCGCTCGCTCACGCTTCCGGATGCCGGCCGGTTCAGCGTCCTGGTGCGCGACGTCCGGGTCGATGGGCATCCCCTGGCTCGTCTGGCGGTGGGCGAGCCGACCGCCGGAACCGATCGCGCAAAGGAGGTCGTTCTCAAGGCCTTCCTGCTGGCCGGCGGCCTGGCGACGTTGGCGGCCCTGCTCGGCGGGGTGCTCGTCGCGTCGAGGGTGGCGGCGCCGTTGCGGCGCATGGCGGGCATCGCATCACGCGTCGACGGGGGCGACCTGGGACCGCGCATGGGGATAGACGATCGCGAGGACGAGGTCGGCGTGCTCGCAAGGTCTTTCGACCACATGCTCGATCGTCTGCAGCACGCGTTTGACCGCCAGTCGGCGTTCGTGGCCGACGCTTCGCACGAGCTGCGCACGCCTGTGACGGTGATCCGCGGCCAGCTCGAGTTGCTCGCGCTCACCGACGCCCCCGACCATGAGGAGATCCGCCGGGTCGAGCGGCTGGTTCGCACCGAGATCATGCGCATGGACCGGCTGGTCGATGATCTCCTGCTGCTGGCCCAGGCCGACGTCGCCGGCTTTCTGCGGCCGGGGACCATCGCGCTTCCGGCGTTCTTGGACGATCTGGTGCAGGGAATGGCCGAGACGGCATCACGACGCCTCGTGCTCGGCGACGTGCCGGCCGTTCACATCGAGGCTGATGCGGATCGCCTGGCGCAGGCGCTGCGCAACCTCCTGCGCAACGCGATCGCGCACACGGCGGAACACGGCCGCATCGAGCTGGCCGCACACGTCGACTCCGGCCAGGTCCGCTTCGTCGTCGATGACGACGGCCCCGGGATCCCGGAGGCGCAGCGTGAAGCCGTCTTTGACCGCTTCCACCGATTGGATGCCGGGCACTCCCGGGACGAGGACGGCGCCGGGCTCGGCCTCGCGATCGTTCAGGCCATCGCCGAGGCGCATGGCGGCCGAGCCTTCGCCAGCGGGTCGCCGCTGGGAGGAGCCCGGATGGTCGTCGAGATACCGTTGCGCTGAGGGAAGACAGCGGGAGCACGTCGCCCCGACCGAAGAGCTCGGCCGCCATACGCGCCCGCCGCGGCGCTCAGAGCAGGTCCGCGATCAGCGCGGCCCACATCGGTCCGACGACGTCGATCGAGAGCATTCCGGCACGAAGCCTGCCGGCTGCTCCCATGCGGACCCGGCGTCCCTCGTCGCCGATGAGCTGCAGCAGGCCGTCGGCGAGCCCCGCCACGTCTCCGTCGGCGATCAGCAGACCGGTGCGACCATGCTCGATGATCTCGCCCGGCCCGGTGGGGCAGTCGAAGGCGACGACGGCCAGCCCCTCGCTCATCGCCTCGATCAACGCCATGGGCAGGCCCTCGGACCGCGAGCTGAGGACGTAGATCGACGCACGCGCCATCTCGCGCTCGACGTGGCGCACCTGTCCGAGCAGCTTCACGTGGTCCCCCAGGCCGTACCCAGCGACGAGCTGCTCGAGCTCCTGGCGCACGGGCCCGCCCCCGCAGATCCGCAGCGTCCAGTCGGGACGTGTGCGCACGACCTCGGCAAAGGCGGGGATCAGCCGGTCAAAGCCCTTCTGCCGCGTAAGCCGGCCCACCGCCAGGACGACCTGGTGACGGCGCGCGGTCGATCCACCCGGCAGCTGCGGGACCGCGTTGGGGATGACCGCGAGAGCCGGCCCCGGTCCGAGCGCAGACCGGAAAGCGTCGCGGTCGCGTTCGGTCAGCAGGACCGCGACGTCAGCCGTGCGGTAGATGCGCAGGAGCTCGGCCCGCATGGCGACCCGGTGGGTCTCGAAGTTCATGTGCTCCTGGGCGATGACCGCCAGCCCGCGCCGGCGGGTGGTGACAGCGAGAGCGTTCAGTGAGGGTCGCGTGCCGATCAGCACCCCGCTGCGAACACGCCACAGCGCCCGCACGAGCACGATGTCGGTGTACAGCGAGGTCCGCCGCTGCATGTTCCGGTCGGCCGGGAGCAGGAGGACACTGGGCACTCGGCGTAGCAGTCCCACGAGCGGGTGCTCGGCGGGGGCGAAGCTCTCGTCGAGGGGCGTGACGGTGATGCCCGGTGGATGCGCAAACAGAGGCGTCTCGCGCCGCCGCAGAACGCTGAGCACCTCGACCTCGTGATCAGCGGAGAGGAAGCCGGCGAGGTTCAGGCACGTCCGGGTGGTTCCGCCGATGCCATAGGCGTGGGCGAGCAGGAAGGTCACGCGCGGTCGTTCGCCCGTGCGGGCCTCCCGCGGGCGCAGGTCCAGGGCGATAGAGAGCAACCGCAGCGCCGAGCGGTGCACGGCGACCCGGGCGCGGTGTTTCCAGGAGCTCCGCGGCTTCACGCCCGCGACTGTGCACCGGTATCCCTGAAGCCCTCCTGAGCGCTCTTGGCGGGCGAATCACCGCAGGATCCCGGTGTGGCCGATGGAGTACCGGCCGGGCTGCGGCCACACGCAGAGGCCGTGCGGGCCCTGTCCAACGGGGATGCGGTGCAGCAGGCGGCCGGTCCGCGTGCTGATCGCGTAGACCTCGGCGTCGTAGCGACCCGAGAGCCACAGCACGCGCCCGTCGGCGGAGAGGCCGCCCATGTCGGGGCTCGCGTGGCCGGGCAAACGCCACTTGCGAAACGGCCGGCGGGTCCGGAAGGAGATCAGCGAGATCGTTCCCTCCCCGCGGTTCGTCACGTAGAGCACGCGGCTGCTGCGGTTCGGGTAGAGGCCGTGCGCTCCGCGGCCGGTGGGCTGCAGGCGGATGACCCTCCAGGTGTGGGCATCGATGAGCCAGACGCCGTTGGATGCCATGTCGGCGACGTAGAACGTGCGGCCGTCGGGAGAGATCTTGACGTCCTGGGGCATCGCCCCGCTCCGCAGGGGGATCGTTCGAACCACTCGCTCGCGCAGGAGGTCCACGACGATCATCCGTCCGCTGAACTCGCACGAGACGAGCGCCATCCGCCCGTCGCGCGTGAAGTCCATGTGGTCGACCCCCGGGCACTGCGGGACGGGCAGCGCCCTGCGCAGCCGCATCGTGTGGGGCTCTCGGAAATCGAGCTCGCGGCGCGCCTCGGCGACGACGATCGCGCGGCGTCCGTCGGCGGTGAAGTAGAGGTTGTAGGGGTCGATGACCGCCAGCCGCCCTCCGGGCCGACCGGTCCGCGGATCGATGACGGTAAGGCTGTTGCCCTGGTCGTTGGTGACGAACAGCGTGCGCAGGTCCCATGACGGCGTGACGTGCTGCGGCAGCGCGCCGGTGGCGAAGTGGCGCACGATCCGGCCGCTGCGCTGGGAGATGACGTCGACGGTGTTCGACATCGAGTTGGGCACATAGACCAGAGCCGGGTCGTGTCGGACGACGGGACTCAGCCGGCCGGGGCGCTCCGCGCCGTAGACGTCGCGCTGGTCCAGGGGCGCGGGGATGGAGCCTGCCCGTGGCGTCGCGACGCGCGCATGAGCCCCTGAGCTCGGGACCTGGGGATGCGCGGGCGGGTGTCGCGTCGGTGCGGGACTCGATCCGCATCCGGACACAGCGGCAGCCGACGCGACGAGCAGGCCGAGGGCGAGTGGTCGGCTCCTCATCTCGGCGAGAGCCTCCACACCTCGTCGTGGACCTGCCCCTGCGCGTCGCGGCCCCCGACCGCCACGATGCCGCGCGGGCCCAGCGACGCGGCGGCGAGGTCTGACAGCGCCCGCGGCAACCGGCCCGCTCGCCAGGTCCGGCCCGTCACGGGATCGACCCCGAGGACGGTCGAGCGCTGGCCGGTGAGACTCGAGGACCGGCCACCGAGGACGTAGAAGGCACCGCCGAGCCCGGCGCCCGCTGCGTGCGTGAGCGGATGGGGCAGCTTCCCGATCCGCTCGAGCCTTCGCGTCGCCGGGTCATAGCGCAGGATCGACGAGGTCGCGTTCGTACCCGAGGTACCGCCCGCGATCAGCAGCTTTCCGTCGACGGCAGCCACCGCGGCATAGCGCAGCGGCTGTGGCATCTCGGCGACGGCGCGCACACTATGGCCGGGCCGGAAGGCGAGGACCGATCGGAGCGGCACCGTCCCGGTGAACCCACCGACCACGTAGATCGTCGCGCCGACGGCCGCCGCGGCGACATCGGACTCGCCGACCGGCAGGCGCCCGGCAACGGCCGCGGCGCCGCCGCGGTCGACGCGGAGGATGTCGGGGCTCGTAGCGCCCGCGTTGCCGCCGCCGATGAAGTACACGCCCGATCCGGCGGTTGCTGCCGCGGCGTCGTGCAACGGCGCGGGCAGTCGCCCCAACCGCCGGGCGGCCGAGCCATGCACGCTCACGATCGCGTCGACCGATGCATCCGCCGCATCGAGTCCTCCCATGACGAAGAGGTCCCCGTCCCGAGCCGCCACCGCGGGCAGTTGAACCGGGGAGGGCAGCCGCCCCGATCGCCGCACGGTCAGCCTCGGCGAACCGTTCGGGGGCGCTGAACGCCGCCCCGGCGACACCGCGGGCGAGCCCCCGGACGGCCCCCGGCCCCGGCCTGTCAGCGGTTCGCCGGAGCCGCCGCAGCCGGCAACGGCAAGCACGGCCGCGAGCAGCAAGGCGACTCCTGTCCGACGACATGTCCGGTGGGCATTCAAGGCAGCCAAGCGTAGGCCGCGATCGTGGCCGCAGCCTGACTGCCGGCAAAGTCGCGTCATCGCCCGGGTCCGGCTGACGGGCCGCCCGGCAGGCGCAGCTCGAAACGCGCCCCGCCCGGCCCCGGGACGGGCCGCACATCACCGCCACAACTGCGCGCGAGCCGGCGGGCCAGCGGCAACCCGAGTCCCGCTCCTCCGGTGCTGCTGACGCCCGGGGCGAAGAGGTCCTCTCCGTCGTCCGCGCCGTCGCCGAAGCCCGGACCGTCGTCGACGACGGCGACCGCCACCGTCCCGTCGTGGGGCGCCACCGAGACCTCCACCAGGGAGGAGGCGTGGCGCACGCCGTTCTCCAGCAGCGGGTACAGCGCCTGCGTCACGATCTCGGGCCCCGCATCCACGGTGATGTCCTCGATGGGGTCGGCCAGACGGATCTCGACGCCGTGCCCCGCGCCGGCGCCTGCGGCCGCCGCGACCGCCTCACGTGCCGCGGGCACCGGGTCGCACGAGCCGCCCCCAGCGCCATCGGTCATCCGGGCGCTGCTGAGCAACGTCTCGATCACGGTCCCCATGCGCCTGGTGGCGCCGAGGATGTGGTCGAAGGATGTACGTGTGCCGTCGTCGAGCTGTCCGCGTCGCAGGGCCAGCTCAGCCTCGCCGCGGAGACCGGCCAGCGGCGTGCGCAGCTCGTGGGCCATCTCGGCGGAGAAACGCTGCTCATGGCGCAGTACCGCCTCGATTCGGCGCAGCAGTCCGTCGAACGTCGCCGCCAGGGCCGTCAGCTCGTCGCGCGGCGGCCCGAGGTCGAAGCGCCGGTGCAGATCGTGCTCGCTCCAATCGGCGGCACGCTCGGTCATCGCAGCGATCGGCCGCAGCGCCGCACGCATCGCCCAGCGCACGGCGATCAGCGCCGCCACCAGCAGGACCAGGCTCAGGATGGCCGTGCCGATCAGGGCGATGCGTCGAGTGTGCTGGTAGGGGACGAGCGACACGCTGACGACCACCGTCCCGATCTGCCGACCGAGCTGCCCGCGCACCGGGACCGCGAGCAGGCGCGTGGCACCGCTCGTCCGCTCGGTGCGGCGTGGCGTACCCATGAGTCCGGCGACCGCCCGTCTCACCTCCGGCGGGGCGCTCGCTGGTTGCTCGAGCGTTCGGCGGCCCATGAACACCCACGAGTCGCGATCGAGGGCCGCGTCGTTCGGGCGTTTCTCGGTGCGCAGGCGACCCTCGCGCACCTCCAGCGTCGCCAGCTGCGCCGTGACCCGGCTGCGCAGGACACTCGAGGCGTCCGCGTCCAGTTGATCGTCGAGCAGCAGGTTGAACAGCACGCTCACAGCGGCGAGGCCGAGGGCGAGGACGCCGACCGTCGCGAGGGTCACGCGACCGCGAAGCGTCAGGCGCCTCATCGCAACGAGTAGCCCACGCCACGCAGTGTCTCGATCTCCTCATCGCCGGAGACCTCGGCGAGCTTGCGGCGCAGGCGCACGATGTAGGTGTCGATCGTGTTCTCGTGGACGATGGCCCCTTCGGGCCAGGCGGCCGCGCGCAGCTCGTGACGGCGGACGACCTCTCCGCGGCGGGCGGCCAGCGCCGCGAGCAGGCGGAACTCGGTGGGCGTCAGCTTCGCGGCCCGTTCACCACGGCGAACCGCGTGCGACACGGGGTCGACCTGCAGCGTGTCGGTTGACGGCTCGTCGCTCGCTGGCGTGCGGCGGACGGCCACTCGGATGCGGGCTATGAGCTCCGCCACCGCAAACGGCTTGGTCACGTAGTCGTCGCCGCCGGCGTGAAATCCCGACAGGCGGTCGGTCAGGGCATCGCGGGCGGTGAGGAAGATCACCGGGCTGTGCACGCCGTGGACCCGCAGGGCTTGGCAGACGTCACGGCCGTCGGCGTCGGGTAGCCCGATATCGAGGACGAGGACGTCGACGGGCGTGGTCGAGAAGGTCTCCACCGCCTCGCGGCCCGAGGCCGTGATGCGTACGCGGAAGCCCTCCTGTCCCAGGGCGCGCTCGAGGACCGAGCGCAGATGGATGTCGTCCTCGCAGACGCCGACGGTGATCGATTGCACGCCTGCATGATCGCGCCTCGGCGGGTGCGCCCCGTCGGAGTTCAGGTGCGGGTCAGGCATTCGCAGTGGAGGATCATGTACGACGCCTCCGTCTCCGAACCGACCGACGACCCGGAGCAGGCCTATGCCGACTGGCGTCGCGAGGCACGCCGGCCGGCGAAGCTCAACTGGCCGCCATCCTGAACGCGCGCTCTCCCGGCGCGCGATCAGCCCTACGGTTCGCTGATGGCCACCTGGGAGGACGTCCGGGGCATACACCGCCCCTGAAGTCACGATGAGTTCTCTCGCCCGGTGTGGTCATAGTCTTGAAACCCACGACCAGGAGGATGCAAGATGAGCACGACGGCGAGCCGGATCGGCGAGATCAACCTGGTGATGATCCCGTCGCCTGACCAGGATCGATCGGTCGAGTTCTACGAGGGGCTTGGTTTCGAGAAGCGGACGGACGTCGCCTTCGGTGACCGCTACCGCTGGGTAGAGGTCTATCCCCCGGGCGGCACAACCGGCATCGCCCTCGCGCCGCCGCGCGACGGTGACCCGATCGGAATCCAGACGGGCATCAGCCTGACCACCGATGACATCGACGGAACCCACGCCCATCTTCGATCGGCCGGCGTTGACGTCGACGCCGAGGTCTCGCGCATGGGCGAGCCGGTCCCGCCGATGTTCTGGTTCCGCGACCCCGACGGCAACACGCTGCTGATCGTCGAGCAGGTCTGATCGGATAGGCGCTCGTCATCTCTGGTCCACCCGCCGGCCTTCATCCGGCGTCGGCGAGCTCGCGGCCCTCACCGGACGCGGCGAGCCGCGCGCCGGCGGGCGCGAGTCGCCAGGCCGCGGCCAGGATCAGGACCAGGGCCACGACGTGCAGCATCTGAATCGGCTGCGTCCGTCCGAGCTGATCGCCGAACACTGCGAAGGCGCCCAGGATCGAGCTGACGTTGGTGGCCGCCGTCATCAGGGCGATGACCGCCAGGGGGCGGCCCGATTGCAGCCCGCGCTGGAAGGCGAAGAAGGCGCCGGAGGTCGCGACGACGGCCACCGGCAGCCAGGGCGACGTGAGCACGTGCTCCGCGCTGCTCTGCGCTGTGAGCGCCTTCAGGGCGAGGTCGGCCGCGCCGTAAAGCAGGCCGCCGGCGAGCCCGAGCGCGAGCGGGCGGCGGACGCCGTGGGCGCGCACGGCGAGCGTCGCCGCTGTGCCACCGAGCGCCGCGGCCGCGACCGCCAGCCGGGCGGCATCGAAGCCCTCGTGAGGGTTGCGGGCATCAAGGCCAAGGGACAGCAGCACCAGCGACACGCACATCACGGCGATCGCCCGGACTTCGCTGCGGTCGAGCCTGCGGCCCAGTCCCAGCGCCGCCATGGGCGCAGCGAACGCCAGGCCGCCGGCGACGAACGCCTGAACGACGGACAGCGGCGCCAGGCGCATGGCGCCGATGTGCAGGGCCCAGCCCGCGATGCCCACGAGCGCCCCCAGCGTCCACAGCGGCGAGCTCATCAGGGAGACCAGTGTCCGCAGGGGCCGGCGCACGTCGACCTCTCCGGATAGCGACGAGCCCGCGTGCTGCATGAGGTAGGAGGCGTTGAGCGCGAGCGCCGCGCTCATCGCCAGCAGGGCTCCCACCGCGGTCGAGCTCAAGGCCGGGTCCTCGGTGGCAGGGTCGCTCCCAGGGCCATCAGGCCCGCGGCGATCCAGGTCGCAGCGCGGCCCGGCTGGGCGAGCACGTGCGAGCGCAGTGGCTCCGACGCGGTGACCGCATCGGCGGCCGCTCCCGCCGCAAGCAGCACGATCAGCCCGGAGATCGACGCGACCGCCGCTCGGACGGCCGGCCTCCGCACGCCCATGGCCCTGAGCGCGAGACCGGCCAGGAGGCCTGCGGGAAGCCAGGCGGCGCATACCCGCAGCAGTGGCTGTCCCGAGTCACCGGCAAGCCGCTGTAGAGGCAGGGCATCGTGGAGAATCGGGCCCATCCGGACGATGCCCGTGTGCCGTAGGAGGTAGAGCCAGCCGATTCCGGCGGCCATGGCGCCGATGACGGCCAGGGGCGCTCCGAGGACCCGGCCCACGGTCCCCACCCACGGGCGCCGCCTCGGCCTCTCGGCGGGTGCGGCGGGTGCGGCGGGAAAGGTCACCAGGGGGGCAGGCGGACTCATCGGGGGAGGGGCAGAGGGGCCGGGATCCAGGCATCGCGCGGCGGCCGCGGGCGCGGCGGCTTGACGTAGGCCTCGGCCTGCATCACCCGCAGCGCGGCCAGGGGCAAGCGGGTTCGTGCGGTGTAGACGACGTATCGGGGTCTCCAGTGGGGCCCGAACTTGCTGGCAAAGCGGATGAGACGCTCGAGCTGAAATCGACGATGCAACCGTCGCAGCGCCCAGCGCGCCAGGCGGTGGCTGCGTCGCTCGAGGGTCTCGGCGGCCATCAGATGGCCAAAGCCGGCGAAGTTGAGCGAGACCTCGATGCAGCCCAGCTCGCGGGCGCGCACGAGCACCGCCGCGACAAGGCTGTCGGAGATGCCGTTGGGATCGTCGTCGAGCCGGCGCATGGCGTCGAGGGAGTAGCCCTGGCGGTAGCGGACGTAGCGCTGGAAGGCTCGAACCTCGCCGGCAGGGTTACGGGCGATGGCATAGAGGTCGTCTGCGTCCTCGGGCGCCCCCCACAGCCGGTCGCCGGCCATCGCAAACCCGTAGAGCCGGCGGTGCCCGCGCCGCCACACAGCTTCGACGGCGGCCACCTCGGCGGTGATCTCGGCATCGAGGCGCGCACCGTGCAGGACCTCGACCGTCCAGCCGCGCCTGGCCACCCGGCCCACCGCCTTGCGCACGGTCTTGGCGGCCGGTGCCTCGAGGCTGAACGTGCGCGGGTCCACCACCGCTTCGAGCCCGACCTGCATCGTCCGCAGCCCGAGCGCCTCATATCCACCGAGCTGTTCGTCTCGCGCCCCGAGCAGGACGACGTCCCAACTCTGCTCGCGTGCGTAGGAGAGAAACGAACCGAGGATCGCGGCCGCGGAACGTGGCGGCCCGATGGGGTCCCCGGCCACCACCGCCGTCTCACGGACGGCCCGGTAGGCGAGCACGCCACCGTGGGCGAAGTGATAGGCCTTGTCAGCTCGCAGGGCAAAGGGCGAGATCGAGTCCTCACCGTGTGCCGCGACGAGGGCGGCAACCGTGGTGTGCTCGCCCGGGCTGTGCCCATCGTGATGACGGGCCGGCGCCAGCAGAGCGCGGAGCAGGAGCACGAGCGACACAGCCGTGACGCCGAGCAGGATGTGCAACATGGTCCGCTCCAGGCCACTGACCCCGACCGTGGGAACCGCGCCGAGGACGGTCTCGGCTGCGCCCAGCAGCGTTGCGCCGAGGTGTGGCGACCGGCCGGACACCAGCATCACCGTCAGCGTCAGGGTGTACGCGCCCGCGAGCGTGATGAGCAGCAGCAACGCTGCCGTCAGAGCACCGGATGGTCGGCCGTCGCGGCGGGTGGCGGCGAGAAGGCGATGCAGTGCGATCGCGATCGTGAGCGCGAGCAGCGCCTCCTCGAAGTCCAGGCCCTTGGCGGTGTGGATGACGGCGAGGACTCCGAGGACGGCCACGGTCGCCCGCCCGGCCGACCGGCGGTTCTGCAAGATGCCGAACGCGAGCCACAGCAGCACGAGACCGCCGAGTGCAGCGATGGCATGGGCGACGGTCTGGGCTGCTCCAGGCTCGAAGGCGGCAAGCAGGCGCTGGCGCGAAGGAGCGTTGGGGGAAAGCGAGGAAACGAGCGTGACCAGGCCCACGAGCGAGGTGGCGATGGCGCCAAGCCGCCTGGGCCAGACCGGCCTGCTGGGCGGGAGCGGCATGGCTTGCATGTCCCTGATGTAACCCTTCGGGATGAAGGCGACCTGAACGGCTGATCATCCGGCGGCGACTCCCCCGTCGTCTTGCGCCAAGATCTCCAGGACGGAAGCCGCGATCATGCGATAGCCCTCCGCGCGAGCGTGATCGTCGGGGCCGACGGGCGGCGCCGCGCAGGCCCAGGTCCAGCGGCATATCCGTTCCACGGCCAGCGGCACCGGGCCGACGCCGGGAAGGCTCCCGGGCGTCTGCATGTCGGCGGTCGAGAAACGGGCACCGGCATCCGCGACCTCGACGCCGGCCGCCCGGTAGATGCCGGCCATGAGCCGGTTGAGCGAGAGGATCACGCCGGTCGAGCGGCGCGCCACGTCGCGGCCCGCCGCTCCGTGCAGCCACAGGCCGAGGAACTGGTCGTAGTCGAGGATGCCCACCACCCGCGCCCGGGATCCGGCGGCCCTACGCAGCCGGCGCGCGATGGCCGGGAGGTTGCGGCGGATGACCGCCCGCCCTCGCGACACGCATGCGGCGTCGATCTGGGGGGGTCTTGTGCGCAGGCAACCTTCCACGTCGTTGTCGCCGATGTTGACGGTCACGAGCACGGTCTCAGGGTGCTCGGCGAGAAATCGCTCGGCCTGGACGACCTGACCCGGCTCGTCGCGCGCCTGACAGCTCGCGCCCCCCTCCAGCAGCGTCCTCGTGGTGGCGCCACCGCAGCTCAGGCGATCGGTTCGAAGCCTCGGGTAGGCCCCGGCCAGACGCCGGCCGAGCACGTCGGCGTAGCCCTCGTGAGTCGCGTGGTCCACGCCACGGGCGTCGGGCTGGAGTCCCGCGGCGAGCGAATCCCCGAGCGACAGATAGCGCGGCGCGACCGTGGCTGTCAGGGCGGTGGAGGCGGGTGACAGAGCGGTGTCGGCGAGCGCCGATCCGGCAACGGCGACGAGCGCCAGCGTGATGCTCAAGCGTGCGGTGATCGGGTGGCGGATGGCTCGGTGGTGCATCGAAGGTCGCTTTAGGCGTCGCTCAGAACGGTATCTACCATCGCGGCGATGCTTGGTCGGCGGACTCACGCGCTTCGTGGTGTGCTCGTCGGCGCTGTCGCGGGCGCCTGGCTCGTCGCCGGTCTGGTCAGTGCCTACTCCTATGTCCACCACTACGACGTCTACCGCGGATTTCCGGCTCCGGTCACGCCCGCGGGCGTGGCCCGTGGCACCGTGAGGACCGAGAGCTTCTACTCCAAGGCGCTCGGCGAGCGGCACGATTACAAGATCTACCTGCCGCCCGGTTATTCCCAGCAGGCTGCGCGGGGTCGCCGCTTCCCCGTGCTGTACCTGTTACACGGCAACCCGGGCCAGCCGCGGGTGTTCATCGATGCCGGTGCCATCGCCGTCGATGCAGACGTCCTGGTCGCCCGTCACCGGATGCGGCCGATGATCCTCGTGATGCCCGCGGGCAAGCGCAGCCTGTTCCACGGTGACACTGAGTGGGCCGACACCGGGTCCGGGCGCTGGATGGACTGGGTGCTGGAGGTCGTCCATCATGTCGACCACCATTACGCCGTCAGGGCCGATCGCCGGCATCGCGGGCTGGCGGGGCTCTCCGAAGGCGGCTACGGGGCGATCAACATCGCCCTGCGGCACCTCGACACGTTCAGCGTGGCAGAGAGCTGGTCGGGCTACTTCCGCCAGGATGGAACCGGCGTCTTTCACAACTCGCCGCGTTCCACCGTCTACGCCAACAGCCCTGCGGACTACGTCCCGTCGCTGGCGTCGATGATCCGGCGGCTCGGGTTTCGCGCCTGGATATATCAGGGTCGGACGGACACAACCGATCCGGGCCTGATCCGCGGCTTCAGCGCAGAGCTTCACCGCTCGGGCGCAGACGTCCACTTCGGCTTCTTTCCCGGTGGTCACGACTGGGCCATCTGGCGGCGCCAGCTGCCGCACATGCTCGTCGTGGCGAGCCGCTGGTTCGCGCGCCCCCCGACGGGCCAGTCACGGCTTCACCAGGTGGGCAGCGCCCTGCCGGTGGCGACGCTCGCGCGCATCAGGGCCCGGCGCCAGCGCCACTGTCTGCACAAGCATCTGAGCTTCCATACGCACATCGGCCTGGGGTGCCGGCTATTGCGCGCCCATCACGGGCTGAAATCCTTCCCACGGTCGGCGCACTAGTTCCCGCCGCACCGTTCAGGTGCGTGTCAGCCGGGCGGGTGTTCCATCGCTGCAATGGGCCGTCTGTCCGTCGCCTGGCGCGCAGATATGACCCTGGCGGCGATCGCCGCGCTGGCCGCTGCGCTGCGGTTGTGGGGCCTCACGCGCCAGGGCGTGTGGTACGACGAGTCGGTGACGGCCTGGCTGTTGCGGGGGACGCCGGGCCAGTTGCTCGCTGCGCTGCCGCGCAGCGAGTCGACACCGCCGCTGTACTACCTCATCGCGTGGTGTTGGACGCATCTGTTCGGCGATACGGCTGCGGGACTGCGCTCCCTGTCTGCCCTCGCCGGCGTCGCGACCATCCCGGCCAGCTTCCTCGCCGCACGCGCGATGGTCGGCCGGCGGGTTGCCTCGTGGACGGCGCTGATCGTCGCCGTCAATCCGCTCCTGGTCTGGTATTCACAGGAGGCACGCGCGTACTCCCTGCTGGTGCTCATCGCCGCCGTCTCCCTGTGGGCACTCGCCGCAGTGCGCGCCGAGCCCCGGCCGAGACGCCTGATCGCCTGGGCGGTCGCGGCCGTTGCGCTCGTGGCGACCCACTACTTCGGTCTGTTCCTGGCCATCCCCGAGGCTGGGCTGGTGCTGGGGCTGACGGGGATCCCCCGTCGGTGGCGGGCAGGAGCGGTGGGTGCGGTCGCGGCAAGTTCCGCCGGCCTGCTCAGCCTGGCCGCCGCTCAGCGCACCCGGCACTACTACTTCCTCGACATCGGCCTGCCGCGGCGCATCGAACAGGCCGCGCGCCATTTCCTGGTCGGGTTCGCTCCACCGGCGGGCGCCGCGGTCGCTGTTCTCGCGGGGGTCGTGGCTCTCGCCGCGCTCGGCGCGCTTGTGCGCTCGCGCCTGACGCAGCCGGGAATGGGTGCGCCGGTGCTGGCGCTGGCGGGAATGGGTGTGCCGGTCCTGGCTCTGGCGGGGGCGCTGGGAATACCCATCATCCTGGCGCTGTTGGGGGTGGATTACGTCAACAGCCGCAATGTGATCTCAGCCGTCGTGCCGTTGGCCATCCTCGTTGGAGCGGGGCTCGCCGCGTTACCGGCCCGCCTGGCGGCCGCGGCGGGTTGCGCGCTGGCCAGCCTGTCGGTGTGGATGGTGGTGGCGCTTGCGCATGACCCCGGCGCCCAACGCCCGCCCTGGCAGCATGTCGCCGCGGGGCTGGGCACCCCAGGACCCCACGTTGCGATCCTGCTCGACGGCAGCAGCACCTGGGCGAGCCCGCTGAACTTCTATCTGCCGCACGTGTGGTTCGCCGGCCCGCATGGCGTCCGCCTCCGCGAGATCGATGTCCTGCGCCGACTTCCGTCGCACACCGGATGCGGTGCCCCCACGTGGTGGGGGCCTGAGTGCAGCGGGCAGGCTCGCCGCTTACCGGTCGAGCCGGCACGCGGGTTCCGGCTGGTCTCACAGCGCCGGCTGGGCGACTATGGGCTCGCCCGCTACACCGCCGCGCATCTCGTACGGATCTACCCCGGTGGCACTTGGGGGGAGACCGGTAGGCCAGGGCATGGGCGCCGTCACCTGATGGTGGCCGGTGTCTCCCGCCCCCCGCCGCACTAGTCAAGTCAGGCTCGTTGGGCCGCGGGCCACCAGTCAGGAAGTCGCCAGGCTCGCCGCCGCATCCTTTGGCCATGAGCGCCATCACCGACGCACGCCCGGGCCTCCGCGTAGGCAGGACGATGCTGAACAAGGTTCCAGAGGTCACCCTCTTCTTCTGGATCATCAAGATCATGTGCACCACGGTCGGCGAGACCGCGGCGGACTACCTCAACGTCAACCTCGGCTTCGGGCTGTCGAAGACCACCTACGTGACCGGTGCGCTGCTCGTCGTGCTCCTGCTCGTGCAGTTTCGGTTGCGGCGCTATATCCCCGTCGTCTACTGGTCGGTCGTGGTCGTCATCAGCGTCTTCGGCACGCTCATCACCGACAACATGAGCGACAACTACAACATCGCCCTGACGACCAGCACGCCGATCTTCGCGGGCATCCTGGCGATCGTGTTCGCCGTGTGGTACGGGTTCGAGCGGACCCTGTCGATCCATACGATCTTCACGACCCGCCGCGAGGCCTTCTACTGGCTGGCGATCCTGTTCACCTTCGCCCTGGGCACGGCTGCCGGCGATCTGGTCGCCGAGAGGGCCAACCTCGGCTACGCGGTGTCCATCGCGATCTTCGGAGGGGTCATCGCGTTGATCACGATGGCGCATTTCGGCCTGAAGACCAACGCGATCCTGGCGTTCTGGCTCGCCTACATCCTGACGCGCCCGCTCGGCGCCTCGATCGGCGACGAGATGTCACAGAACAGCCACAAGTACGGCGGCCTGAACCTCGGCACCACCGGAACGAGCTTCATCTTCCTCGGCTGCATCCTGGCGCTCGTCTCATACCTCAGCATCACCAAGAGGGACCAGACCCAGCCGCAGGACGGCGTCGAGGACCGAGCGGATGGTGGGCATCGCCCCCACCACGCCACCGCGACCCACGACGTCTCGCCTCAGGAGGCCTGAGCGCTCGAACTCAGAGCTCTCGCAGCTCCTCGATGGCGGGCCGGCGAAGCGCGCGCAGCGTCAGCTTCCCCGCGGTGACCACCGCGGCGAGCACGAGCACCAGGACGGCCCCGAGGTAGCTCCAGGGGATGGAGAGGTGGTCGGGAGGGGGGTCGAACACCCCGGTGAGGACCTTGACGAGCATGAACGACAGGCCGCCGGCGATCCCGGCGCCCAGCACGAGTCCCCCGCCGGTCACGAACGCCGACTCGCTCCAGACGAAGCCGCCGAGCTGCCGGCGCTTGGCGCCCAGCGCGCTGGCGATCGCAAACGTCCTGCGGCGTTCCTGGAAGCCCAGGCCCAGGCTGAGGCCGGTGGCGGCGGCGGCGAGGATGAGCGCGAAGCCCAGCTCGACCTGGGTCAGCCCCGACAGCTCGACCGCGGTGAGGTTCGATCCGACGACGACCCGTTGATTGACGATGTCTGTGACCTGCGCGGTAGTGTCGACCTGCGATCGGATCCTCTGCGCCACGGTGGCCGGGCTGGTTCCGTCGGTCTGCACGAGGAACGTCCCGACCGCGTCTGACCCCGTGGCCTGTGCGACGTAGCTCGCGTTGGCGACGAAGAACGAGTCCTTGGGGGCCGTGGGAAACTCCTTGGCCACGCCGATGTAGTGAAACGGAACGGTCTTGAACTGCTTGGTCTGGCCGTCCTGCAACCTGAGTCGCAGCAGATCACCCGGATGCAGCTGGAAGTCCTTGACGGTCTCGGCCGACACGATCAATCCGTCGGGGCGCTGGAGCAGCGACTTCATCAGCGCGCCTGCCGTGCCACCCTGGAACCAGCCGTCCTGGAGCTTG
The DNA here is from genome assembly GCA_038199185.1 of Solirubrobacterales bacterium. Lineage (GTDB taxonomy): Bacteria > Actinomycetota > Thermoleophilia > Solirubrobacterales > Solirubrobacteraceae > BP-464. Next base: position 19,102 of record JBBPZE010000028.1, read on the forward strand.
CCGGCAGCGCCGATCGTCTCCGGACGTACCCCGTAGAGGTCCTGGAGGTCGGCACCGACGTAGGCGAAGCGATGCTGCAGCGGCTCGATGCTCCTGACGCCGGGGACCTTGGCCAGCCGGGCCGCCCCCTGCGGCCCGACCCGCACGCCGGGCGACTCGGCCACGCTGACGTCCGCCCCGTTGGAGAGCCGCGCATCTGCCTCGGCCTGCTGCTGATAGGTCGAGTTGAACACGGCAGTCGAACTCGCGAACGCGGCGGTCAACGCCACGAGCGTGACCGCACGGGCCAGCAGCCGCCGCTGGCGGCCCATGGTTGCCGTCACGGTCGGCCCGAGCTCGCCGGCCAACGGCCGGAGCAGTCGGGCCATCGGCGTGCGGCCGCGAACTAGAACCAGATCGGCGATCCGGTAGGCGAGCAGGCCGGCGCCGATCCATCCCAGGGCGGGGGCGAGCAGCGCATACCAGTTGACCGAGATCTCCGGGACGCCTTCGGGGGCGAGCACCAGGTTGTAGCCGTTCCGGGAGGCCTGCCAGTAGACCAGCCCCGCGCCGCCGAGAGCCACGAAGTCCAGGCCGTGGCGCGCCCACCACGGCGCCCGATCGCGGCGGCCGATCTGCCGGCGCTGGCCGGCGACCGTCAGGCCGCGGGCGTCTCTGTACGCCGGTAGCGCGATCGACACCGCAGCGATGCACAGTCCCATCAGCGCGGCGCCTCCCGCCCACAGGGCGGCAGCAAGCCCGCTCGCGCCGAAGCTGGCGGTTCCGAATGCGGCCTGGCCGACGAGCAGCGCACCTCCGAGCCCCAGGGCGACTCCGAGTGTGCCGGCGAGAGCGGTCTCGGCCAGCGCCACCCGCACGAGCTGGTCGGTGGACGCGCCGCGGGTGCGTAGCAGCGCTGCGTCGCGGCGCCGGCGATCGGCGCCCGCCGAGGCGATCGAGGCGGTGACCATGCCCGCGAGGACCGCGCCCGGCAAGCCGAGGAACAGAAACAGCAATTGCGCGTAGAGGGCATCCTTGCGCGCCTGGTCGAGGGCGGTGCCGAGGTTGTCGCCCACCAGCCCGGCGCCGGTCAGCTTGGTCTCGAGGTTGCGCGCCTTTCCGGACACGTCGGCAAACGCGGCACTCGGGCTGCCGGGCAGGTTGTGGACGAGCGCGGCGTGCACCTGGGTACGCACGAACTCGGGCCGAGCCTTGGCCACCGGTCCCATCACCTTCTGGAAGGACCGCTCGGGCAGCAGGATCACGTTGTCGGGCGGAGCCTGCGGCTGGGCGCCCACCGGAGCACCGACCTGCTGAAAGAGCGAGTCGGCAGCCGGCAGGTCGACGACCCCGTCGACCTTGAGGGCCGCGGGGCCGAGGCCGGTTCGGCCGATGGTGATCGTGTCGCCCGGCTTGGCGTGCAGGTTGGCGGCCGTCTGCTGGGCCAGCAACACGCCGGTGTCGGAGCCCGAGAGGGTCCGCAGCTCGCCGGGAAACGCCGCCGCGTACCCGGGGGGGAGGCCCAGGACGATTCCGGGCCCGGTCTTCTGAAGGGTGCCGCCTGTGGCGGCCTGCAGGCCGGTGGTGGTCCCGAACCGCACCGCCACCGCGCGTTTGATCCCCGGGTAGTGCTGGACTTCTGAGAGGAGGGCCGAGGGGTCGGAACCAGGCTGGGCCGCGACCTGCCAGTCGACCGGCACGCGTGTGATCGCCCGCGACGTCATCTTCGACGTCGTGGAGGACAGGAACGTCCCGATCGACGCCAGCAGCGCGACCCCGACGGCGACGCCGGCAGCGGTGGAGAGCAGGCGGGTACGGCGGTGGGCGATCAGCCCGCGCAGCCAGTTCAGCTCGACCATGCTTCCTCCTTGCGGTTGGTGTGCAGGCGACCGCCGGCCAGCTCCCAGCGTTCTGGGAGCCGGTCGGCGACCGTCGGATCGTGGGTCGAGATGAGCAGCGCGGCGCCGGTGTGGTGGGCGGCGGCGAGCAGGACGTCGACCACGGCCGAGCCGTTGACTCGGTCCAACTGGCCCGTCGGCTCGTCGGCGAGAATGAGCCGTGGCTCGCCGATCAGCGCCCGTGCCACCGCGACGCGCTGTGCCTGGCCGCCGGAGATCTCCTCGGGCAGCTTCTCAGCCAGATCGAGTAGATCGAGCGTCTTCAGGGCTCCACGTGCACGGCCATGGGCCTCGCCGTCACCAACACCGTCGAGGATGAGCGGAAGCGCGACGTTCTCTGCGACGGTCAGCGGTGCCAGCAGGCTCGGACCCTGAAAGACGACAGCAACCGGCCCGGGCCGCAGCGTCTCGCGGCCACCGATGGCCGGCCATTCGACGGTCCCCAGCGACGGGTCGTCGAGGCCCGCCATCAGGTGCAGCAACGTCGACTTCCCCGATCCCGACAGGCCCACGAGCGCGATGCGCTCCCCGCTGCGCACCACGCAGTCGGTCGGTTCCAGGGCGACCGTCGCGGCAGAGCCGGTTCCGTACGTGCGGGCGGCACCGGCGCAGCGGACCAGCGGCTCGGAGACGTTCATGCGCCGACCCGTCCGTCGCGCATTTTGATCTCGCGGTCGGCCGCCTCTGCCACCTGCGGGCTGTGGGTGACGACCAGGACGGCAGCGCCCGCCGCGGCGCGCTCGCGGAGCAGATCCAGAACGCGCGCCGCCGTGACGCTGTCGAGCTCGCCCGTCGGCTCGTCGGCGAGGATAACGGGCGGGTCATTGGCCAGCGCGACGGCGAGGCCGGCACGCGCCAGCTCGCCACCCGACAGCTGCGCGGGCCGGGCGTGGGCGCGGTGGGCGATCCCGCACCGGTCGAGCACGCCGGCGCGGCCGCTGGGGCCGTTCTCCCCGGTCGTTAGACCCTGGGCGAGGGCGACGTTGGCCTCCACCGACAGATGGCCGACCAGGTTGGCCTGCTGGAAGAGCACGCCGATGCTGCGTCCGCGCAGTCTGGCGCGCTCCTCCTCACTCCGGCGTGAGAGACGCTGGCCGGCGATGTGGACCACGCCTCCGTCGGGCTCGTCGAGGCCCGCAAGGCAGCTCAGCAGCGTCGACTTCCCCGACCCGGACGGCCCGGTGACCGCGACGATCGTCCCGGCCTCGACCGCGAGCGACACGCCCCGCAGGGCCAGTGTCTCGTCGTCTCCCGCGTGGAAGAACCGGTACAGGCTCTCGGCCTGCAGCAGGGCGCTCATCGCGTCCAGCGCAGCGAGTCGGTGACGATCCTCCACGGGTCGACGTTGTCGGCGCCCTTGGCGCCGGTCAGGGTGAGGTTGACGTCCCTGCCCTTGTGGAAGAAGACGTAGCGCTCGACGGCGTCGGTGGCCACCTTCCCGGTGACGGGGTCGGGCGCCGAGTCGGCGAGGTACAGGGTTCGCACCGCGTTGCCCACCGACCGGCTCACGCTGCTCACGGATCGGAGCCGGAAGCCCTGGGAGACGGCGGCGAGCTTGGGCACCTCGCTCCTGGTGGCCTGACCGACGGTCAGCGCGGACTGCGCGGGCACGGTCTCCACGCGGATCGAGTTGAGCTTGTCGCTGAACGTGACCGCGCCGCGCGTGCTCTTCTGTGCCCAGCCCTCGGGAACCTTGACCGAGAAGCCTCCGCTCCTGGAGACGTAGCGAACGAACGCCTGGTTGTCGGGGATGTCGCCCGCGGGGTTGATCTCCGGGCCATTCGGGTTGACGCCCGCGCTCGCGGACCCGCCCCCCGATCCCCGGTTCGAGCCGGAGCCGCAGCCCGCGACGCTCAGCGCGAGGGTCACGGCCCCGGCCGCGACGATTTTGCGCGATTGCATCCTTCCTCCCGTGTGGTCGACCGCCATGTGGGGCGACCGTGGCAGACCGAGGTCAGGGTCAGGCCCGGAGAAGGTCAAGGCCAGGTCAAAGTTGGCCTGCACGGTCATGCCGCGGTTAGCGTGGACCGCGTGGCGCAGCCGGAGATCCTGCTGGTCGAAGACGACGACGGCATCGCCGAGGGGCTCGTTCGCGTGCTCGACAGCCAGGGCTACTCCGTGCAACGACTGGCCGAGGGAGCGCCGGCGGTCGCCGTCGCTCGGGGGGGCATCGGCCTCGTGATCCTCGACCTCGGGCTGCCCGACATCGACGGGATCGAGGTCTGCCGGCGCCTGCGCGCCGAGCAACCGGAGCTCGCGATCCTGATCCTCTCCGCGCGCGATCAGGAGCTCGACGTCGTCGCCGGACTCGACGCCGGCGCCGACGACTATCTCGTCAAGCCGTTCCGGCTCTCCGAGCTGCTGGCGCGCGTTCGCGCCCATATGCGACGCTCAGCGGCGGGACCCGAGGCGCCCGTCCCCGCCTCACCGATCGCAGCGGGAGACCTCCGACTCGACCCCGCAGCGCGCAGGGCGTGGAGCGGCCAGGAGGAGCTCAGACTCAGCCCCAAGGAGTTCGACCTGCTGGCCCTGCTGATCAGCGAGGCCGGCCGCGTCGTCACGCGCGATCGGATCATGCGCGAGGTCTGGGACACCGAGTGGTTGGGCTCGACGAAGACGCTTGACACGCACGTCCTGACACTGCGCCACAAGCTCGGCGCGGCCGTCATCACCACGCTGCGCGGTGTCGGCTACCGATTGGAAACACCATGAGGCGCCGCTTGGTTCTCGCCATCGTGGCCGTGGCCACCGCTGCGGTCACGCTGTTCGCGCTGCCGCTCGCGGTGGCCGTTCACCGCTCGTATGAGGACGAGGAGCTCCTGCGCCTGCAGCGTGACACGGTGGCCGCGACACAAGGGATCGATCTCGGCGTCGGGGGCGCTGACGCCGTCGAGCTTCCTCCCAGCAAGGACTCCCTGACGGTCTACGACATACGCGGCCGCCGGGTCGCGGGTCGTGGGAGCACAGCCGCAGACTCCCTGACACGGTCGACGTTGAAGACCGGAGAGCCTGCGAGCGGCGCGCATGGCAGCGAGCTGGCGGCCGTCGTTCCCCTGCGAGCCGCAGAACGCATCAGCGGTGCGGTACTCGCGACACGGCCTGATGGTGTGGTCGAGCGCGCCACCCACCGCGCATGGCTTGCCCTGGCCGGCCTCGTCGTCGGCGTCATCGCGATCGCAACAGGGGCCGCGCTGGTACTCGGCCGCCGCCTCGCCGCTCCCCTCGAGCGCCTCGCCGCCGCGGCGCGACGTCTGGGGTCAGGTGACTTCTCGGTCTCGGCGCCGCGGTCCGGGGTCTCCGAGGTCGACGCCGTCGCCACCGCCATGGACGACACCGCCGCCCGGCTCGATGATCTGGTCAGCCGCGAGCGCTCGTTCAGCGCCGACGCGTCACATCAGCTGCGCACCCCGCTGGCCGCGCTTCGCATCGAGCTCGAATCACTGGAACTGCGCGGCGACCCCTCGCCCGAGCTCCACGCCGCCATCCACCACGTCGACCGGCTGGAGGGAACGATCGACACGCTCCTGGCCGTCGCGCGGGACGCCCCTCAGCGACACGTCAGGGCCGACCTCGTTCGGCTGATCGACGAGGCAGCGGGCCGGTGGCGTGGCCCGCTGGCCTCCGCAGGACGACCGCTGCGCCAGCGCGTCGGCACGCGACCGGCCGTGGCGGCGGCGGCGCCCGAAGTCGTCCAGGAGATCCTCGACGTCCTGATGGACAACGCCAGTCGCCATGGCGCCGGAGAGGTCAGCGTGGCCATTCGGCCCGTGGAGGGCTGGCTGGCGGTCGTCGTCGGCGACGAGGGGCCGGGCTTTGCGGGCGATCCCGAGGACGCATTCGCCCGCCGGATCAGCACCGACGGCGGCCACGGCATCGGGCTCGCCCTCGCACGGTCGCTGGCTCACGCCGAAGGGGGCAGGCTGTCTGTCGCCGGTGCCGGCCCCAGGCCCGAACTCAGGCTGCTGCTCCGCGCCGCCGAGACCGCCTAGATCGTTTGTCGCGCTTCCTGCCAACATTTCGCTCTCGCGCGTGTTGTAGACGTGAAGAGTTTCGGCCGGATGGCCAATTGGCATTCGGAACCCGCCTTTATCCAGGAGAGCTGATGACCATCACATCCCGTCTACGGACCTTTGCAGTCGTCTCGGTGGTGGCACTGGCCGCCGCCGTGCCTGCTCTGGCTTCGAGCACCTCGTCGTCCCCGCACGGCAACAAGTGCGGCAAGGGCCATAGCAAGGGCCATATCAAGCACACGAAGGCGGTCGGCAAGAACTGCGTGAAGGTCAGGGCCCATCAGGCGGCCATCGCCCGCCAGGCCAAGCAGGAGAATGAGTCTGCGACCTCCGAGCAGACAGAGGACCAGGCCGGCACGACCGACGCGGCCGACAACGAGGCCAACGACGACGCCACCGAAACCGACCAGGGCGACAACAACGACGACCAGGGCGACAACAACGACAACCAGGGCGACAACAACGACAACCAGGGCGACGACGCCAACGACGACTAGTCCTCAGTCCGGCTGAACTGCGCAGGAACGGGGTCGCCTTCGGGCGGCCCCGCCGCGTTGAACGCCCTCTGCGGACTACCCGCCAGGCGGATTCAGGTTTCGGTCATGCGGTGACTGCGAGTCTGACGAGCCCGACTCAAGGAGATCGATGGAGTCTTCGAATCCCGTTCGCGTCCTGGTCGTCACCGATCGGACGGCCGCCACGCCCGAACTGCTCAGCGCGATCCGTCAGCGCGCGGAGCGCGGCCCCGCGCTGTTTCGGGTGCTCGTCCCCAATCCCGCTCCCGCCGAATGGCACCTGCGACATCCTGAGCGCCATGACATGGCGGTCGAGGCCGAGCAGGTGCTCGGGGAGGCCCTGCCCGCCATCGAGGAGGCTGCCGGCGGATCGGTGATCGGTTCCGTATCGGTCAGGCACGATGCCATGGACGCCGTCGAGGAGACGCTCCACGACGAGCCCTTCGAAGAGATCATCCTCTCCCAGGTGCCGCACGGCATGCAGCGCTGGTTGCACCTCGACCTCGCCCATCGCCTCGCCCATCTCGGGTTGCCGATCACCACCGTCGGCGAGGACAGCCGATCGTCAATGGACTAGGCGCCTCGTGGTTCGGCGTACTCTGGGGTCATGCCCGATGCGGAGCGGGACGGACCCATCATCCGCGACGCCGCGGGCGCCGACGCGGCGGCGTGTGCGGCGATCTACGCGCCGTACGTCAACGCGACGGCGATCACCTTCGAGGCCGAGCCGCCCACACCCGACGAGATGCGCGCGCGCATCGCAGACGCCCAGCGCGACCACGCGTGGTTGGTGCTCGAGGACTCCGGCCGCGTCGTCGGCTACGCCTACGCGGGTACGCTGAAGGCACGCGCGGCGTACCGCTGGTCGTGTGAGGTCAGCGTCTATCTCGAGCTCGGACGGCGGCGGACCGGCGCCGGCCGCGCCCTCTACGCCGCCCTCTTTGACCGCCTCGCCGACCGGGGCCTGCGCATGGCGGTGGCCGGGATGACGCTGCCCAACGACGCCAGCGTCGGGCTGCACCACGCGCTGGGCTTCCAGCCCGTCGGCGTCTACCGGCGCATCGGCTTCAAGCACGGCGCCTGGCACGACGTCGCCTGGATGCAGCGCGCGCTCGTGGCCGACGATGCACCGCCGCCCGGTGTGACGGGGTAGGTGGGCACCGCGCGCCGCGCCCCCAAGGTCTGGGGGCGCGGGCGTGGGCCAGGCCTACAGGAACCCGAGGAGTCCGCCGGCGGCCCCGCCGCCCAGGAGACCGCCGATGCTGGGGATGAGGCTCGTCACCTGGCCGAGCAGTCCCGACACCGGAGCGAGGATCGCGGTCGGAGAGGGTGTCTGGCCCGCGCCGATCGCGGGCAGGAAGCTCGACAGGAGTGACTGGACGAGCTGGGTGACCGATCCGATGCCCGCCGCCGGAGCGCTCGTGGCGCCGGACGCCGGCGGGCAGGCGAATGACTGCTTGAGGCTGGCGAGCAGCGCGTTGAGTTGGCCGGGGAGGTCGTTGACCACCGCGTCCAACTGGCTCTGGGCGTCGGCCGGCAGCATCGGGAGCAGCGACTGCACCCTGGCGAGATCTGCGGGAACCGAGGAGATGACGGTGGTGACCACGCCGTTGACGGCATCCAGCGCGGGGCAGGCGATGGAAACTGGGGAGATCGCGCCGACGAGCTGACCCACCTGGCCGGTCCCGGCGGTGGAGAGCTGCGCGACGACGCCCGCGACGTCGCCCTGAAGTGACGAAGGTAGCTGGTCGAGTAGCTGGGAGAGCAGCGTGAGCACCTGCTCACGGCCCTGAACGGCGGAGGCGATGAAGCCGGCGAGGTCGGCCTGGTCGGCCCCGCTGATCTGGCCGAGCAGCGGCGTGAGCGCCACGACGTCGCGATTCTGCTGGGCGGCGAGCTTGGTCATCGCGGTGGCCGCACGGACGCGGCCGGCGGAGCCGTGGCGGTGGTGATAGAGCCTCGATGCATCGTGACCTGCCGCGCGGAGCTGTGCCCTGAGCTGTCCCAGCGAGCCCCCGACCGAGCCGCCCGGGGCGGCGGAGACGACCTTGTGCAGCGCCCTGTCGGCGGCGTGGACATGAGCGCGGACCGGGCCGAGCGTGTCGGCCTGGGCGACGGGCGCGGCCATCGCGCCGATGGCGAGCACTCCTACGACGAATCGCGCCGAACGGGCGCGGCTGCGGTGCCTGGTGTTCCTAGCAGGCTGGGTCACGATGATCTCCTCTGCGATTGGGATGTGCGTCTGCCCACGTATCGGCAGCGAGCGGTGCGGGCCTTAGCTCTCATCCTCGGCATCGATCCGTCACAACCAATGGGTTTCTTTCGAGGCGTCCAGCCTGCTGAGCTCGGAGTTTCCGCCAGACCGGTTTCCGGTTGGCGACTCGGGTCCGCGGCTGCCCGCAGGTACAAGTCCATGGTCTCCAAGCAGGCCTCGTGTCCAACTCGAGGACAGACGCCCACCGGGGGCTATCGCGGGAGGGCGGTGTATCACGCGTGATACACTGCCCCTCGTGCACGACGTGTCGATCCGGGACCTCCGTAATCGGGGCGGCGAGGTCGTCGATCGCGTGAGTCGCGGCGAGCACGTGGTGATCACCCGTGCGGGTAAGCCGGTGGCGGAGCTACGGCCCCTGGCTCCCGCTGCTGTGGGGGCCGCGGCGCTGCTCGAGCGCTGGCGCGGCCTTCCGTCGCTGGACCCCGAAGCACTGCGCGCCGATGTCGACGGTGTCATCGACAGCACGCTGTGAGTGCCCGCTCAAACGGCGGCATCCTCGACACATCGGCGCTGATCGCGCTTACCCGACTCGACGACGCCGGGCTCCTCCCCGCCGAGCCGCTCATCACGTCGATCACGCTGGCCGAGCTCTCGGTGGGCCCGTTGGTCGCCACCGATCCGGGTGAGCGGGCAGTTCGTCAGGCTCATCTCCAGCAGGCGGAATCCGATTTTCAGCCGCTTCCGTTCGATGCTGCCGCTGCCCGAACCTTCGGGCGCGTCGCCGCATCATTGCGTGCTGCCGGCCGCAAGCCGGCCGCTCGCGCCTACGACGCCATGATCGCCGCGATCGCGTTGGCCAACCACCTGCCGGTCTACACCTGCAACCCGTCGGACTTCGCCGGCATCGACGGGCTCGAAGTGGTCGCCCTGCCCTCCTCCTGACGGCTCGCTGAGCGCCCTGTCACTCCACCGGCTCGAAGTCCAGCTTGTCTCTCACGCCGCAGTCGGGGCAGACCCAGTCGTCGGGGATGTCGCTCCACGCCGTCCCGGGCGGGAAGCCCTCGTGCGGGTGGCCGGCGGCCTCGTCGTAGACGTAGTCGCAGCCCGGGCAACGGTGGCGGCTCAACCGTCGCCGCCGTAGCGGGCCAGGACTCGCGCGCGCGCCCGCGGGTGGATGTTCATCCGGTCCAGGTCGCCGTCGTAGTGCTCGAGCAGCCGAGCGTCCATGACGCGGCGCCAGAGGGCCGGGATGTACGCCAGGACGATCATCCCGGCGTAGCCCGTCGGGAGCTGGGGGGCCTCCTCGACGTGGCGCAGCGCCTGGTAGCGGCGCAGCGGGTTGGCGTGGTGGTCGCTGTGGCGCTGGAGGTGGTAGAGCAGGACGTTGGAGGCGACGTTGTTGGAGTTCCAGCTGTGCTCCGCGCGGGTGATCTCGTAGCGACCGTCATCGCGGCGCTGGCGCAGCAGCCCGTAGTGCTCGAGGTAGTTGACGACCTCCAGCAGCGAGAACCCGACCACCGCCTGGGCCAGCAGGTAGGGCAGGACGACGATCCCGAAGCCGATGGTGAGCACCGCGAACAGCACGACGGTCATCGACCATGCGTTGAGGATGTCGTTCTGCAGCGACCAGTGCGTCTTGCCGAGCCGGCCGAGGCGCACGCCCTCCAGCTCCCAGCTCGAGCGCAGGCTGCCCAGCACCGTGCGCGGCAGGAAGGCGTAGAAGCTCTCGCCCAGGCGTGAGCTCGCGGGGTCCTCAGGGGTCGCGACCCGCACGTGGTGGCCGCGGTTGTGCTCGATGAAGAAGTGCCCGTAGCCGCTCTGCGCGAGGGCGACCTTGCTCAGCGAGCGCTCGAGGTTTCCGCGCTTGTGGCCGAGCTCGTGCGCGGTGTTGATGGCGATGCCGCTGACCATGCCCACCGTCAGCGCCAGGCCGATGCTGTCGAGCAGCGAGAGGTCGCCGCCGGCCCACAGCCAGCAGGCGAACACGAGCCCCGCGTACTGGACGGGCAGGAAGATGTAGGTGCACCAGCGGTAGTAGCGGTCCTGCTCGAGCCACTTGATGACGCTGTCGGGCGGGTTCTTGGCGTCCGTGCCGACGATGACGTCCAGCACCGGAAAGACGCCGAAGACGAGCGCGGGCCCGAAGTACCAGAAGACACCGAGGTCCGTGGCCTGGACGAGGCCGTAGGCGATGAACGGAAGCGTGGGGACCAGCAACCCCAGCAGCCAGGCGTAGCGCTTGCCGTCGCGCCACGTGGTGGGGGTCAGCGTGTCGCCGGCGTCGGCGGGAACAGCGGTCATCGTCTGTCTCTCCTGCTCGTCGTTGCTCAGACGCAGGGTAGTTACCAGGCGAGAATCTCGCGTCGATAGCTCTGCCCGGATCAGCTCGGGCGGCGTATCCCGACCAGCCGGGCGCCCACCGCATGCAGCCTGCCGCTCGCGATCAGCTGCTCCTCCTCGTCGCGCAGTCCGGCATCGAGGTTCCAGCGGTGCAGGTAGGCACCGGGGACGGGCTCGCCCAGCACGAAGTACGGGGTCAGGGCGGCACGCACCTGGGCCAGCGGATGGACGTGGTCGCGGAGGAAGGCCATGAGGCTGGCCGGGTCGTGCTCCTCCGGCGATCCGGCCGTGCGGCGCCTGTCGAGCCACCAGGTCGCGGCGCGCTCGTCGATCAGCGTGACGTCGAACTCGTCGATCACCAGGCGCCCGCCGGGCTCGACCAGGCTCGCGAGATGGGCGCATGAGTCCTCGAGCGGCTCGACATGGTGCAGCGAGACGACGGCGACGGCGGCGTCGAAGATCCCCTGTACGTCCAGCAGTGCGGCCCGCTCGACGCCGCTGCCGTCCTCGGCCGCAGGGTCGATCGCGGTCACCTCATGGCCGGCGGCGCGCAGCGCCGCGGCGAGCTCACCACGGCCGGCGCCGATCTCGAGCACGCGGGCCGGCGGCGGGGGCAGGGCGGATCGGGCAAAGGCGACGACATCGATGGCGAGCATGGGTCGATTGTCGGGCATCGTCATGCGTAGCCACGTGGCAACGCCCCTGCGCCGACCGATGCGTCCTCGGCCGAGCTCCTAACCTCGGTGCGTGTGCTCCCGCCGGTTGGACCACGCGTGATCGACCGGGCGGACCTCGAGGTCTGCCTGCGGGTCCTGGCCGAGGGCGAGGGCCTGCCCGTCGGCCACCCCGACGCGCTGGTGCTTCAGCGCGCGACGGCGAGCCTCTACAAGACGGTGAGGATCCGCCGCCGTGTCGAGCGCCGCGCGGCCATCCTGGCCGCCGACGACGCGGTGACGGCGGCCACGGCGACCGGCGCTCCGGGACGCATCGACGACGAGACCGAGGGACGCGCGCTGACGCCCGGGGTGGACCGCCCCACCGCGGGCACCCTGATCGAGCCTCGCGCGTGTTACGTCTGCAAGCGCCGGTACCGCGAGGTCGACGCGTTCTACCACCAGCTCTGCCCGGAGTGCGCGGCGGAGAACCACGCGCGGCGCGAGGCTCGCACCGACCTGGCCGGCCGGCGCGCCCTGCTCACGGGCGGGCGGGCGAAGATCGGCATGTACATCGCGCTGCGGCTTCTGCGCGACGGCGCTCACACGACCATCACGACGCGCTTCCCGCGCGACGCGGCGCGCCGCTTCGCCGCGATGCCCGACAGCGCCGATTGGCTGGACCGGCTGCGCATCGTCGGCATCGACCTGCGCGACCCCGCCCAGGTGATCGCCCTTGCCGACTCGGTCGCCGACGCCGGGCCGCTGGACATCCTCGTCAACAACGCGGCGCAGACCGTGCGCCGGTCGCCGCAGGCCTACGCGCCGCTCGCCCGGGCCGAGGCCGAGCCGCTCCCGGCGAGTCCGCTGCCCGACATGGTCGTCCTCGGCGCCACGCCGCACACCGCGGCGCTGGCGCTGAGCGCCGGCGAGGCGGCGCTCGTGCACGCGCCCCGAGGCGCGACCGTCGACGCCGGCGGCCTGCTGCCCGACCTGCACCGCGTCAACAGCTGGGTTCAACGCGTCGACGAGGTCGACCCGGTCGAGTTGCTCGAGGTGCAGCTGTGCAACATGACCGCGCCGTTCATCCTCGTCAGCCGCCTGCGCCCCGCGTTGGCCGCCGCGACCGCACGGCGCACCTACGTCGTCAACGTCTCCGCCATGGAGGGCCAGTTCGGCCGCGGATACAAGGGGCCGGGGCACCCGCACACCAACATGGCCAAGGCCGCGCTGAACATGCTGACGCGCACCAGCGCGCAGGAGATGCTGACCGACGGCATCCTGATGACCAGCGTGGACACGGGCTGGATCACCGACGAGCGCCCGCACCCGACGAGGATGCGCCTCGCGAGCGAGGGCTTTCACGCGCCGCTGGACCTCGTCGACGGCGCGGCGCGCGTCTATGACCCGATCGTCCGCGGCGAGGCGGGCGAGGACGTCTGCGGGTGCT
>JBBPZE010000029.1:0-13008 GCA_038199185.1 Solirubrobacterales bacterium
CCGCGATGCACGCAACGCTCGAGGGGCTTCAGAACGACGTCCAGCGCGTCACGGAGCGCCTACCCGACCCCGACGCGCCCGGCCCGCTGGACAAGGCCCGCGACTTCATCACGGGCGGCGACTCGGGCTGACACGCCCTCAGCAGCGCATCTTCCGCCGCTCCACGGGTAGAAGGACTACGAACCCGCGGAGGTCGATCCCGACGCGCCGGATCCCGACGCCTCCGAGCCCGCGGCGTCGGAGCCGATGGCGTCCGAGCGCGTGGCGTCCGAGCGCGTGGCGTCCGAGCGCGTGAGGTCCGAGCCCGCGGCGTCCGAGCCTATGGCGTCCCAGCCCATGGCGTCCGAGCCCCTGGCGTCCCAGCCCGACGCCACGACCGCCGAACGGCGCTAACGGCTTCCACCCCCCGGATGGCCGAGGGCCGGTGGACCCGGAGGTCCTCCTGGTCCCGTAGGTTGATCCCCATGCTGCTGTGCAATCCGGCGCGCCGATCGGGCCTCCTGGCCGCGACGATCCTGCTGTCGGTCACCGCTGCGGCCCCCGCGCATGTCGAGCGCGCGTCCTACTGGCCCGACCCCGGGCCGGACACCGCGATCACGCCCGCCCCGGGTGGTCAGGTCCCCGCGGCTCGCTCGCTGGCCTCGGCGGTCGCCAGGGGCCAGGTGGGCAGGACCCGCGTCGTGTGCAGGAGCAACTCGCTCGCGCTCCTCCACGCTTCGATTCGCTCCGCGCGGAGGTCCGGTTACGACATCCGGCCGACCGACCACCGCACGCTCTCGGCCGGGCGGGTCAGGGCGCTCAGGAGGATCAACGCCGCGCTGTACAAGCGTTGCGCGTTTCATGAGATCCAGCCCGCGGTGACCGCGTCGCACAACAACGACCGTGTCGTGGTCATGCCGGGGATCTACACCGAGCGTTCGTCACGCAGGGCTGCGGTCAACGACCCGGCGTGCGCGGGCCTGAGGATCCTCAACGACGAGGGGGAGTCGACGGCGGTCTCCTACGCCTATCAGCTCAAGTGTCCGAACGACCAGAACCTGATCGCGGTCATGGGGCGCGCCGACGGCCCCGGCCAGGATCCCGCCAAGCCGCGCCCGGACCGTCACGGCATCCCCAACCTCGGCAGGTGCATTCGCTGCAACCTCCAGATCGAGGGCTCGGGCGTCGGCGCCGACGACGTCGTCGTCGACGGGGGGCGTGTCGCCTCGGGCAACGGGGGGCCGGCGGGGGGCGTCAAGGACGTGGGCATCCGAGCCGACCGCGCGGACGGCTTCGTGCTGCGCAACGTCACGGTGCGCCACGTGAACGAGCACGCCGTCTACGTGCTCGAGTCCGATGGGTACCTGCTCGACCGCTTCAAGGTCTTCTACGCCGGCGAGTACGGGCTGCTCACGTTCGTCGAGGACCACGGCCTGGTGCAGAACTGCGAGGCCGCGGGCCACGGCGACGCGGGCTTCTACCCGGGCTCGGGCGCCGAGACCGGCGCCCAGGCCGTCAATGAGGGCACGGAGAGCCGGCCTCGCTACAGCCAGCGCATCCGGCACTGCGACGCGCACCACAACACGCTGGGCTACTCGGGGACCGACGGCAATGCGGTGCACGTGGACCACAACAACTTCTTCGACAACGCGATGGGGTGGTCGACCGACGTGATCACCGCGAGCGGCCATCCGGGCTATCCACAGGACTCCGACCTGATCGACCACAACGCCTTCTACTCGAACAACTTCAATCCCTATGTCGGCGGCTCCGACGTCAAGCCCACGATCCCGGTGCCCGTCGGGACCGGGATGTGGATCGGCGGGGGCAACGACAATGTGATCCGCGACAACCGCTTCTATGACAACTGGCGCCGCGGAGCGATGCTCTACGCCGTGCCGGATTCGTTCGTCTGCCAGCGGCCCGACGAGAACAACCTGCACGGCTGCTCGCCCGAGACGATCCAGACGTCCATGCGCAACCGCTACCACGGCAACCTCATGGGCGTCGCCCCCGACGGCTCGGCCCAGCCCAACGGGACCGACTTCTGGTGGGACAGCTTCCCCTTGACGACGGGCAACTGCTGGTATGACAACACGCCGGCCGGCGGGCGCTCGATCACCTCCTCGCCACGCTCGCTCCCGGGTTGCTCCGGGGGCAACGACCCGAGCTCGAGCCTTGGCGTCGGCGATCCCGGCAACGAGGCAGAGCTCCTGGGTTGCCTCGCCTACTTCGAGGGCGGCACGGACACCTGCCCGTGGTTCGTCACGTCGCCCAGGCCACGTCGCTAGCCGTCGGACTGGGCCTCGCGGCACTCCTCGCCGCGTGCGGCGGAGGGTCGCAGGACGCCACGGGCACGAGGACCGCCGGGCCGGTGGCGTCGTCGGGCCGGCGCGATCTCGGCGAGATGCGCCAGGCCGACTGCGCCGCATGGCGTCGCGGTGACGAGCACGCGCGCCGCCGGACGATCCATGAGATCGCCGGATTCGCGGGTGGCCCCGTCGGCTCTCCCGCCGGGCATGGTGCACGATTGCCCGACGACATCGCCTACCGGTTCTTCGACCGCTACTGCACCCACGGCTACGCGACGTACTTCAAGCTCTACAAGCTCTACACCCGCGCCGCGGCGTTCACGCCGCGGCAATAGCCCGCGAGCCCAGGAGGGCGTGCTCAGGCGCTCGTCGTGATGACGACGGGAATGGTCGTCGGCGTGTGCGAGCCGCTGCGCGGTTCGGCCGTCACCATCACACGGTCTCCCGTGGCCAGGCGGGCGGGGATGTCTATCCGCCCGGAGCGCACGACGAAGAGCGTGTCGGCCAGGTTGGTGGAGGCCGGGCGCGGATCCTCGCGGCCGTGCTGGACCCACATCTCATAGACGCGGCCACCGCTGGGCGCCCTGAGCCCGTTGACCACGAGGTGCGCCTGGCCGTTGGTGACCTCGACCCACGCGTGCCCACGCCCGACCGAGGCCTCGAGCGTGCGGGTCCTCGTGCCGCCGCCATCGCGACCGAGGACCGTGGCGCCGAGGACGCCACCGAGGATCAGCAGTGCGGCGGCGGCGCTCGCCCAGCGCAGCGAGAGCGCGTCGGCCCATGCCGCGCCGCGCCGCGCCGGCCTGACCCGCGCCTCTTGCGGAGATGTCGACGCTGCGCGCAGGAGCGCGGCCTCGGGCTCGACCACGGCCATGATCCTGGCCCGGAGGTCGGGAGCGGGCTCGAGCATGGGCACGACGTCGATCAGGCGCGTTGCGGCCCGCTGCATGGCCGAGGCATCCTCGGCGCAGACGGGACACGTCTCGATGTGGGCGGCCACGGCGTCGCGCTCGCTGTCGGCCAGCGCGCCGAGTGCGAAGGCCCCCAGGCTGTCGAATATGCGGCGATGTTCAGACTCGGTCATGACAAGAGCTCCCCCATGGGCTCGAAGCGCGTGCGAAGCTTGGTGAGGCCGAGACGCATGCGTCCCTTGATGGTGCCGACCGGCACACCGAGCATGTCCGCGATCTCGGTATGCGTGAAGCCGCCGAAGTAGGCGAGCTCGATGACCTTGCTCTGCTCGGCGGGAAGATCGGTCAGCGCGCCACGGACCATGTCGGCCTGGTCGCGATCGATGACCTCGGTGTCGACGCTGACGTCGGCATCAAGCTCCATCTCCTCGACGGGCATGTCGACGCGCCGGCGGCCGTCGTTGCCGGTGCGGCGCAGGGCGTCGACAGCGCGGTGATGGACGATCCCCAGCAACCAGGTCCGCAGGCTCCCGCGGGCGGCGTCATAGGACTGCGAGCGCCGCCAGGCCGACAGGAAGGCCTCCTGAACGACGTCCTCGGCCGCCTGCTTGCGCCCGCACATGCGAAACGCCAGCGAGTAGGCGACACCGCCGTGACGCTCGTAGATGACCTCGTAGGCCGCGGAATCGCCGCCGCGTACGAGGCTCATGAGGTCCTCGTCGCCCAGGCGTCGGTGATCGGTGGTTCGGCCGGCGGCAAGCCTGGGGATCTTCATCAGAGAACTTCTACGTCGCCCGGAACCGAGCGGATCATCGGGCGTCATGAACCTTACGGTTCCGTGACGGCCCCACCAGCAGGCCTACCGGAAGCGCGTGGCCGCGAACTCGTCGGAGAGGTCGAGGTCGCGGGCCATCTTCTTCATCTCGTCGCGTTGCTCCGGGATCACGAACGTGATCCCGATGCCGGTCCGCCCGGCACGCCCGGTGCGTCCCACGCGGTGGACGTAGTCCTCGTGGGCGCCGGGGATGTCGAAGTTGATGACGTGGGTGATGCCGTCGACGTCGAGGCCGCGGGCGGCGACGTCGGTGGCCACCAGCGTGTCGGTGTCGCCGGCGGTGAAGCGGGCGAGGGCCTTCTCGCGCTGGCCCTGTGTCTTGTCGCCGTGCATGGCCGCGGCGTGCAGGTCGTGGGCCTTGAGGCGCTTGACGAGCCGGTCCGCTCCGCGCTTGGTGCGCACGAAGACGAGCGTGCGGCCGCGGTCGCGGTCGTTGAGCTCGCGCACGAGGGCGGCGAGCTTTCCCGTGTGGTCGACACCGACGAAGCGGTGCTCGACGTCGCCGCGGTGCTCGACGAGAGCGGCCTGCTCGTGGCGGCGCGCGTCGCGCGTGAACTTCGCGGCCACGGTCTCCACCTGCCGGTCGAGCGTCGCGCTGAACAGCATCGTCTGCCGGTCCTTGCGCGTCTGCCTGACGATCCGCTCGACGACCGGCATGAACCCCATGTCGAGCATCCGGTCGGCCTCGTCGAGGACGAGGATGCGGACGTGCTGCAGCGTGATGTCGCGGCGGCGAAGAAGGTCCTCCAGCCGGCCCGGGGTGGCGACCAGGATGTGCGCCTTGGCAGCGAGCTTGGCCTGCTTCTGGATCCCGGCGCCACCGTAGACCGCGGTGATCTTCAGTGCCCTGGCGTGGGCGGCTCCGCGGACCTCCTCGACGATCTGGCTCGCCAGCTCACGGGTGGGGACGAGGACCAGGGCCGCGGGGCGCTGGGTGGTGTTGGCCTCGAGGCGCTGAGCCATCGTGATGCCGAAGGCCAGCGACTTGCCGCTGCCCGTGGGGGAGCGGACGAGAAGGTCGCGACCGGCCAGCGCGTCGGGAAGGACGCGCTCCTGGACGGGAAACGGCGAGTTGATGCCCCGGGCCTCGAGCGCCGTGGCGATGGCCTCGGACACGCCGAGACCGGAAAAGGACTGCATATGGAGTACTCCTAAAGAACGATTCGGGAGATTCGACTGACCCGGATCGACGGAGCGCTCAGAGACAAGAACCTCGCGGGTGAAGACCACCCGCACGCTGCGCACGGTAGCAGCGTGCTGTTGAATGCCTGCTATGGCCGACGAATCGCGCATCGAGGAGCTGCGCGCCGACCTCGCCTACATGCGCCGCCGCCGCGACCTCTACCGCGCCAAGCAGTACGGCCCGCGGCCGACCAGCCCCGAGCGCCTGCGCGAGCTCGAACGCGCCGTCACTCAGGCGGAGCAACGCCTGCGCCACGCGGCGTCCTCCGGGGTCGAGTCCGGCGGCGAGCCCCCGGGCGCCAAGGGCCCGTCGTGACCGACAGGCCACCTGTGTGACCGCCGTCACGGTCCGCGGCAGCGTCAGCCGGGTAATGCGGGCGAGACCAAACGACCCTGACCGAGAGGCAATGAGACCGTGACGAACCCCGATACAACCGAGGAGACCGCCGGCGGACTGGCCGGCAAGCTCGCCGGCAAGGCCAAGGCCGCGGCCGGCTCACTCCTGGGAGACGAGGCCCTCGCCCGCGAGGGGCGTCTGCAGGAGGCGAGCTCGGACGCCGAGGTCGCCGCTCGCCGGCAGGAGGCGGAGGCGCGCGTGGAGGAGCAGCAGGCCGACATCGTCGAGGAGAAGGCTCAGACCGACGAGGAGCGCCAGCGCCTGGAGGCCGAGATCGCCACCGAGGACGCCGAGGCGCGTGCCGAGCGCGAGCGGCGCGAGGCCGAGATCGAGGCCGAGGCGCAGGCGCGCCGGGAGCGCGGCGCGGCCGAGACCCAGCGCCACGCCGAGGAGCAGGCCGCCGCGGCGGCGGAGGCCCAGGCCGAGCGCGAGCGCATGGCGGAGGCCGCCGACGCGGTCCGCCTCGAGCAGGAAGCCCGTCGTGCCGAGGCGCGGGCCCAAGCCATCGACCCGGAGGAGAACCAGGCATGATCCGCAAGATCCAGCGAGCGGCGCTCGACAGCTCGCTCAAGGCGGCGCGCGCGCTGCCGGACACCACCGCGAAGCTGCTCGGCCGCCAGGACGCCGGCATCGCGCTCGACCGCGCGGATGCCGAGGTCCGCGACGTGGCCGGACGGCTGCTCTTCGACCGCGAGCTCCGCGAGGACGCCCGCCTCCGGCGCACCGCCGCGCGGGAGCGGAGCCGGGCGCTGAAGCTACGGGGGCGGGCCCAGGAGATCTCCGTGGAGGCCGACGACGAGCTCGCCGAGCGTGAGCGCCAGGCCGAGGAGCGCCGGCGGCAGGCAGCGCAGCGAGCGACATCCCGCAAGCAGCAGGCCGAGCGGCGTCGTGACACGACCAGGAAGCAGGCGGCCCAGAGGTCGCAGGAGCGGGCACAGGCCGCCGAGAAGGCCGAGCGGCGCAAGCAGGAGGCGATCGACGGCCGGGCCAAGCGCGAGCGGCTTGAGGTCCTGAAGCGCACGTCCGACGCGCTGGGCAGCAAGACCGAGGCGACCACCGCGCGCGACGAGGCGCTGCGCCTCAAGCGCGCGGCGGCCGAGACCAAGGCGCAGCGCAAGCAGCGCCCGGCCTCCAAGTAGCGGTCAGCCCCGCTCGCGAGGACCCGGGGCCGAGGGATGCGGGCAGTCGAACGTCATCCGCAGCTCGGTCCCGGGAGCTCCCTCGACGATCTCGAGACGATTGGTGAGGCTGGCGATCACCGGCAGGCCCAGGCCCAGGCCCGGGCTGTCGGCTCGAGGGGCCATCCCGGTGCCGTCGTCGTGCACGGCGATGACCAGCTCGCCGTCCGCGATCGCCGCTTCGATGCGGACGACGCCGGGCTGCTCGCGATAGCCGTGGATGAGCGCGTTGGTCGCCGCTTCGGAGACCGCCAGCCTGACGTCGGCGATCGCGGCATCGTCCAGGCCGCAGTCGCGCGCGAGCGCGGCCATCTGGTTGCGCACCACCGCCAGCGTCTCGGGATTGGCCTCATAAGTGGCTGCGAAACTCAATGCCATCTCGATGTCCGCTTTCCCGGTGCTTCGAGCTCTAACCCACAACGCTTGTGGTTACACGCCAGGTTCCGGGCCGGCCCTGATCCGCGGATGCCCTTTCCTCGTAACCGCCTGCCCGCCCGAAGGGTGAGTCGTCCCCGGGGGCGGTAGAGCGGGATGACCGGATGCCCTCCCCTGCGGACTTGGGACGCCGTGCTGCCCTACTTCCTCAAGGGTCGAGTGGAGACCTGGCGGGGCCGGGGGCCCGCCAGTGTGCCCACCCGGCGCGGGGGGGGGGCCCCACCCGGCCCCCCCCCGATGCCGGAGGGAGGCACTCAGGCGACGGGGCGGAGGTGCTTGAAGGGCCTGCCGTCTCGCAGCTCGCGGATGACCTCGTTGACGAGGCCGTCGCCCTCGAGCGTGCGGCCCTCGGTGACGGCGCTGACGATCGCCCGCTTGCGCTGGATCAACTCGGCCATCGTCTCGTCGATCGTGCCCGCCGCGAGCAGGTACCACGCGGTGACGGCGTCGCGCTGGCCGATGCGGTGGCAGCGGTCCTCGGCCTGGTCGTGCATCGCGGGCGTCCACTCGAGCTCCAGGAAGCAGACATTCGACGCGCGGGTCAGCGTGATGCCCTGGGCCGCGACGCGCGTGGCGCAGACGATCAGCTGCGGGCCGGCGTCCTCCTGAAACGCGCGAACCGCCGCCTCGCGCTGCACCCCCGAGTCGGCGCCGAGCAGGTGCGCGGCCTGCGGGAAACGCTCGACGACCGCGCGCTGGACCTCGATGTGGCGGGCGAAGACGACGAGCGGCTCGCCGCTGGCCAGGAAGTCGTGGATCCACGTGAGCGCGCCGCCCAGCTTGCCCCGCCCGGCCAGCCGCTGAAGCGCACCGAGCTGAGCGAGGCGTTGCGCGCGCAACGTGGCCTGGATCTTGGCCTCGAGCACCGACAGGTCCAGGGGCTGGCTGCGCAGCCACTCGATCACGTCCTCCTCGGCCAGCCGGTACTCACGCTCGTTGTCCAGCGCTATCGGCACCACGACCTGCCGCTTGGCTGGTAGCTGCGGCAACACGTCCTTCTTCAGCCGCCGCACGAAGCAGCGGCGGCGCAGGTGCCAGTGCAGGCGCTCCTCGGAGTGCTCCGCGCCGTGGAACTGGCGGGCGAAACGAGCTCCCGAGCCGAAGTCCTCGAGCCGCCCGAGGACGCGCAGCTGGGCGATCAGCTCCTCGGCGTGGTTGAGCACGGGGGTGCCCGTCAGCGCGAGTCGCAGCCCGTCCGGCGCGATGGCGCCTGCCAGCCGCCTGACGGCCTGCGTGCGCTTCGCCTGCGGGTTCTTGACGTAGTGGGACTCGTCGATGATCAGCGCGCGCGGCCTGCCGCGAGCGAGCGCCTCGCGGTGGGCGGCGACGATCTCGTAGTTGAGGATCGTGATGTCGCCCGAGCGCGGGGCGGCCTGCCGTCCGTCCACCACGACGACCTCGCGGTGGGGCAGCCAGTGCGCGGCCTCGCGGGCCCAGTTGAGCTTGAGCGATGCCGGGCAGACCACGAGCGCGGGGAAGGCGCCGTCGGCCTCCAGGGCGGCGAGCGCCTCGACCGTCTTGCCCAGGCCCTGCTCGTCGGCCAGGAACGTGCGGCGAGCGTCTAGGGCGTACCGCACGGCGGCCCACTGGAAGGGGGCCAGCTCCCCCCCGAGGCGCGGGGCCACGTCCTCCAGCGGCGGGCCCTCCGTCGCCCGCGAGCGCCGCACCGCCTCCATCGCGGAGTCGTGCTCGGCGCGCAGCGCCGCGAGGACCGGCCCGGCCGCCGCCGTGACCTCGACGTCGTGCAGCCCGAGGAACGCGTCAAGATCCTCGGCCAGCCACGGGTCGAGGGGCACCCGGCGGGCGTCGGCGCCCTTGACGGCATCGAACGCGGAGCCGATGTCGGGGTCCCACAGGACCTCGAGGCGCAGCGACTCGCCGTCGACGCCGTTGAACCAGTCCAGCCGGGCCGCGGCGGGCTCGCGGCCCAGTTCGAGGATCGCGACGCAGCGAGCGGCGGCGGCGTCGATGCGAGCCGACCGCTCCTCGCTCAGCGCCCGAGCGGTGGCCGTGGTCATCGGCGCCAGGAGTCCCTTCCCATCCACATCGACCACCACGTCGCGCAGGGCCGCGGGAATCGTCCCGGCTCGGGTCTGCAGCACGAACCAGCCGCGGCCGTCGTGGCGCGTGGTGATGACACGGCCGATCCAGCGGTCGCGCAGGTTTCGCAGCCAGTCGTCGACCTCGGATGTCGTCGACAGCTCCGGGAAGCGGGCGAGCACGTCGGCGACATGGACGCCGACCCAGTCCTCCGCGGGCGCGAACCACTCGCGGGCGTCCCAGTCGAAGCGCCGGCTCGGGATGCGCCGCACCGCCTCGACGATGTGCACGTCATAGGGAAAGCCCAGGACGACGATCGACTGCCCGTCCGGGGCCTCGCGGAGCTCGACGTTGGGACGGTCCGGCGCGAGCTCCACGTCCTCACGCTACTGCGGGCTTCGCTCCTGCGAACGACGATGGAAGAACGCGCCGAACGATCCGGCCAGGGAGGCGACCACCGTGATCGCGTAGACCTCCATGACGACGTCGAGAGCACGCCCGGCGGTGCTGACCGGATTGCTCATGTAGGAGGAGACCGTCAGCAGCTGCGAGGTCGCCCAGAACGCCGCGCTGCCCAGGGAGTGGATATCGGTCTGGGGTGCGTGGCGCTCGGCGAAGTAGGCAAGGACCGTGCACACCGCGTCGACGAGCACCGTCACCACGACCATCACCGTCACGCGATCGCGCAGATGGCGATGGGTCGGCGTCGAGCCGCGCGCCACCGCCACCGCTTCGCTCGTCGCCCGGCCCATGACGCTCACGCGCCCATTGTGAATGGGCAAGCGGTCGTCTCGGGAAGCCCCGTGGCATGATCGAAGGCGTGGGCCGGGGAGAAGACGATCTGCGCCGTGGGGCTGTGGCGCTCGCGGATCGGCTGCCGGGACCCCTGGCGCCGCTGGCACGGATCGCGTTCAACTACCGCTGGTCGTGGCTGGCAGGCGGAGCGGAGCTGTTCGAGGACATCGCGCCGCACCGCTGGGCGCTGTGCGCCAACAACCCCGTGCGCATGCTGCAGGAGGTCTCGGCGGACGACCTCGATCGGGCGGCTCGAGACCAGGACCTGATGCGACGGATCGGCGAGGCCGAGCGGGCCATCGACGACGACCTGGCCCGCCCGGCGATGGGCGGGCCCGTCGATCCTCGGCACCCGGTGGCGTTCTTCTGTGCCGAGTACGGCGTGCACGCCTCGCTGCCGGTCTACAGCGGCGGTCTGGGCGCCCTCGCCGGCGACATCCTCAAGGAGTCCTCGGATCGCGCCCTGCCGCTGGTGGCGGTCGGGCTCATGTACCACCAGGGCTACTTCCGCCAGCGCATCGACGCCACGGGCTGGCAGCAGGAGTACTGGCTGGAGACCGACCCCGGCCGGCTGCCCGCAGCGCTGGTGACCGACGCCGATCGGGCGCCGGTGACGGTCTCCGTGCCGATCTACGGAGAGGATGTCGTCGCGCAGATCTGGCGGGTGGACATCGGCCGGGTGCCGCTCTACCTGCTCGATGCCGAGCGTCCCGAGAACAGTCGCTGGGCGCGGTCGGCCTCCTCGCAGCTCTACGTGGGCGATCCCGTCACACGCCTGATGCAGTACGTCCTGCTCGGCGTGGGTGGGATGCGGGCGTTGCGAGCGCTGGGCATCGAGCCGGGCGTCGTGCACCTCAACGAGGGACATGCGGCCTTCGTCTCCCTCGAGTGGGGTGAGCACGATCAGACCGTCTTCACCACCCATACGCCCGTCCCGGCGGGCAACGACACCTATCCGGCCGACCAGGTCCGCGACGCGCTCGGCGGGCTGGGCGTCGACACGGAGGAGATCGTGCGGCTCGGCCGCACCCACCCCGACGACGCCGAGGAGCCCTTCGGCGTGACGCAGTTCGCCCTGCGCACCAGCCGCAGGGCCAACGGGGTCGCCCGCCGCCACGGCGAGGTCGCTCGCGGCATGTGGCAGCCGCTCTGGCCCGATCGCGACGTCGACGAGGTGCCGATCGGCCACGTGACCAACGGCGCGCACCTACCGACATGGGTCGGGGCCCCGATGCGGCGCCTGCTGGACCTCCACCTCGGCGAGGGCTGGCCCGACCGAGCGGCCGACCCGGCCACCTGGGAGCCGGTCGACCGCATCCCCGACGAGGAGCTGTGGGCGGTCCGGGCCGAGCAACGCGCGACGCTCGTCGACTACGTCCGCGACCGCAGCGCCGTCGATCGCCTGTCGCGGGGGGAGCCTCGCGAGTACGTGGCCGCGGCGGCGCGCACGTTCGACCCTGATGTGCTGACCATCGGGTTCGCGCGACGGATGGCCACCTACAAGCGGCTGACGCTGCTGATCGCCGAGCCGCAGCGGGCGCTGCGCCTGCTCGGAGGCGACCGGCCGATCCAGATCGTCATCGCGGGCAAGGCCCACCCGCGTGACGACGGCGGGAAGGGCCTCATCCAGTCGCTCTTCCATCAGCGCGGGGCGCCTGAGGTCGGTGATCGGGCCATCTTCCTGCAGGACTACGACCTGGCCATGGGCGCGCGGCTCGTCCGTGGCTGCGACGTGTGGCTCAACGTCCCGCGCCCGCCGCTGGAGGCCAGCGGGACGAGCGGCATGAAGTCGGCGGCCAACGGCGGCCTCAACCTCTCCGTCCTCGACGGCTGGTGGCCTGAGGCCTACGACGGGTCCAACGGCTGGGCCATCGCGGGCGACGTCGACCACGACCAGGGGATGCAGGACGCCCGCGACGGCGCCGAGCTCTATCGCCTGCTCGAGGACGAGGTCGTGCCGGCGTTCTATGACCGCGACGAATCCGGGCTTCCCCGCGCGTGGCTCGCGAGGGTCAGGGCATCGCTGCGCACGATCGGCCCGGGGTTCTGCGCCTCGAGGATGGTCGCCGACTACGTCGAGCGCATGTACACGCAGGCGCCGGAGCACGCGACCACGCCCTGATGGGCGCCGGACCGGCCGTAGGATGGCGCCGGTGGATCCCTGGATCGCGGCCGCCGCCGAGGAGATCGCCGGCCGCGCCGAGCGAGAGCTCGAGGCGCTGGTGGGGGTGTCCTCGCCGTCCGGTGACGTCCGGGGCGCCGAGGAGGTCCTGGCCATCGTCCGCGCGCTGCTCACCGATCAGGCCGCCGTGCAGCGCCTCGCGTGCTCATCGCCGGGGCATGCTCCCGACCTCCTGGCCACCATCCCCGGGACGGGCGCCGGGCGCGTCCTGCTGCTCGGCCACGTCGATACGGTGGTGGGCCACGAAGACCACCGCCCGGCGCGGGTCGACGGGGACCGGATCACGGGATCGGGCAGCATCGACATGAAGGGCGGCGACGTCCTGGCCCTCGGTGTCCTGCGGACGCTGGCGCGTACGCCGCAGCGGTTCGCCGAGCTCGCCCTGCTGCTGGTCTGCGACGAGGAGTGGCGGACCGCGCCGTTTGCGCATCGAGAGCGCTTTGCGGACTATGACGCCTGCCTGTGCTTCGAGGCCGGACAGTCGGGACCGGAAGGGGAGGACGAGGTGGTCGTGCGCCGCAAGGCCGCGGGAACGCTCGTCGTCGATGCCCATGGGCGCTCCGCGCACTCCGGCTCGGCCCCGGACAAGGGCGCCAACGCGCTGCTCGCGCTGGCCGAGGCGGCCAGGGTCGTCGCCGCGCGCCACGACCCGGACGGCCCGCAACGACTGACCGCGGTGCCCACCGTGCTCACCAGCGGCGACGCCTTCAACGTCGTGCCGGCGAGCGGCCGGCTGACGTGCGACCTGCGCGCCGACGCCGA
>JBBPZE010000030.1:0-23567 GCA_038199185.1 Solirubrobacterales bacterium
AACCCGCGCAGCCGGCCGATCGACTTCTCGGCGTCGTCGACGAGGTCGAACACCCACTCCCCGCCGTCCTCGCCGGGCGCGGCGCGGCGACGGATGCGCGGGTTCATCAGGAACGGGGCCATGCGCTCGCTCACCGCGATCGGGCCCGAGCCCGGCCCGCCGCCCCCGTGGGGCTGGGTGAAGGACTTGTGCAGGTTGAAGTGCACGATGTCGAAGCCCATGTCGCCGGGGCGCGAGATGCCCATCACGGCGTTGGTGTTCGCGCCGTCGTAGTACAGCGTCCCACCCGCCGCGTGGACGATCGACGCGATCTCCTCGATGTTCGAGTCAAAGACGCCCAGCGTGTTGGGGTTGGTGAGCATCAGGCAGGCGGTGTCGTCGCCCGCCTTGGCGCGCAGGTCGTCGACGTCGACCCCACCGTCCTGATCGCTGGCGACCTTGACGACCTCCAGGCCGGCCATCGTCACCGTGGCGGGGTTGGTGCCGTGGGCGGTGTCGGGCGTCAGCACCTTGCGGCGGTGCGACTCGCCGCGATCGGCGTGGTAGGCCTTGGTCAGCAGCACTCCCGCGAGCTCGCCGTGCGAGCCGGCCGACGGCTGTAGGGACACGTGCGGCAGCCCGGCGATCTCGGCCAGCGCCCGCTCGAGGTTCCACATCAGCTCGAGCGCTCCCTGGGCCCGGACCGGATCCTGGAGAGGGTGCAGCTGCGCGTGCCCGGGCAGCGCGGCGACCCGCTCGTGCAGGCGGGGATTGTGCTTCATCGTGCACGAGCCGAGCGGATAGAAGCCCGAGTCGAGGTCGAAGTTCTTCTTCGACAGCCGGACGTAGTGGCGGACGAGCTCGGGCTCGGAGACCTCCGGCAGCCGAGGAGGCGTCCGGCGGCGAAACCTCTCGGGCAGGGCGCCGGGAGCCTCGGGAACATCGAGATCGGGACACACGAAGGCGCGACGGCCCGGCGCGCCCTGCTCGAAGATCGTCAGGGTGCTCACACCGCCACCGTCTGGCGTTCCGCGGCCACCGCGGCGCCGAGGACCTCCACCAGCCGGTCGATGTCCGCACGCGAGCGGCGCTCCGTGATGGCGACGAGGAGGCCGTCGTCCTCCAGCCCGATCCGCCCGAGCGCCAGGCCGGGGTTGACGCCCGCCTGCGCGCAGCGCTCCACGACGCGGGAGACCGAATCCCGCCCGCCCACGTCGAGGCGGAGGGCAAACTCCCGCACGACGGGCTGCTCGTGCAACGCCTCGATCCCCTCCACGGCGCACAGCTGCCTGCGGGCGTAGTCCGTCCGGGCCAGCAGCAGCTCGCCGAGCTCGACGATCCCCTCCCGTCCCAGCCACGCCAGGTAGACGACGCCGCCCAGGGCGTTGAGCGCCTGCGCGGTGCAGATGTTCGACGTCGCCCGCTCGCGCCGGATGTGCTGCTCGCGGGTCTGCAGCGTGAGCACGAAGCCGCGCCGGCCGTCCACGTCGCGGGTCTCGCCCGCGATCCGCCCGGGCATCCGCCGCAGGTACTCCTGAGTCGCCGCGAAGAACCCGAACGACGGGCCGCCGTAATCGAGCCGGTTGCCCAGTGGTTGCCCCTCGCCCACGCAGACGTCGACGCCACACTCCCCAGGCGGGATCAGGACGCCGAGGGGGATCGGGTCGTAGGCACCGACTCCGACCGCACTCTCCGGCTTGGCGGCCATGAGCGCCGCGACGTCCTCGACCGCGCCGAGGACGTTGGGCTGCTGGACGAAGACCGCACCGACGTGCTCGCCCATGGCCGCCGCCCAGGCATCGGGATCCGTCACGCCGTCGCGCAGCGGCACCTCGACGAGATCCGCACCGAAGCCCCCGGCGTACGTGCCCAGGGTCTCCAGCGAGTGCGGGTGCAGGCCCGCGGACGCGACGAACGTCGAGCGCCCGTTGGCCAGCCGGGCGAGATACCCCGCCGAAGCGACCGCGCTGGGACCCTCGTAGACCGACGCGTTGGAGACCGGTAGCGCGGTGAGCTCGCTGATCGCCGTCTGGTACTCGAACATCACCTGCAGGTTGCCCTGCGAGACCTCGGGCTGGTAGGGCGTGTACGGCGTCAGGAACTCCGAGCGTCCCATCAGCATGTCGATGACGGCCGGGACGTAGTGGTCGTACATGCCGGCCCCGAGGAACGAGATCTCGTCTTCGGTCGAGACGTTGCGGTCGGCGAGCCGGCGCAGGTGGTCATAGACGTCCTGCTCCGCCATGCCGGCCGGCAGGTCCAGCGGCCGTCCGAGCCGCACCGGCGCCGGGATCTGGCGCTCGAAGATCTCCTCCACCGAGCTCACGCCGATGGTCTCCAGCATCGCCCGAAGGTCCTGGGGAGTGACGGCGGTGTAACGCGACAAGCGAGATCAGTCCAGCTGGGCGGTGTACGTCGCCGCATCCAGCAGCGACTGGGTCTCGGACTCGTCCGAGAGCTTCACCTTGACCATCCACCCCTCACCATAGGGATCGTCGTTGATGGCCTCCGGCTTGTCGACCAGCGCCTGGTTGACCTCGACGATCTCGCCCGACAGGGGCGCGACGACGTCCGACACGGCCTTGACGGACTCGACCTCCGCGTAGGGCTCGCCGGCCGAGGTCTGAGACCCCACCGACGGGGGGTCGAAGAAGACGACCTCACCCAGGGCGTCCTGGGCGAACCACGTGATGCCGAACGTCGCAAGTCCCTCCCCGGAGGCATCGATCCTCGCCCAGTCGTGCTCGGCGTGGTAGCGCAGGTCGGTGGGGTAGTCGGCTTCAGCCATCGGCGTCCTTGGAGGTGTAGATGGGTTTGGTGGAGACGACCGCAGGCCGCACGCGTCCGCGGACGTCGATCTCGATCTCGCTGCCCGGGGCGGCGCGCTCGGCGGGCAGGTAGGCCATGCCGATGCCGATGCCGAGGCACGGCGACAGCGTCCCGCTCGTCACGATGCCGCCTCCGAGAACCGGGTTGTCCCGGCGCGGGATGCCCGGGCCCGTGAGCTTGAACGGCGCCAGCTTCTCCGCCGGGCCGGCCTCGCGCGCGGTGCGAACCGCTTCGGAGCCGATGAATCCCGTGTCCTCCTTGCAGCACCATCCCAGCCCGGCCGCTATCGGGTCACGCTCCTCGGAGAGGTCGTTGCCATAGAGGTGGAAGCAGGCCTCGAGGCGCAGCGTGTCGCGCGCGGCGAGGCCGGCGGGCACGGTGCCCCGCCGCAGCAACCCGTCCCACACCCGCACCGCGTCCTCCGTGGCGGTGAGGATCTCGACACCGTCCTCGCCCGTGTAGCCCGTGCCGCACACGAGCACGCGCGCCCCGGCGACCGTGCGCACCCCACAGGTCAGCCGCGGCGGCAGGGGGGCATCGGACAGCGCCTGGACGAACTCCCGCGCGCGGGGCCCCTGAACGGCCAGCATGGCGAAGTCGTCGACCTTGTCCTCGACCGTCACGTCGAAGTCGGCGACGTGGCGGCCGAACCACGCGAGGTCCTTGTGGTGGTTCGCGGCGTTGGTGACCGTGAGGTAACGGTCAGGTTCGAGGCGGTAGGTGAACAGGTCGTCGAGCACCCCACCGTCCTCGCGGCAGAGCACGCTGTACTGCGCTGCGCCGACAGCGATCTCCGAGACGTCGTTGGACAGGAGTCGCTGCAACAGCGCCCCCGCGTCGGGGCCGTGCGTCTCGATCTCGCCCATGTGGGAGACGTCAAAGACGCCCGCCGTCCGACGAACGGCAAGATGCTCGGAGCGGATCCCCTCGTACTGGACCGGCATCTCCCAGCCGGCGAAACCGACGACCTTCGCGCCCGCCGCGACGTGGCGCTCGAACAGCGGGGTCCTGCGGAGGGTCGAAGCTGCGTCGGCGGCCACCGCGCGGCAGGCTAGCGCGCCGGCAGCGGCGCGCCGGTAGGCACTAGCTGTCCTGGGTGAGCTTGGTCGGGTAGACCGCCACCAGGAGCTCGGTCAGCAACTCGTCGAGCGCCTCGACGGTCGATTTCTCCAGCTGATCAACGTGGTCGGCGAGATCCTGGGTGCTGAGCTTCTGCATGAGACGATCATCCGCCCAACGGCAGAAGCAGATCAACCCACTTTCCGGCGTTTTGAGCGGCTACGCGCCCAGCTGGGCTGTTTCAGCGCAGGAAGGGCGGAATGTCGATCTCGTCGTCCGGGATCTCGAGCGAGTTGCGCTGGCGAGCGTCGATCCGCGGGCTGCGATCACGGCCGGGCGGCCGGTTGGCCTCGCGGCCGCGAATGCCGCGTCCGCGATGGTCGAAGCCGGTGGCGATGACCGTCACGCGAACCTCCTCGCCCTGGCCCTCGTCGAGAACCGCGCCGAAGATGATGTTCGCGTTGGCGTCCGCAGCGCCCTGCACGATCTCCGCGGCCTCGTTGACCTCGAACAGGCCGAGATCCCGACCTCCGGTGATGTTCAGCAGGATGCCCGTGGCGCCCTCGACGTTCTCCTCCAGCAGCGGGCTCGAGATCGCGTTGCGGGCCGCCTCGGCGGCCCGATCCTCGCCCGCTCCGGTTCCGATGCCCATCAGGGCCGAGCCCGCATCGGTCATGATCGTCCGCACGTCGGCGAAGTCGAGGTTGATCAGCCCCGGGATCGTGATCAGGTCGGTGATGCCCTGCACGCCCTGGCGCAGGACGTCATCGGCCTGCCGGAAGGCGTCGAGGATGGAGGTCCGGCGCTCGACGATCGACAGCAGCTTCTCGTTGGGAATGACGATCAGGGTGTCGACCACCTCCCGCAGGCGCGCGACCCCCTCCTCGGCCTGCCGCGTACGGGTCGAACCCTCGAACTCGAAGGGCTTGGTGACGACCCCGACGGTCAGCGCCCCGATCTCGGTCTTGGCGATCTCGGCGATGACCGGCGCTGCGCCCGTGCCGGTCCCGCCCCCCTCGCCCGCCGTGACGAAGACCATGTCGGCGCCCTTGAGCGCCTCCTTGATGTCGTCGCGGGACTCGGCGGCGCTGGCAAAGCCCACGTCGGGGTTCGCGCCGGCGCCGAGGCCCTTGGTGACCTCGTGGCCGATGTTGAGCTTGATGTCGGCGTCGCACATCTGCAGCGCCTGGGCGTCTGTATTGGTGGCGATGAACTCCACGCCCCGCAGGCCGGCGTCGACCATGCGGTTCACCGCGTTGGTCCCGCCTCCGCCCACGCCCACGACCTTGATGACCGCGAGGTAGCTGCCTCCGCTCTCCATCATGTTCCGTCCGAACCTCGATCTAAAGTTGAGCGTTCTCGACGCATGCTGCTGCGCCGCGGAAAATGCACCGTAGGTGCCCGCGTTCCGTAAGTCTAGAGCGCAAGTTCCGTTGCAGCAGGAGGAACCCTCCAGTTGAGCAGGAGGTATTCGCTACTGGGAAGCCTGTACCTGAAGCTGAGCGTTGGCGGTGGCGGTGGGAGCCGCCGCGGACCCGAGCCCGCCGGCGGCCGGCCGTTCGGGGACGCGCAGATCGACGTAGGCCGCACCCCGTGCGGTGCGGTCCGCGAGGACACGGGCCGCGGCGGCCCATTTCGCGCCCAGGCGCCCGGGACCGCCGAAGTAGAGGTCGGGGCCCGCGGTGAGCGCGGCGATCAGTCCGTGGTCGTCGATGCCCACGCGGGTCACCCGCGCCCGCAGCGGTGCGGGTGCCGCGTCGAGCAGGGCGACCATCCGGAGCGCCCGGGGGTCGACGAGCCTCGGCGCGCCGGGCGCGGAGGCCACGGGCACGATCGGCAGCCCGTTGGTCAGGGTGCCCTCGAGGATGGTTCCGTCGCCGGCCACGGCGACACGGCCTCCACCGCGCGCCAGCGCTCCCACCGGCACGTGCTGGGTGATCTCGACGTCGAGCTCGTGGGGCAGATGGGGTTGCACCCGGACGCGGGCGACGATCGGAAACTGGCGAACGGCCCGCGCCAACGCGGCCGGCTGGACGTCAAGCGTGCTCATGCGCTCGGCGGCATCCGTGAGGGCCTGGCGCACCTGGGCGGCCTGTGGCCCACTCGCCCCCGTGATCTGCACCTCGGTGACGGCCACCAGAGACGAGTCGCGCACCCAGAACCAACCCGGGACCAGCAGCGCGAGGACGACGACCGTACCCACCATGGCGCGGCGCGAGACGTGCAGGCGGGGCATCGCCGAGCGGGCTGAGAGGCAGCGCATCGACGCCTGTTTCGACGGCGCGACAGCGCGTCCTGCCCGAGAGGCATCTTGCGGACGGCCCAGTAGCGTCTGGCCCCGTGACACCCCGGCTGAGCGACTGGACGACCCTGGGCTTGGGCGGGCCTCCTCGACGCGTCGTCGAGGCCCGGACCGAGCACGAGGTCGTTGCGGCGGTCTCCGCGGCCGACCGGGCCGGTGAGGCGCTGCTCGTGCTCTCCGGCGGCAGCAACGTCGTGGTCGCCGACGAGGGATTCGCGGGAACGGTGGTGCGGGTCATGACCCGCGGGTTCGACGCCACCGCCGGACGGATCGATGTCGATGCCGGCGAGCCGTGGGATCCACTCGTCACTCGCCTCGTCGAGCACGGCTTCGCGGGCATCGAATGTCTCGCGGGCATCCCCGGTTCGGTGGGCGCCACTCCCATCCAGAACGTGGGTGCCTACGGCCAGGAGGTCGCCGACGCCATCACCGCCGTCCGTGTCTATGACCGGCACTCCGAGGCGGTGGGCGAGTTGCGCCCGGACGAGTGCCGCTTCTCCTACCGCTCGAGCGTGTTCAAGCGCGAACCGGCCCGCTGGGTGGTGTTGCGTGTCTCGTTCGCGCTGGAGGCCTCGATCGCCTCGCGACCGGTTCGTTACGCCGAGCTCGCGCGCACGCTGGGCGTCCCCGTCGGCGCGACGGCGCCGCTGGCCGCAGTGCGCGAGGCGGTGCTCGACCTGCGACGCGGCAAGGGCATGGTGCTCGATCCCGAGGACCTCGACACGCGCAGCGCGGGCTCCTTCTTCACCAACCCGATCCTCGCGGTGCGGGACTACGACGCGCTGCGGTCACGCAGCGGCGATGCCCCGCCGGGCTGGCCCCAACCCGACGGGCGCGTCAAGGTCTCGGCCGCCTGGCTCATCGCCCGGGCCGGCTTCGAGCGCGGGGGCGGCGATCCCCACGGAATCGCGATCTCGACCAAGCACGTGCTCGCGCTGACCAACCGAGGAAACGGCAGCACCGCCGATCTCCTCGCGCTGGCACGGCGGATCGCCGCGGGCGTGCGGGAGACGTCCGGCGTCGAGCTCGTCCCCGAGCCGGTGTTCGTCGGCGTCGACTGGCCCTGATCGCCCGCCGAGCCCGATCGCCCGCCAACCCTGATCACCCGCCGAACCCGATCGCCCTCCGAGCCAAATCCCGTCGAGTGGACAGTTGACGGCCCCCGGGCCCGCGAAGTGTCCACTCGATGACTCGGGCGGCTCAGGAATCGACGAGTCTCCGGCCGAGCGCGTCGATGTCGCCGGCGCCCAAGACGAGGCAGAGATCGCCGTCTCGCAGGGTCGCGCGCAGCGCCAGCTCGGCGTCGTCGAAGGTGGGCAACCACATGACCTGCCGCCCGCCGGCCCGATCCGCCGCCGCCTCGGCGACCAGCAGGCCGCGAACGCCCGGAAAGTCCTGCGCCCGCTCGCGGGCCGGGTAGACGTCGACCACGCAGGCCACGTCCGCCAGCGCCAGCGCGGCCCCGAACTCGGTGGCGAACTGCGCGGTGCGCGAGTAGAGGTGCGGCTGGAACACGGCCACGACACGGCGCGCGCCGACAGTCCGCGCGCCCTCGATCGTCGCGCGGACCTCGGTGGGGTGATGGGCGTAGTCGTCGACGATCCGCGCCCCGGCCGCGCTGCGGCCCAGCTCCTGAAAGCGCCGGCCGGCGCCGAGGAAGCCCGCCAGCGCCGCGGCGGCGCGGCCAGGATCGGCGCCCGCGAGGGCACACGCGGCCAGCGCCGCGGCGGCGTTTTGCGCGTTGTGCGCGCCGGGAACCACGAGCTCCACCTCGACGCCCGCGGCGAGAAAGCGCGACCCTCCGGGCGTCAGCTCGAGTTCCTCGACGGCGAACGTCCGCGCCCCTTCGCCGGCCAGGCCCTCCAGGCCCGGAGCGACGATCCGCTCGGGCGCCCCGGCGAGGAACGCGCGATAGACGTCCTCGAGCTCGGCCAGCGATGCGTACCGATCGACGTGGTCGAGCTCGACGTTGGTGACGACCGCGACGTCGACGTCGATCGCCAGCATCGACCGGTCCGACTCGTCGGCCTCGACGAGCAGCCACTCCCCGCTCCCCCATGCGGCGTTGGTGCGGGTCGTGGTCAGCTCGCCTCCGATGAGATAGCCGGGATCCATCCCACAGGCCAGCAGCGCGTGGGCGGCCATGGCCGTGGTCGTCGTCTTGCCGTGCGCTCCCGCGACGGCGATGACGCGGCGCAGGCGCGTCAGCTCGCCGAGCAGCTCGGCCCGGGAGCGGTCGGCCAGCCCACGCTCGCGCGCGGCCACCCGCTCGGGATTGTCGGGCGGGATCGCGGTCGAGTGAAAGACCTCGACGTCATCGCCGGCCGGAACGTTGGCGGCGCGATGCCCGATCGCCACGTCGATGCCCGCGTCTCGGACCCGTGCAAGATAGGGCGAGTCGGCGCGGTCGGACCCCGTGACCTCGCCCCCGAGGGCATTCGCCGCGAGCGCGTAGGCGCTCATGCCGGCGCCGCCGATGCCCACGAGGTGCAGGCGGCGGCTCGCCCAGGGTGCGGACGGGCTCATCCTCGACGCGCCACGGCGGATTGCACCTCCCGGGCGACCGCGCTCGCGGCGTCGGGGCGGGCCAGCGCCGCGGAGGCGCTGCCCATCGCGACCAGCCGTGTGCGGTCGGCAAGCAGCGTCCCGACCTCGTGGGCGAGCCGCCCGGCGGAGAGCTCAGGGTCCGCGACCACGACGGCGGCCCCACCGGCGGCCATCCAGCGCGCGTTGGCCGCCTGGTGGTCGCCAGTCGCGTGGGGATAGGGGACCAGGAGCGCGGGTCGGCCGTGCGCGCAGATCTCGAACAGCGAGCCGCCGGCACGCGCGACGACCAGGTCGCTCGCCGCGAGCGCGGGCCCGAACGGGCTGATGTAGGAGCGCAGGTCGTAGTGGGCGGGCGGCGGATCGCCGAGGCGCCGAGCCAGCTCGTCGTGATCGCGCGTGCCGCAGACGTGCAGCACGTGGAACGGAGCGGCGCGGAACGCCTCGACCGCGGCGAGGTTGATCGTGCGCGCCCCCAGCGATCCACCGAACACCAGGACGCACGTCTCCTCCGGGCCGATCCCGAGCTGCGCGCGGGCCGCTCGAGGGTCCTCCGACGGCGGCGGCACCGGACGGCCGGTGACGACATAGCGCTCACCCGTACGCCCGGCGATGGGAAACGCGAGGCACACGCGTTCGGCGAGCCGTGCCAGCAGGCGGTTGGTCAGGCCGAGATGGCTGTCGGCCTCGGTCAGGACGAGCGGGATTCCCCGCAGCACGGCAGCGAGGCCCACCGGCCCGGCCACGTATCCGCCACCGCCGAGCACCGCGTCGGGCGCCAGCCGCCGCAGGATGCGAATGCTGCGCCCCACCGCCAGCGATGCCCTGGCCGCCGCCCGGGCCGCTCGGATCGGATCGCGGCGGGCCAGGCCCTCCACCGACAGGGTCTCGAGCGGGTATCCGGCCCGCGGCACCAGCGCGCTCTCGGCACGCTCTCCCCCGACGAAATGGACGTCGGCGCCCTCAGCCCGCAGCGCGTCGGCCACCGCCAGCGCCGGAACCACGTGCCCGGCCGTGCCTCCGGCTGCGATCACCACTCTCACCCTTCGATCCTGCCACGACCTTCAGCCGGACCCGTCCGCCGTTGGCCACGTTGAGCAGCAGCCCCATCCCCGCCAGGAGCACCAGCAGGTTCGACGACCCATAGGAGATGAACGGCAGCGGGACGCCCGTCAGCGGCGCGAGCCCCAGCACGGCAAAGGCGTTCAACAGCGCCTGACAGAGGATCAGCGACGTCACTCCGGCGGCCAGCAGCTGGGCGTAGGCGCCCCGCGCGCGCTGGGCGACGCGCAGGCCCGCGTAGGCCAGCAGCCCGTAGAGGAAGAGCAGCGCGCTGAGCCCGAGGACCCCCAGTTCCTCGCCGATGACAGCCAGAACGAAATCCGTGTGGGCCTCGGGGAGGTAGTAGATCTTCTGCACCGACTCGCCGAGCCCGACGCCGGAGATGCCCCCCGACCCCAGGGCGATCTGTCCCTGCACGGACTGAAAGCCCGAGGTGCTCGCGTGCGCCCAGGGGTTGATGAACGAGGTCAGGCGCGCACGGCGATAGGGCTCGGCAAGAGCGAAAGCCACCACGAGAGCGGCCGCGATGCCGGCGCCGATCAGGAGGTGGCGGATCGGAAGCCCCGCCGCGATGAGCAGGCAGATCAACGTGAAGCCCACGACGAGCGCGGTGCCCAGGTCGGGCTGCGAGGCGATCAGCAGGCACGCCAGGCCGACAACGCCCACCAGCGGCATCAGCCGGCGTGGGTGCCGGACGCGCGTGGGTCTCTCGGCCAGGAACTTCACGGCATAGAGCACGAGCGCGACCTTGGCCAGCTCGGAGGGCTGGAACTGCAGCGGCCCGGCGCCGATCCAGCGCTGCGCGCCATTGATGCTCACGCCGATGCCCGGCAGCTTGACCGCCACGAGCCCGGCGAAAGCGACGGCAAGCAGCGGACCGGTCATCCGCGCGAGCAGCTCGAGCCCTCGGCGCGAGATGGCATAGAGCACCACGAGCCCGATCCCGCCGTAGATGAGGTAGCGAACGAGGTAGGTGGTTCCCGCGTCGTCTCCCTGCAGCGCGGTTCGGGCCGAGGAGGCGCTGTAGACCATGACCGCTCCGTAGGCGAGCAGGCACAGGGTCGCCGTGAGCAGGATGTTGTACTCGAGCGGCTTGGGAGCAGCGGGCCGCGCGGCGGCGGAGCTCCTCTTCTTGGGCGCGGCGGCGGCACGCATGGCCATCAGGCGTTGATTCGCCGTCAGTCCACGAGCTCCTTGAAGCGCCGGCCGCGGGCTTCGTAATCCGTGAACTGGTCAAAGCTCGCGCAGGCGGGCGAGAGGAGCACGACATCGCCCGGTCGGGCCGCCGCGCGCGCCGCGGCGACGGCGCGCTCGAGCGTCTCACACCAGAGGCCGTCGGCCAGGTCGCGGCCGTCGCGGCCGATGAGGTACACACCGGCGCAACGTGCGACGGCCGCGCGCAGCTCCCGATGGTCGGGCCCCTTGGCCTCGCCCCCCAGGATCAGCCGGACCGGGGCGTCGGCAAAGCTCTCCAGCGCGGTCAGCGTGCTGTCGTCGTTTGTCGCCTTGGAGTCGTTGACGTAGAGGACGCCGTCGCGCTCGCCGACCTCCTCGAGCCGATGCTCCACGCCCGAGAACGTGCGCAGCCCCTCTCGTACGACCGATTCCGTCAGGCCGCGCTCCAGGCACGCGGCGGCGGCGAAGGCGGCGTTGGACCGGTTGTGGGCACCACGGAGCGCGAGGTCCCATCCGCCGACGTCGGCGGGCATCACCCGCCGGGCCGCGCCGGGGAGCTCGAGCTCGGAGATGGCGACGTCCCCGGGGCGCTGGCGGGCGAACAGCTCGAGCTTTGCCGCCCGGTAGGCCTCGAACGACCCGTGCCAATCGGTGTGGTCGGGCCTCACGTTGAGCAGGACGCCGATCTCGGGGGCGAACTCGAGCGTGTCGGCCAGCTGATAGGACGACGCCTCGCAGACCACCAGAGCGGCCGGATCCAGCGAGCCGACCAGCGAGCTGAGCGGAGTGCCGACGTTGCCGGCCACCGCGACCGGGACGCCGGCCTGGCGATGGACGTGACCGATGAGCTCGGAGGTCGTCGTCTTGCCGTTGGTGCCGGTCACGGCCAGGAACGCGTTGGGCAGCAGGCGCCAGGCGAGCTCGAGCTCGCCGAAAACCGGCATCCCGCGCTCGCGGGCGAGCGCGACGACCGGCGCACGGGGCGGCACACCCGGCGACTTGACGACCGCGCGAACCCGCTCGAGCAGGTCGAGCCCGCTCGTGCCGAGGTGGACGCCGGGGAGGTCGACGGCAGGCGTCCGATCATCGACCCCGATGGTCTCCGCGCCCAGGGCCCGCAGGGTCTGGAGCGCTGCGATTCCCGACCGCCCGAGCCCCACCACCAGGTAGGGGCCCGGAGGCAGGCGGGGCCGTCGCTCAGCCAAGGCCCTGCTGGTAGATCGTGAACCCGATCGCCGCTCCGATGGCGGCCACGATCCAGAACCGCAAGATGATCTTGGTCTCCGACCACGCCATCAGCTCGAAGTGGTGATGCACCGGCGCCATCAGGAAGACGCGCTTGCGAAACGCCTGGAAGCTGAAGACCTGGATGACCACGCTCAGCGCCTCGATCACGAAGATCCCGCCGAGCAGGATGAGCAGGACCTCGGTGCGCGTCATCACCGCGAGCGCGGCGAGGGCCCCGCCCAGCCCCAGCGACCCGGTGTCTCCCATGAAGATCGTCGCCGGAAAGGCGTTGAACCACAGAAATCCCACGCACGTCCCCACCAGGCAGGCACTGGCCAGCGCGAGGTCGCGCTGGCCGGGGGTGATGAACGTGATCGCGATGTATGCCAGCCCGACGATCGCCACGCAGCCGGCCGCCAGCCCGTCGAGCCCGTCGGTGAGGTTGACCGCGCTGGTGGTGCCGGCGACGACGAGGAAGACGACCACGGGGTACAGCCACGCCACGTTGATCTGCGCGTCGACGACGTGCAGGCGCACCGTGTCGGGCAGCCCGGCCTTGTGCGTCGCCACCCACCACAGCCAGGCCGAGATCATCATCGTCACGATGAGCTTGGTGCGCGCTCGCAGCCCCAGCGAGCGGCGCTTGACGATCTTGGTGTAATCGTCGACGAAGCCCAGAACGGCACACGCCACCGCGGTGGTGAACACCCCGACCCCGCGCCAGTCGTAGTCCGACATGATGAGGAACGGCACGGCGAAGGCGGTGAAGATGATGATCCCGCCCATCGTCGGCGTGCCCGCCTTGACATGGTGGCCCTCCGGACCCTCCTCCCGGATGTTCTGGCCGAACTCGCGGTCATGCAGCGCCTCGATGAAGCGCGGCGCGAGGAACATGCAGATGAGCAGCGCGGCGGTTCCCCCGATGAGGACTTCGCCCATCATGCGGCGAGCGCCTCGGCGACCGCCTGCAGGCCGACGCCACGCGAGGCCTTGATCAGGATCGTGTCACCGGGCGCCATGATGGCGCCGACCAGCGTCGCGGCCTCCCCCGCATCGGTCGCGGCGTGGTCGCCGTCCATGTGGGCGGCCAGCGGGCCGACGGTGATGACGACGTCCGCGCGCCGGCGGGCGTAGGCCCCGATCTCCTCGTGAAAGGCGGTCTCCCCGGGCCCGAGCTCGAGCATGTCGCCGAGGACGGCGATGCGGCGGCCCTGGGCACGGGCCAGCTCGTCGAGGGCGGCGCGCATCGACATCGGGTTCGCGTTGTAGCAGTCGTCCACGACGACGACCCCGCTGGGAAGCTCGTAGCGCTGGCCGCGGCGATCCGACAGCTCGACCTCGACGGGCCCGGTCGGATCGACCCCTATCGCCCGGGCGGCGGCCAGCGCCGCCATCGCGTCCCGCCGCAGGTGCTCGGCGTCGAACGGCAGCGTGATGCCCTCGAGATCGCCGACATCGCCCCCAGGCCCGAACGTCACCACCTCGACGTGGTCGGGCAGGTGGGCCGCCAGCAGCGGCTCGCCGGCCGGGACCACCGCGGTGCCCCCGCGGGGCAGGCCGGCCAGGAGCTCGGCCTTGGCGGCGGCCACCCTCTCGACCGTTCCCAGCAGCTCCAGGTGCACCGGCCCGACCGAGACGATCACCCCGACGTCGGGCTCGGCGATCCGGGCCAGCTCGGCAATCTGGCCCTCCCCGCGCATGCCCATCTCCAGGACGAGAACCTCGGTGTCCTCGGGCGCGCCGAGGATCGTCAGCGGCAGGCCGATCTCCGTGTTGAGGTTCTGCGACGTCGCCACGGTACGCCGGTGCGGCCGCAGCATCCCGCGCACGATGTCCTTGGTGGTGGTCTTGCCGGTCGAGCCCGTGATCCCGATCACCTCGGCCCCCAGCTCGCGGCGCCAGGCGGTCGCCAGATCCTGCAACGCCCGCAGCGGATCCGCGGCGGCGAGCAGCACCCCGCGAGGCGCGGGATGCGCGACGTCGGCGAACTCGGGCGCCACGAGCACGCCCCACGCCCCGGCGGCGAGCGCCTGCTCCGCGAACCGCCCGCCGTCGACGTTGGCGCCGGCGAGGCCCACGAACAGGTCACCCGGGCCCACGTCGCGCGAGTCGATCGTGGCGCGAGTCGGCCCGCCACCGCGCGAGTCGATCGTGGCGCGAGTCGGGCCGCCACTGTGAGAAGCGTCCGCGACCAGCCGGGCACCCGCCGCGGCGGCGATCCGCTCAGATGACCAGCCGACCACGAAGCGCCTCCCGCGCGACGGCGACGTCGTCGAAGGGGATCTTGCGGCCGCCGGCGAGCTCCTGGCCTCGCTCGTGCCCCTTGCCCGCGATCACCACGACGTCGCCTCCGTCGGCCAGCCCGATCGCGTGAAGGATCGCGGCCCGCCGGTCGGCGATCGCCTGGGCGTGGCCCCCGGTGCCGCCCAGCACCTCCGCGATGATGGCGTCGGGATCCTCGCTGCGCGGGTTGTCGGAGGTGACGATCGCGGTGTCGGCCAGCGTGGCCGCCACCTCTCCCATCAGCGGGCGCTTGGCCCTGTCGCGGTCGCCGCCGGCACCGAAGACGCAGATCACGCTCTCGGCCGTCAGCTCGCGCGCCGCGCGCAGCACGTTCTCGAGCGAGTCGGGCGTGTGCGCGTAGTCCACGATGACGGTGAACCCCTGACCCTCGTCGACGGGCTCGAACCGGCCCGGAACCGGCCCGGCCTGCGCCAGCGCCGCGGCGATGGCCTCGTCGTCGAGGCCCAGCGCGCGAGCGGACGCGATCGCACAGAGGGCGTTGAGGACGTTGAACCGGCCGGGCAGGCGGATGCGATAGTCGCGCCCGTCGACCGTGAAGGAGGCGCCGGCGGAATCGCTGCTGACGTCCTCGGCGCGGACGTGGGCATCCTCGGAGAACCCGACCGTCACGGCGTCGGGCAAGGTCGCCGCGAGCCGCACGCCGTAGGCGTCGTCGACCACGACTACGGAGACCGCGTCCTCGGACGCGGCCGCGTCGAACAACCGGCGCTTGGCGAGGAAGTAGTCCTCCATGTCGGCGTGGAAGTCCAGGTGGTCCTGGGAGAGGTTGGTGAAGACCGCCACGGCCCAATGGATCGCGTCTGCGCGGTGCAGCGCGAGAGCGTGCGAGGACACCTCGATCGCGCAGGCCCCGTCGCCGCCGGCGAGCATCTCGGCGAACGTGGCCTGCAGCTCGATCGCCTCGGGCGTCGTGCGCACGGTCGGCCGCTGCACGCCGCCGACGAACGAGGTCACGGTTCCCACCAGCCCGCACGGCCGGCCGGCGGCCTCCAGAAGCTCGCGAAGGAGAAACGCCGTGGTCGTCTTCCCGTTGGTTCCCGTGATGCCGACAACCGGCAGCCTCGCCGTCGGGTCCCCGCAGAAGCGCGCCGCGGCGGGCGCCATCGCCGCCCGGACCGAGCCGACGACGACCTCCGGCACCCCGAGATCAAGGGGCCGCTCGACGACCAGGGCCACCGCTCCGCGCTCCAGCGCCGCGGAGGCGAGATCGTGCCCGTCGCGGGTGAAGCCGGGGACGCAGAAGAACAGGGTGCCCGCGCGGACCTCGCGCGTGTCGTGCGCGAGATGGGAGATCTCGAGGTCGGTGCCCTCGCCGAGGATCTCGCGCAGGAGCATGGGAAGAAGCTAGCCGGGCGGGATCTTCAGGTACTGCAGGGCGAAGGTCATGATCTGCCCGAACGCGGGCGCCGCCACCTGGCCGCCGTAGATGGAGCCCTGAGGCTCGTCGACGACCACCATGCACAGCAACTTCGGCCGCAGGGCCGGAGCGAATCCGACGAACGAGGCGACATAGCGCGAGTTCGAGTACTCCCCCGTCGCGGGGTCGACCTTGTTCGAGGTCCCGGTCTTGCCCGCCAGCTTGTAGCCGGGTACCGAGACCTCCGACGCCGTGCCCCCCGGGGCGAAGACGCCCTCGAGCATGGTCCTCAGCTCGAGTGACGTCTGCGCGGAGATGGCGCGCCGCGGCGCCGGCACGTGGACGCGGCGAGCGCCGACGCGGCGCACCACGTGGGGGACCGGTATGCGTCCCCCATTGGCGACCGCCGAGTAGGCCGCCGCCATCTGGATCGGGGTGACCAGGGTGCCCTGGCCGATCGGCAGGTTGCCCATGGACGAACCGGAGTAACGATTCCGAGGGAGCACGATTCCGCGCTCTTCCCCGGCCATGTCCGACCCCGTCGACCGGCCGAAGCCGAAGCGCGAGACCCACTTCGAGAAGCGGTCGGCCCCGTCCTTCATCGCGATGGTGATGGCGCCGACGTTGCTGGACTGGGCCAGGATCTCAGCCGTGGTCAACGTGACCGGGCCACGAGCCTCCGCCTCGCCGATGGTGCGGTCGGCAACCTGGATCGTGGGAGCCAGCCCGAAGGCGGAACTGGGCGTGACGGCCTTGTCCTCCAGCGCGCCCGCGACGGTGAACGCCTTGAAGGTCGACCCGGGCTCGTAGGTGAAGCCCGTGGCGAGGTTCTGGCGGGCGTAGGCCGGGGACCCGGTGACGTTGTTGCCATCGACGCGGGGCCAGTTGGCCACCGCGAGCAACTCGCCGCTGCGGGGATCCATCACGATGGCGGTCGCGCCCTTGGGCCGGTACGTGGCGCCCACGCGGGCCAGAACAGCCTCCGCCTTGTCCTGGACGGCGGAGTCGAGGCTGAGCTGCAGGCGGGCCCCCGGCGCGGACTGGTGCACATCGCGCACGTCGATCGCTTGCCCCAGCGCGTCCTTGACCGTCCGGCGCTCGCCGTTCACCCCGTGCAGCGCCCGCTCGAAGCCGTACTCGAGCCCCGACAGCCCCTTGCCGTCGAGCCCGACCGTCCCCAGGATCTGCGCAGCGAGCCAGTCGCGCGGGTAGGTGCGCCGGGTGGTCTGGGTCTCGTCGATGCCCGTGATCCTCTGGGCGACGATCCGCTGGGCGCGGTCCGCGGGCAGCTGACGGGCGAGGTACACGAAGCCGGTGTCGCGGCGGGCCAGCAGGCGTACGAGCTCATCCTCGGTCTTGCCGAGGATCGGGGAGAGCTTGCGCGCCGCGGCGACGGGGTCCTTGACCAGGTAGGGCGTGGCGCTGATGTCGGCGGCCGGTTGGGACACCGCGAGCTCGATCCCGCGGCGATCGACGATCGTCCCGCGCTCGGCCGGC
Organism: Solirubrobacterales bacterium; assembly: GCA_038199185.1. Lineage (GTDB taxonomy): Bacteria > Actinomycetota > Thermoleophilia > Solirubrobacterales > Solirubrobacteraceae > BP-464. Next base: position 17,337 of record JBBPZE010000030.1, read on the forward strand.
ACCTCGAGGTCAGCGGTCTGCTGGGTCTCGGCCGCGTGCTGAAGCGTGTTGCCCTTGACCGTCGCCAGCCAACCGGCGCGGACCCCGGCCACCATCAACAGAGCGAAGAAGAGGGCGAACAGGATGCCGATGCGTCGGGCGATCAGCGGCATGGCGCGTTACCGGCCCGGGGCCGCCCCGGCCGCGCCCCCGGTCTCGCCGGGTGACGGCGCAGCGGCGGCCGGCGTCGACACGGGCTGGGCCTGGGGTGCCGGCGCCGGCGCCGGCGCCGGCGGGGAGGCCGTGGTGCCGGTCGCCGGGGCCGCGGCGCTGCTCGCCGGGGCCGCGGTGCTCGCGACGGGAGCGGCCGCGGTGGTCGAGCTCGCCGGCGGCGACGGAGCCACTCCGGTGGCCGAGAGGGTCGGGCCGGCGGTGGTCGGGGGGGCGCTGCTCGTCAGGGTGGCGGCGACGATCCCCTCGCCCGGAGCGGTCATCGACGACACAGCGCGGCGGGAGTCGGCGTTGCGCGCGTCGAGGAACCGAGGCGTGCCGGGCGCGAGGATGAGGCCGAGCTTGGATGCCTCCGCCTCGATGCGGTCACCCGACGACAGCTCGGAGATCACGGCCTGCATCGCGGAGTTCTCGAGCTCGAGCCTCCCGGCGGTCTCGACGGCGCGGCCGATCCCCGCGTTGGTCCTCAGCATGGAGACCTGCATGAAGACGATCCCGATCAGGCCGACGGCGAGGATGGCGATCCACGCCCGGCCGCGAATGATGCGGTCGAGCAGACGGTGCTCGGCCAGGCCGTGCACCGCCCCGCCGAGCCGGAGAGCGAGCGGTGGGGGCGCCGCGCCCGTCGCGGCCGTTCGGCCGCGAGCCGGGCCCGAGATCCGTCTGGGGGGCGCGGCGGCGCGTGGGGTCCGTGTACGGGAAGGTGCGGCGACAGCAGGGGGCGTCATGCCGTGATCTCCTGATGGCTGGACTCGATGAGCTTGCGCGCGGCCCGCAGCCGGGCGGACTTCGCGCGCGGGTTGGACGCGATCTCTCCTGCCGTCGGGACGATCCCGCGCCCGAGCAACTCGGCCTCCGGCTCGTGTCCGCAGACGCAGACCGGCAGGTCGGGCGGGCAGACGCACCCGACGGCGCGATCGGCCAGAAAGCGCTTCACCCGCCTGTCTTCCAGCGAATGGAAGGAAATACCTGCAAAACGGCCCTCCTTGCGCAGGAGCCCCCAGCCGAGGGGCAGCGCGTGATCGAGCTCTGAGAGCTCGTCGTTGACGGCGATGCGGATCGCCTGGAAGGAGCGCTTGGCAGGGTGCCCACCGCCGAAGCGCGATGGCGCCGGGATCGCCCCGGAGACGATCTCCACCAGCTCGTGGGTGGTGTCGATCGGGGCCCTCCCGCGCTCACGCACGATCGCGTGGGCGATCTGCGGCGCGTAGCGCTCCTCGCCCAGCTCTCGCAGCACGCGGGCGAGACGGCGCTCATCCCAGGTGTTGACCACCTCGCGCGCGTCGAGCTCCTGGTCGGGGTCCATGCGCATGTCCAGCGGCGCGTCGTAGGCGTAGGAGAACCCGCGCTCGCGCGTGTCGACCTGCATGGAGGACATGCCGAGGTCGAGATAGACCAGATCCGCCCGCACCGCCTCGGCGTGCAACTGCGCCAGGCCCTCGGCGAACGAAGCCCGGATGAAGCGCGTGTCGCACGGCAGCTCGCCGGCGAGCTCGGCGAAGCGCTCCTGCGCGATCGGATCGCGATCGATGGCGATCAACGTGCCGCCGCGCCCGATGCGGTCGGCCACCAGCCGGGCATGGCCGCCCGCGCCGAACGTGCAATCGACCGCGGTGTCGCCGGCCTGCGGATCAGTGAGCTCGACAAGCTCACCCGCCAGGACCGGGATGTGCGGTGCGGTCATATCACTGACGAGGATGGCCAAGGCTCTCGGTGATGTCGTCGATGTCCGATGCCAGCGCGGCGTTGTACTCGGCCCAGGCGGCGCGGCCCCACACCTGCAGGTGGTCACCGATGCCCGTCACCACGACCTCCCGATCGAGCTTGGCATGCGCCAGCAGCGCGCCCGGCATCGCGACGCGGCCGGCGCTGTCGAGCTCGACCTCGTGCGAGTTGGCGTAGAACCACTGACGGAGCTTGCGAGCGTCCTTGGAGAGCGGGTTGCGGCCTTCGAGCGCCGCCTCCAGGCGTCCGTCGAAGTCGGTGGGCTTCCAGACCTCGACACAGCTCTCGGTGCCCATCGCCAGCACGACACCCTCGGCCAGCGCAGCGCGGAACTTCGCCGGGACGGTGAGCCGGTTCTTCTGGTCGAGCGAATAATCGAAGGTGCCTCGGAAGGCCATGGTGGGCGGGTGGTGAAGACCGTGGGATCAGAAGTCAGAGCCGAGGTGGAGAGGTGGGAGGAGCCTCTCCACCCCGGCTCGCAGGTCGATGTGTACCCCACTTCTCCCCACCGTGCAACTCAAAATGCACACTTTCTCCCACCCAGGCGCCTCCGAGGGGCTCGCAAGCCTGAGAATCGCCCGTCACCACTGGGTTTCTGCGGTGGGAGCGGCGGGATGGCCAATGTGTCCAGAACCCGCAAGGAAACCTGCGGCCCGCGCCCCCGCACGCGTTCTTGCGGCGTAGGATCGGGCAATCACGTCCTCGGACGTCAGGACGCGTCGAACGCGGAGGCCAGCGCCGCGCCGACCAGCAGCATCACCGCCGGGACGAGCAGGAGCGCGACGACGAGCTGGATCTTCGGAGCCGCCCTGGCGGCCTGCTCGCGAACGGCGCGCGCCCGCGCCGCCCGGGCGTCGGCGGCCAGAGCGGTGAGGGCGGGCGCCAGCGGCGCGCCATGACGCTCGGCCCGGCGGAGCGTGACCGCGAGCGTGGCAACCTCCTCGATCGGACAGCGGTCGGCCAGTTGGGCCAGCACGTGCTGATGGGGGTGGCCGAGGGCGAGCTCGCGAGCCGCGCGGTGGAGCTCGCGGCCGAGCAGGCCGGGATGGCGACGACCGACCTCGGCCATGGCGGCCGTGGGCGTCCGGCCGGCCTCGATGCACACCCTCATCAGGTCGAGCACGTCGGGGGCCTCGGCGGCCATGATTCTGCCCCGGGTGCGGGCGCGACGGCGCAGCCAGAGGTCGGGGGCGTAGGCGGCGCTCAAGGGCGCAGCGACCACGGCCACCGGCCCGAGGCGCCCGGGCAGCGCGGTGGCGGGACCGGCCGCGGCGAGCAGCGCCACCAACGCCGCGCCCGTCCTGACCGCCATCACATCCGCCGCACCCAGCCACGTGGGTGCGCCCGCGCCGGCCAGCCGCCGGGCGAGGTCCTCCGGCGCGGGGGCGACACCCAGGCGCCGGCCGATCTCGGTGAGCAGCGTGAGAACGACGCCGGCTCTTCGAGGGCGGATCCGCCGCGTGGCGCGACGTCGCCGACCGGCGAGCTCGGCGACCGTCAGGCTCGCGCAGGCGACAGACGCGCCGGCGGCGAGAGTGCCCAGGGTCATGCCCGCAGGCTCGCGATCCTTCGCACGGCGATCCACGCGAGCAGTTGCAACGCGAGCGAGGTGAGGACCAGGATCGCGCTGAGGGGCCTGCCGATCAACGAGGCCAGATAGCCCGGGCTCCCGAGCTCGGCCAGACACGCCGCGAGCAGCGGGAGCGCCGCGACGATGAGGGCCGTGAACCGCGCCTGCGCCGTGAGCGTGCGAGCGTCGGCTTCGGCGCGGACCTGCTCCTCGAGTGCCGCGGCCAGCGCGCGCAGGAGCCCGGCAAGGTCACCTCCGGCCTCGCGCTGCAGCATGATCGCGGCGGCCAGCGAGTCATACGCCGGATGGGCGGCTCGCGCGCGCCAACGTTCGAGCACCTCGTCGGTCGGGTCCCCGAGCCTGAGCTCGGCCGCCATCAGGCGCAGCTCCGCCGCGGCCGGCCCGGCGATGCCGCCACCCGCCACCTCGGCGAGGGCGCCGCGGATCGAATGTCCACCCGCCAACGCGTCGGCGAGCGCCCGGGCGACCGACGGCGCGGCGTCGGCGAGCCTTCCTCTGCGCCTGCGGCGAGCGCTGCGGATCACCAGCGAGGCCAGCGCGGGCGTCGTGGCGGCCAGCCCCGTTCCCGCGATCGACCCGGCGAGCAGCCACCCGGCGGCCAGCAGTGCAACAGCGCCGACGATCATGAGCCGCCTTCTCTCGTCGTGGCTGGCCTCCCGCCCCGCGCGCAGGGGAGCGAGCAGCCGCGCCGCGCCGCCGTCAGGGCCAACGGCGGCGAGGAGCTCGCCGAGGCCGTGATCGACCGCGCCGAGCGCCGCCCACACCGCGGCCACTCCGCTCACCGCGGCGCCGGCCGCGAACGGCGGCGCCATGTCGCCGATCATGTCGCGGCGGGAGGGCTGCCCGTCGTGGCCGGCCTGACGCCCGGCTCCGCCGCGAGCCGCGTGAGCAGCGCGGAGGCCGACCGCGCCCGATGCGCGCTGTCGCCGGACGGGATCCGCCACCGTGGTCGCTCCGCCCGGACCGCGTAGAGCTCGCGGGTCGCGGCGCCCCCGGCGACCCGCACGACCTCGGCCACCGACACCACCCTCCTGCGGCCGTCCGGCAGTCGCGCCTGGTGGACGACCAGGTCGATCGCCCCGGCCACCTGATCACGAATGGCCGCGTGCGGGAGGTCCACGCCTCCCATGAGCGCGAGGGTCTCGATACGCCGCAGCGCCTCCTCCGGGCTTCCGGCGTGCACCGTCGACAGCGAGCCGTCGTGTCCACTGCTCATCGCCGCGAGCATGTCGAGGGCCTCACCGCCGCGGACCTCCCCCACCACGATCCGATCGGGCCGCATCCGCAATGCGTTGCGCACCAGCTGCCGTACCGTCACCTCTCCGCTCCCCTCGACGTTGGCGGGGCGCGCCTCGAGCCGGACCACGTGGGGCTGCTGCATGCGCAGCTCGGCCGTGTCCTCGATCGTGACGATCCGCTCCCCCGCCGGGATGAACGCCGACAGCGCGTTCAGCGTGGTGGTCTTACCCGAGCCCGTCCCGCCGCTGACGATGATCGCGAGGCGATCGGCGATCGCCGCCTCGAGCACGTCGTGGAGCCCCTCGCTCCACGTTCCCGCCGCCACGAGATCCTGCGGGGTGAAGCCCTGGGGTCGGAAGCGGCGAATCGTCAGCGCCGGTCCGTCGACCGCGAGCGGCGGGAGGACGACGTTGACGCGCGAGCCGTCGAGGAGCGAATGTGAGCGTCACTGGACTAGTAGGACCGATGACCGAGTTGAGCGGTGTGGACGGCCGGCCGGTGGATGGATACATCCGTGTCTCACGGGTGGGTGATCGCAGCGGCGAGAGCTACATCAGCCCGCAGCTGCAGGAGTCGGCCTTGCGGTCCTGGGCGGCGCAGCGCGGGCTAGGGCTGGTGGTCCATCCGGCGGAGGAGAACGTGTCGGGCGGAACGATGGACAGGCCGATCTTCAACGTGCTGATGGCCCGTATCCGATCGGGCGAGTCGGCGGGGGTCGTCGTCTACAAGCTCGACCGGTTCGCCCGGACGCTGGTGGGCGGCCTGACGGCGTTTCAGGAGCTGGCCGAGCGCGGGGCGCTGTTCGCCTCGGCGACCGAGCCCGCGTTTGACTTCTCGACGCCGGGCGGCCGGATGTTCCTGTCGATGAACCTGATGCTGGCCGAGTACTTCCGCGAGCAGGCCAAGGAGTCCTGGGCGACGTCGCTCCAGCATGCGGTCGGGCGCGGCGTGCACATCAGCCCCGCCGTCGGCTACGGGTACTCAAAGGGTGCCGACAAGCGGCTGGTCGTCAACGAGGCGGCGCCGTTTGCGGCGCGGGCGTTCGAGCTCCGCGCCGCGGGCTGGCCGTATCAGCGGATCGCAGACTGGCTCAACGAGCATGCATCCGCGCGGCCCGACGGCCGGGCGTGGGTACCCTCGACGGTGCAGCGGATGATCTGCCGCGAGATCTATGCCGGGGTCGCGCACTGGGGCGAGACGCGCAACGAAAGCGCGCACGAGGCGATCGTCGACCGCGAGCTGTGGCAGCGCGCGCAGCAACGGATCCAGACACATTCGCGCAAGCGCCAGGACGAGGACATGGCGCTGCTGCATGGCATCGCGCGCTGCTCGGGATGCCGGTTTCAGCTGTCGCGAGCGCGGACCGTTGGCGGCGGCTATGACCGGCAGTACTACCGCTGCCGGGTGCAGCGCGTCAGCGGGACGTGCGCAGCGCCGGCGGCGGTCCGCGCCGATCGCGACGACGG
>JBBPZE010000031.1:0-3343 GCA_038199185.1 Solirubrobacterales bacterium
ATCGGGGCGAGAGGATTTGAACCTCCGACCTCACCGACCCGAACGGTGCGCGCTACCAGGCTGCGCCACGCCCCGAAGAGTGGCCATACTAGTGCCCGTCCCGGCCCGGCGCCCACCAGCCCGGATACCGCGGCCCTCCCGCCTCGTACCCGCGAACGTCCAATTGACCTGCCTATGAGCAGGCAGAATGGACGTTCGCGGCGTCAGAGGATCGGGCCTACTGCGCCGACGGCCGGCTGACGAGCTGGGAGAGCACCACCTGAGAGCTGGTGCGCAGGACGAGCCCGTCCCGCTGAAGCTCCATGATGAGCCGCTCGAGGTCCGTGTTGTCGATGGTTCGCACACGGGCGATGGCGTCGGCCTCACCGGTCACGCTCCAGGCCTCCACGACCTCGGGGTGGCGCTGCAGCGTCTCCGTCACGCTGCCGAGCAGGGTTCCGGGGGCGAAGAAGAGCTCGATGAGGGCCTCGGTCGTGGCGCCGAGCGCGGCGTGATCCACGACGGCGGTGAACGTCTTGAGCACGCCCTCTCGGCGCAGACGGTCGGTGCGCCGCTTGACCGCCGGCGCCGACAGCGCCACCCGCCGGCCGACGTCGTCGTACGTGCGCCGCCCATCTTCGATGAGAAGTGCAAGAATCTTGCGGTCTAGGTCGTCGATACGGTGAATAATTGCAGATGAACGCGCTATATCGGTGTAGACAACGCATGAAGTCCAGATTACCGTGTGGTCATGCGCTCGCTCGCCAAGGTGCTGTTCGACGAGTCCCATGCCGAGTCGTGGACGATCCGGCCCGACGTCGCCACCCAGATCAACCCCTTCCATCCGGCGGACTCGTCCTTCGCGCGCGCCGCGGACCTCCTCCGCGCCGACGATCTCCTCCCGACCGCCCACACCGAGGGCGCTCTGCGCGCCGACGTCCTGGCCGGGGTCGCAGTGTTGGTCATCGCCCATCCGTCCGAGACCGACTGGGAGCGCGTCGTGCCGGACGGCTCTCCGGTGTTCAGCCCCGCCGAGCTCGACGCGATCGACGCGTTCGTCAGCGGCGGCGGCGGGCTGATCGTCCTGGCCGAGGAGGAACAGGCCAAGTACGGCTCCAACCTCGGAGCGTTGACCGCGCGGTTCGGCATCGGCGTCGACAACGCGGTCGTCCACGACTACGAGCACCACCACCGGGCGCCGAGCTGGGTGCTGGCCGAGCTGGTCAGAGAACGGGCCCCCGTCGACCTGTTGGCCAGGGTGCATGACGTCTGCTTCTATCGCGGTGGCACCTTGGCCCCGGACGCGGGTGCGCGCGTTCTGGCCAGGACGTCTCACACGGCCTCCTCCCCGGGGGCACCGCTGCTCGCGGTGACCGAGCACGGTGCGGGCCGTGTGGTCGTCTGCGCCGACTCCGACCTCTTCGGCGACGACTGCATCGGCGATCTCGATCATGCCGACCTGTGGCGCAACCTCGTCCATTGGGCAGCAGCCCCGACGCTGGCGGGCGGCGAGCTCGAGCGGCCATCGGACGTCGCGAGCGATCCGCACTGGCAGGCGCTCAAGGCCCACACCGACGAGCTGCGGCTCATGCAGGCGCCCGACGGCGCACTCGTGGTGGCCGCCTCTCATCACGAGGCGAGGGGGCACGTCGATGCGATGGTCGCAGCGATCGAGGGCCTGGCGCCGCGCTTCGCCGCGCGCGGCCCTGGACGCGGCGGGCGGTACGGGTCGGACTATCTGGCCGCCGTGATCTCCGACCTGCGGGCGTGGGCCGAAGGCGGCTTCGGCACGCCGGACTTCGCTCGGTCCCTGGAGCTGTTTCGTCCGGATCGCGAACGCGCCGACGGTGCCGAGCAGCTCGTCGTCTTCCCGATGTACCTGCAGAACTCGGGCTCGAGCGATACGCGCTTCGAGGCGCTGATCGTCCGGATCCCGTGGCCCGGCTGGATCGCCCGTCTCGAAGCCACGCGCTATGACAACGCGAAGTTCGTGCCCGTCGAGTTCGTCGATCACACGTCGGGCTATGACTCCGAGTCAGCGGTGCTGTTCCCGGAGACCGTCTCGGTGGCCGGGGGCGCTCGCACCGCCAACCACTTCGGCGCGATCTTCTGCGATCGCGAGGCGGCGCGCTTTCGTCGGGTGAGCAGCGAGGCGGTCCGGCTGCTGCGGCTCAACCTGCCTCCGGACGCCGCGGCACTGCTGTCCAGCGCACCCATGTCCCGCGACGCGTTCATCCTCTGGGACCTGATCCACGACCGCACGCACAGCCACGGCGACCTGCCGTTCGACCCGTTCATGATCCGTCAGAAGATGCCGTATTGGATGTACGCGCTGGAGGAGCTGCGTTGTGACCTGACCGCGTTCTGCGAGGCCGTGAAGCTCTCGGCAACCCCCGAGGGGCCGGCGGTGGACGGCTGTGCCGCTGCCCGCCACGCGCAGTACGCGATCCTCTTCGACCGCCTGTTCCGCTTCCCGATCACCGGCCGTCGGGTGCGCAACTACGACGGCCTCGGGGGCCAGCTGATGTTCGCCTACCTGCACAGGCACGGCCTCCTCCACTGGAGCGACAACCGGCTGACGATCGAGTGGGACCGCGTCGCCGACGGTGTGCTCGCGCTGCGCGCCGCGGTCGAGGAGCTCTACCGTGCCGGGATCGACCGCTCCAAGCTCGGACACTGGCAGGCCGCCCACGACTTCGTGAGCACCTATGTCCCACCCGCCGTCGGCTCGGTTTGGGCCCGGGACGCGCGCGGCTTCGCCGACGTGGAGGATCCCCGCCCCTACATCGATTTGGTCGGCGACGACGAGTTCCCCCTCTCGATGTTCTACACCTCGCTGAAGGCCAAGCTCGAGGTGACAGAGCCGGTGGCCGCCTGATGGCCCGGATCGCGGCCGTCGCCGGCGCCCGCGGCGGCCTGGGCCCCGCGGTCGTCGAGCGCCTGCGGGCCGACGGCTGGGAGATCTCCGCCGTCGACCGCGACGAGTACGACCTGCTCGATCCGGCCGATGCCCAGAGGTGGGCCGACGGGCTCGAGCGTGTCGACGCCCTCGTGCACCTCGTGGGCGGCTGGCGGGGTGGAATGCTCCTCGACGAGACTCCCCCAGCGGACATCGCGCTGCTCGGCGACCTCCTGGTCCGCACCGTGCTGAACACCACGCGGGCGTTCGCGCCGAAGCTGCGCGAGAGCGCCGGGCGCTTCGTGCTCGTGTCGAGCAGGCAGGCCCAGGACCCCGACGCCAAGAACGCCGCCTACGCGGCGACCAAGGCGGCGGCGGAGACCTGGACGCTCGCGCTGGCCCGTGACCTGGCCGAACACGGCGGAACTGCGAACATCGTCGTGGTGAACGCCATCGGCGACGACA
>JBBPZE010000032.1:0-25476 GCA_038199185.1 Solirubrobacterales bacterium
GCCCGCGATGGCACGTTCGCCGCCGCCGCCGACTACCTGCAAGCGGTCGCCGTTCGGGCAACGTGAATCCAGACCGCGCGGCACGTGGGACGCGAGCACGAGCAGTTGGGTCGGCACTGCTCCAAATCGCGCATTGCGCAAGTGAGGCTCGCCCGCTTCGAGTTGGCTGGGCCACCCGGTATGCCTATGAATTCGCAGACTGTGGCTGGGTCGCGGCGCCTCCGCTGCCCGTGGCTGGTTGCGCGCCTTGGCCGCCCGGAATGGCGGTGCCGGCTGCGGGGTTTGCTGCTGGCGCCGCGTTCGGTTCCTCTGGCCGTAGGTCGCCAGCGCGCGAATCGCGGCTGGCTACGTGTCGTTGGATGCGCGGCTGGTGCCGAGTCTTGTAGCCGGGTCACGCCTTGATCAACGCGGCGGTCAGTGCCGCGCGCGCCCACGTCGTCCAGTGATGATCGTCCCAGTCACCGTCGAGGACGAGCGTGCGGTAGACATCGGGATGGCCGATCGAGAAGAGCACGGCGGCGGCTTGATCGATCGTCAGCCCGTCACGCAGCGCGCCCCGCTGCTGGAGCAGTTGTGCGGCGGTCGCGTAGTTGTGAAGTCGCTGCGCGGCGCGGTCGCGGTCGAGCGCGGCGACCTCTGGATCGATCGCCGCGGCCTCGCGGATCACGCGAAAGATCGGCGCGGTGCGGGGGAGTGCTCCTTGCCAGAACTCGACAAGCTGTTCGATGATCCGGTGCGGGTCGGATTCCCGCTCAGCTTGCTCGCGCATGAACTGTGGCACCGGGACGGGTGATCGCTCGCCGGCTGCGGCGATGTCCAGCACGCGCGACAACACGTCGCGCTTGGAGCCGATCGAGTTGTAGATCGTCTGCATCGCAACGCCAGCCTCGGCGGCGATCTGGCCGATCGAGGTCGCATGGTATCCACGCTCCAAGAACAGGCCAGCGGCGGCCTCCACGATCGCCCGCTGAGTCTCCTCGGCCGCGATCTGCTGCCGGGTCTCGACACGCTCCACGCGGACTAGTATATCATCCTAAGCATTGGAATACTGCTCCAATTAAAGGATCCGGCATGACCGAAGAGCAGCTAAAGGCGCTGACGCTCGAGGGGTTCGAGCGAATGTTCAACAACGGCGAGCTCGAGTATGTCGAGCAAGCGACCGCACCCGACGCGATCGATCACCAGGAGCCCGAGGGCACTGACTTCGTCGCGCACCTGCGAGAAGTGATCGCGACGCTGCGCACCGCCTTTCCCGACCTGCGCTTCGAGGTCCATGAGGTCCTCGCCGAGGGCGAGATCGTGGCCTGCCGCTCGACGATGACCGGCACCCACCAAGGGCTGCTGAACATCGGTCCGATGGCGGCCCTACCGGTCACCGGCGCTCGCATCGAGGTCCCGCACATGCACTTCTTCCGCTACGACCAGCAAGGCCGCGTCACCGACCTGTGGCACGTCTGGAACACGCTGCTGCTTGCGCGCCAACTCGGCGCCCCAGCGCCGGACCTGCGGGTCTCGGCATAGCAACCAGAGCGGCGACGATGGTCGCCCGCGGCCGGTCTTCGTCCGTTGCAAGCAACCGCTCCTCTGACAACCGAGCGTGATCGCGGGAGGTACGAAACGGGTACATCGGCCGTGCCGCGCCAGCCACCGACCAACTTCCGGGTAAGCCGTGCGTCGTAGTGGGTAGACGCATGCCCCCGGCCCCAACCTAGGAGAAACGACATGGCTCGAAATCATAAGCACGGCAAGGCCCAGCTTCGCGGCAAGGCCTACGGCTTCAAGGGCTTGAAGCCCGCCCGCAACACCCGCGCCGACTCGACCGACGACAACAGCGTCGCCAGCGCACCGTCCGCTCCGAGCACGCCGTCGACGACCGACGAGGGCTAGCCCTCGCGGGCGCCGTTCCGGCGCCCCAACCTCAGCTCGACGCGACGCGGCCCCGCTCCCGGCGGGGCCGCACGCCGGTCATGAGGGAACATCCACCTGCCGATGCTCGCCCGCCTGCGCCTCCTGCTCGCTCCGGCCGCCCAGGGCGAGGGCCTCGTCGCGTCCGCGCCGACGCTGCCGCTGCGCGAGATCTTCCGGCGCTTCGCGCCCTACGCCCGGCCCTACCGCTGGTGGTTCGCGGTCGTCCTGCTCTTCATCGTGCTCGCCGCGGCGGCGGAGACCGCGACGATCTGGCTGTTCAAGGTCATCGTCGACGAGGTTCTCGTGCCGCGGGACTTCGGCCCGTTCTGGTGGATCGCCGGTCTCTACCTCGCCATCACGCTCGGCGCGGGCCTCGTGGCGTTCGCCGACGACTACCTCTCGACCTGGGTGGGCGAGCGCTTCCTGCTCGCGCTGCGCACCGATGTCTTCCGCCACCTCCACGGCCTGTCGATGGACTTCTTCGAGCGGCGTCGCCTCGGGGACCTGCTCTCGCGCCTGACCGGCGACGTCGCCGCGATCGAGTCCTTCGTGCTGTCGGGTGTCGCCGATGCGATGGCCTCCGTGCTGAGGCTCGTGTTCTTCGTGGGCGCGCTGCTGTACATCCGCTGGGAGCTCGCCTTGGTCTCGCTGCTCGTGGGGCCGCTGTTCTATGTCGCCGCCCGGCGCTTCTCCAAGCTGATCAAGGAGGCCTCGCGAGAGAAGCGCCGTCGCAGCGGATCGATCAGCACGGTGGCCGAGGAGAGCCTCTCCAACGCGGCCCTCGTCCAGGCCACGAACCGCCAGGACACCGAGGTGGAGCGCTTTCATCGCGAGGGCGTCGGCGCCTTCGCGGCCCAGATGGCGTCGACGCGGCTCAAGGCGCTGTTCACGCCGGTCATCGATCTCATCGAGCTGATGGGGGGCCTCGCGGTCATCGGGTTCGGCACCTACGAGCTCTCGCGCGGGCGCCTCACGCTGGGCGAGCTGCTCGCCTTCCTGACGTTCCTGACCCAGCTCTACGGCCCGATCCGCGGGCTGAGCCGCCTGTCGAACCTGTTCTTCTCGGCGTCGGCGAGCGCCGAGCGGATCGCCGAGGTCCTCGCGGAGCGGCCCGCCGTCGACGACCGCCCCGACGCGCGGCCGATCGGGCGCGCGCGGGGCCTCCTGGAGTTCGCCGGCGTCGGGTTTCGCTACCCCGAGGTCGGCCACGAGGTCCTGCGGGGCGTCGGCTTTGCCGTCGAGCCCGGCCAGACCGTCGCGCTCGTCGGCGCCAGCGGGGCGGGCAAGTCGACGCTCGCCAAGCTCGCGCTGCGCTTCTACGACCCGACCGCCGGCGCGGTCTCCCTCGACGGAACCGACCTGCGCGATCTGCGCCTCCATGACCTGCGCGAGAACGTCACCGTGTTGCTCCAGGAGACGCTCGTCTTCCACGGCACGATCGCCGAGAACATCGCCTACGGCCGTCGCGGCGCGACGCGGGAGGAGATCGAGCGCGCGGCGCGGGCCGCCGATGCCCACGAGTTCACCGAGGCGCTCCCCGACGGCTATGAGACCGTGGTCGGCCAGCGCGGACGGCGGCTCTCGGGAGGCCAGCGCCAGCGGGTGGCGATCGCGCGGGCCATGATCCGCGACGCGCCCGTGCTGATCCTCGACGAGCCCACCACCGGCCTCGACACGGAGTCGGCCGAGCGCGTGCTGGAGCCGCTGCGCCGGCTGATGGAGGGCCGCGCGACGATCGTCATCTCACACAACCTCCTGACGGTCCGCGAGGCCGATCTCATCGTCGTCCTCGACGCCGGCAGCGTCGTCGAGCGGGGTAGTCACGACGAGCTCCTCGCCGCCGAGGGAACCTACGAGCGCCTGTACCGCATGCACGCCCCGGCGTCGCCCCTCGGGACGTGACCGGGCCACCGCTCCTGGCCCCGGGCGCGGTGATCGCTCCGGGCTACGAGGCTCTCGATCATCTCAGCCGGGGGGCCGACCTCGACGTCTATGACGCCTGGAGCTCCGAGCGCGACTGCCGCTGCGTGGTCAAGCTCCTGCGCCCCGACCGCACCGGCGACGAGGCGGCGCGACGACGGCTGCTCGGGGAGGGCCGGTTGCTGCTCGGGCTGGCCCATCCTCACCTCGTTCGCGCCTACGAGGTCCTGGAGCGCCCCGCGGCCGTCGTGCTCGAGACGCTGACGGGCGCCACGCTGGCGCACATCATCGCCGAGCGCCGCCGGAGGCTGCCGGCTCTCGACCTGTGCCACCTCGGCCTCCAGCTCTGCTCCGCGGTCGGCTACCTGCATCGCAACGGCACGCTGCACCTCGACCTCAAGCCGTCGAACGTCGTCTCGGAGATGGGTCACGTCCGGGTCATCGACCTCAGCCTCGCCCGGCCCCCCGGGAAGGTTCCCGCGGGCTTCGGCACGCGGCAGTACCTCGCACCCGAGCAGGCCCGGGGCGGCGAGGTCACCGCGGCCTCCGACGTGTTCGCGGTCGGCGGCGTGCTGTTCGCCGCGGCGACCGCCAGCCGGCCGTTCCCGCGACGGGAGGGCCCGTTCGAGCAGCTCGAACGACGCGCGCCCCGTGTTGCCACGCTGCGGCGGTTGCCGCGCGGCATGCCCGCCCTGATCGACTCGTGCCTCGAGCCGGACCCGGCGGCACGGCCGGAGGTCGTCGACGTGCGCGATGCGCTCCAGGCGGCGCTGGGGTAGGCCGCGCCCTGCCGGGGTGGCGGCGATGTCGGCAACCGCGGGCAGGGGGGGGGGCTCAGGCGTCGTCGGTCGCGACGATGAGCACGTTGCAGCGCGCCCGGTGAGACACCTGGTTGGGAACGTTGCCCAGCTTGAAGCGCTTGGCGCCGTGCATCCCCTGATTGCCCACGACGATGAGGGTCGCGTCGACCTTGGTCGCGACCTCGAGCAGGGCGTCGGCCGGATCGCCGCGAACGGCGTGGGTCTCGACGCTCACGCCCGCGACGCGGACGGCGGCGCCGCCCGCCTGCAGCGTCGCCTCCACCTGGGCGTCGGGCGTGGGATGCCAGACCTTCGCCGCTCCCTCGGGCGCCGCGATCCGGACATCGCGCAGCGGTTCGTAGGCCGACACCAGGTGGACGTCGGCCTGCAGGAGCTTGGCCAGGCGCACGGCCTCGTCGACGGCTCGCTTCGCCGTATCCGAGCCGTCGGTCCCCACCACGATCGCTTCGCCTGAGTCGCTCATCTCCCCCTCGCCGCGAGGCTACCAGAGCACGCGGTGCCGGCCGTCCCGAACGGGGCCTATGGTGGCGCCCGGTGTCACGCCCCGGTCCCGTCTCGATCGTCATCCCCGTCCGGAACGGCGTGCGCTACCTCCACGAGGTGCTGACCGCGATCGGGCAGCAGGCTCCGGATGCCGAGGTGCTGGTCCTCGACTCCGGATCGGCCGACGGCTCGCGCGAGGTCGCGACCGCCGCGGGCGCGCGGGTCGTGCGGATCGCCCCGGGGGAGTTCGGCCACGGCCGCACCCGCAACCGGGGCGCCGAGCTCACGTCGGGCGAGGTCATCTGCTTTCTCACGCAGGACGCCACGCCCGCGCCGGGCTGGCTCGACGCGCTGCTCGACGCGTTCTCGGCCGACGATCGCATCGGCGTCGTCTTCGGCCCGCACCTGCCTCGCCCCGACACTCCGCCGATGATCGCTCGCGAGCTCACGCAGTTCTTCGCGCGGCTGAGGCCGGAGGACCCGTACCTCTCGAACGTCAACGCCGCGTACCGGCGGGCGTGCTGGGAGCAGATCCGCTTCCGCGACGTCGCCTACGCCGAGGACCAGGCGTTCGGCCGGGACCTTCTCGGCACGGCGTGGACGAAGGTCCTCTGCCCCCGTGCCGCTGTGCTGCACGCCCACGACTACGGACTGCTCGGCTTCATGCGGCGCTACTTCGACGAGGCCCGGGGCCTGCGCGAGACCACGGGCTGGGTCGAGCCGATCGGGCTGCGGGCGACCGCCGGCGGGATCCGGCGGCTCGTCGGCCGCGACGTGCGCTGGATGCGCGCGCGAAGGCTGCCGCTGGGCCGGCGGGTGGCCTGGACGCTGCGGTCGGTACTCCACCATGCCGGCCGCAAGGTCTTCGCGTGGCTCGGCTCACGGGCCGACCGGCTGCCGCGCGCGGTCCGGCGTGCCCTCTCGCTCGAGGGCCGGGCGAACTAGATCCGCCGCGAGACGTTGACGTAGATCGCCTCGAGCACACGCCTCCAGCGCCCTGGGTAGTGCTTGGCCCGGTAGCGGGCGTCGGAGGCCGCGAGCAGGGCCGGATCGCGACGCGTGGCGACCGATCCCACGTGGCGCACCTCGGCGTCGGGGAGGTAGAGGACGCGCCCCCCCGCCCGGCGGATGCGCAGGCACAGGTCCTCCTCCTCCTTGTAGAGGAAGAAGCTCTCGTCGAACCCACCTGAGCGCTCGAACGCCTCGCGCCGCACGAGCATGAAGGCGCCCGACACCCAGGCGACCTCCGCCCGCGTGCGCCGCGGCCGCCAGTGGGCATACCCGGCCCCGTTGGCGATCGCCGCGCGCAGCCCGCGCAGCTCGCCGTGATCGAAGCGCTGCGGATCCCCGGCGGGGGTGCGCAACAGCGGCGCGGCCACCGCCACGCCCGGGTCCTCGAGCGCCGCGACCAGACGGCTGAACACGTCGCGCTGTTCCATGACGACGTCGGGGTTCACGAAGCAGACCAGCGGCGAGCCATTCCTGCTCGCGAGCAGGTTCTGACCGGCGCCATAGCCGAGGTTGCGCTCGCTCGCCAAGAACTCGACGTCGTTCCCGAAGCGCGACTCGAGGGGCGAGAGGTCGTCCGACGAGCCGTTCTCGAGCACGGCCACGTGTGACGGGAAGGGGAGCTGAGCGAGCGCCGCGAGAACGCTCTCCAGGCACCCCGGCAGGTAGGCGCTGGTCTCGTAGTTGACGATCTGGACGGTGAGCTCGGCGGCCATCGGACGGGCGACGCTACCGCGGCGCCACCGGCAGGCGGACCGTCGCGACGAGCCCGCCACCCTCGGCGTTGCGCAGCCGCACGTCGCCGCCCTGCGCCCGCAACGCCGCGCGCACGACGAACAGCCCGATGCCGCTCCCCTCCGGGTGCTGCGCCCCCGGCTCGAGCTCGTCGAAGACCGTCTCCCGACGGTCCTCGGAGAGCCCGGGCCCCCGGTCTGCGATCTCGATCACCGCATGGGACCCGTCGCGTCGGGAGACCAGCCGGACCGGCCCGTTCGCGGGACCGTGCTTGACCGCGTTGGACGTCAGCGACATGACGATCCCGTGGAGGCGCACGGGGTCTACCATCGCCGAGACCTCCTCGGCCTGGACCTCCATCGCGACGTCCGCTTGCGCCCACAGCGCCCCGACCGAGACGAGCACGGGGGCTACCGCGGTCGGCCGCGAGTTGACCACGAGGTCCTGTCCCGCCTTCAGCCGCGCGAAGTCCACGAACTGCCCCACGAGGTGGCGCAGGTGCGCGGTCTGGCGTCGCATCGCGTCGTAGCTCGCGATCCGCCGGTCCTCGGGCATGTTGCTCGCGTTGGCCAGGGTGTCCACGAGCCCCGACAGCACGGCGAGGGGCGTCTGCAGCTCGTGCGACGCGCCGGCGACGAGCGCCTCGCGTGCGCGGACGCTGTCCCGCTCGGCTTCGAAGCGCCGCGTGCGCTCGTTGCTGAAGACGACCAGGAGCCCCGCGAGCGGCAGCACCGCGAGAAACGCCCAGCGGTGGGCCTGCGAGGCGAAGGCGGCGAGCAGGCCGATCGGGCTCAGCGCGATGTCGATCAGCCACACGTAGGCGAGCGACCGCAGCTCGATGTCGGGTGCAAGGCCCAGGATGAGCCGATCGCGCACCACCGTGGACGCGAGATCGCCGCCGAACTGGGCGGCCAGGGCGAGCAGGAAGATGGGCCAATCCCCCCACGCCGGGCTGTCGACCCCGAACGCGGTGAGCACCACGGCCGGGCCCACGGCAAACCAGCAGTTGCCGGGCACGATCAGCAGGCGCGAGACGTGCATCTCGCCTCGCACCAGCTCGGGCAGTCGCCCCGCGAGCCAGCCCGCCAGCGCGATGAGCGGCACAAGCCGCGGGGGCTCGAGGAACAGCGCCGGGACGAAGACCAGCTGGGTGGGCGGGACGTAACCGGCGCCGATGTCGAACCGCGCGCGGATCGCCAGCGCGAACGCCACCGCCAGCCCTGCCGCCATGTCCCAGCGAACATCCCGGCCGTGATCGGCGAGGAGGGCGAGGGCCACGGCGGCGGCGAGGAACAGCGCCCCGGCGGCGCCTTCGACGATCGCCTCCCGGGGGCTCAGCTCCCTGGCGTCTCGAGGTCGTCCCTCGTGCTCGAGGTCGCCCGCGCCGACCTGGACAGCGCTCTCCACGGCCACAGTCTGACCGTTGGTGTCCCAAAACGGACGAACGTCGTATTTCTTCGGCCGGGGTCCGCGCCGATAGCTGCCGCGAAAGGTGCCGTATCAACCAAGGAGCCGCCCCGAGATGTTCTGCCTTCCCCGCCCCGCCGCCCTGACGACCCTCGTTGTCGCTGCGCTCGCGTTTCCCGCCGCCGCCGCCGCCGGCCCGCTGGTGGCCGATGCGCCGGACTGCGCCGCCCAGAGCGCGTCACAGGTCTTCCTGCCCTGGGCCGACGTGGCCAACTACGTGCTCGCGCCGGGTGGCGCCGCCGAATCCGCGACGGGCTGGAGCCTCACGGGTGGGGCCGCGATCGTCGCGGGCAGCGAGCCGGCTGCCGTCCATTCTGCCGCGGACGCCAACGCGCTGCGCCTGCCCTCCGGCGCGACCGCCACGACCGCCACGATGTGCGTCGGCATCGAGCACCCCGATCTGCGCTTCTTCTTGCGGTCGGGCCTCGGCACCGGCAGCGTCAAGGTCGAGGTCCTCTTCGAGACGGCATCGGGGGCGGTCGTGAGCGCCCCGGCCGGCGTGGCGACCTCGATCGGATGGTCTCCGACGCCGGTGATGCCGATCGCCGCCAGCCTGCTGCCGCTCCTGCCCGGCAACCACACGCCGGTGCGGTTCCGCTTCGAGTCGACGGGGTTCACCGCGGTCACCATCGACGACGTCTACGTCGACCCCTACGGCCGGTACTGATGCGGGACTCCCATACGCTCCAGGTCCTGGTCGTCGACGACTCGGCGGACATCCGCTTCATGCTCCGCATGTTCCTGGAGGACGCCGGCATGGAGGTCTGCGAGGCGTCCTCGGGAATCGCCGCGCTGGCCCGCCTCGACGATGCCTCGAGCAGGCCCGACGTCGTCGTGCTCGATCAGCGCATGCCGGAGCTGACCGGCCTCGAGGTGGCCCGGGCCCTGGTCGCGCGCGCCGACCATCCACCCCTCGTCCTGTTCTCCGCCTACCTGCACCCGGTCCTTCAGGCCGAGGCGCAGGAGCTGGGCGTGGCGACGGTCGACAAGACGGACCTGCCGGCGCTCATCGACGTGCTGCGCGACACGGCGGGCATCGCCGCCTAGCTTGTGGGCCCCCGGGGCCGCCGGGGCCGCCGCGAGCCCCTTCCCGGCCCGCCGGGCGCACCCGGGAAACGGTCCTAGCCGCACGGCTTCCCGGGCCTATACTGGCCGCGCGATGCAGGAGATGGTCATCTACGGTGTGAGCTTCGACATGGTGGGCAAGCAGCCCATCGTCCTGCTCAAGGCGGTCGATACCAACAAGTTCCTGCCGATCTGGATCGGCCACCCCGAGGCCGCCGCGATCCTGATGAAGCTGCAGGGCGCCTCGACCCCCCGGCCGATGACCCACGACCTGCTCTGCGACATGCTCGGCGAGCTCGACGCCCGCTGCACCCGGGTCTCGGTCACCGAGCTGCGCGACAACACGTTCTTTGCCTCGATCACGTTGAGCATCAACGGCGGGACCGAGATGGAGATCGACTCCCGGCCGTCCGACGCGCTGGCGATCGCGGTGCGCTCGGGCGCCCCGATCTTCGCCGCCGAGGACGTCATCGCCGAGTCGGCGATCGAGTTCGAGCACGAGGTGGAGAACGAGGACGAGGTCGTCGAGAAGTTCAAGGACTTCCTCGACGACGTCTCTCCGGAGGACTTCGCGGGCGAAAGCTAGACGCGCCCGCCGGCGGTCCGAAGAATCCGCCCGACCAGCTCGTCGAAGGAGATCCCCTCCGTCTCCGCCGCCTGGGGAAGCAGGCTCGTCTCGGTGAGCCCGGGGATCGCGTTGACCTCGAGCACCTCGAGCTCCGAGTTCGAGCTGCCGAGCATCAGGTCGACCCGCGAGAACCCCGAGCATCCGAGCGTGTCGTGGGCGGCGAGCGCGATCTCCGCGGCGCGCGCGGACAGCTCGGCGTCGAGCTTCGCCGGGCAGACGAACTCGGTACGGCCGATCTCGTAGCGTGCCTCGAAGTCATAGAAGTCGTCCTCGTGCGGAACCGCTTCCACGATCGCCATCGGCGC
The DNA here is from genome assembly GCA_038199185.1 of Solirubrobacterales bacterium. Taxonomy (GTDB): domain Bacteria; phylum Actinomycetota; class Thermoleophilia; order Solirubrobacterales; family Solirubrobacteraceae; genus BP-464. Next base: position 10,341 of record JBBPZE010000032.1, read on the forward strand.
GCCGTCGAGGATCGAAACCGCTAGGTCGCGTCCGTGGACGTGGCGCTCGAGCAGCACGCGGTCGGAGTAGGAGAACGCGGCGATGAGCGCCGCGGGCACGTCGGCGGCGCTGGCGGCGAACTTGATGCCCAGCGCCGAGCCCTGATCGGAGGGCTTGACGACGATCGGGAAGCCGAGGCGGTCCTCGATGGCGCCCAGGGCGTCGGTTGCGCCGAGCTCCTTGAACGCCGCCTCGCTGAAGGCGAAGAAGTCCGGCGTCGGAATGCCGGCGTCGCGAAAGGCGTGCTTGGCCAGGACCTTGTCGGCACAGCGCATGCACGCGCCCACGCCCGAGCCCGTGTACGGGATGCCGATGATCTCCAGGAGCTCCTGGACCGTCCCGTCCTCTCCGTCCCGGCCGTGCAGGGCCACGAACGCGACGTCGGGTGCGAGCTCTCGGAGCCTGGCGACGAGGTCGTGGCCCACGTCGACACCGACGACCTCGTGGCCCAGGCGCTCCAGCGCGTCCTCGACGCGCGCGCCCGACCGCAGCGAGACCCCGCGCTCGAGCGAGCGGCCCCCCTTGAGCACGGCGACCCTACTCACGTGCCGGAGCGTCGCGGTCTATCGCGCCGCGGAAGCGCCAGGACGTCGGCGAGCTCCTTGGCCGCCGGTCCCTCGCGGGCCCGAGCGGGGGCAGCGGATGCGCCGGTGAGGGTGCCGTAGAGGGCGACCTGCTCGCGGATGACCCCACCGATGCGCCGCACCCCCTCCCGGATGTCGTCCTCGGACACGCCGGAGAAGTTCAGCCGCATCTCGGAGCCACCCCGCCCGTCGACGTAGGCCGCACGCCCGGGAACGAAGGCGACGTCGCGTTCCTCGAGTGCCCGGGCGAGCAGGTCGGTGGTGTCGATGTAGTCGGGGAGGGTGGCCCAGATGAACAGGCCGCCGTGCGGACGCGTCCACGTGGCCTCGGCCGGGAAATGCTCGGCCAGCGCTCCGAGCATGCTGTCGCGCCGGTCGCGGTAGAGGTCGCGCAGCTCGCCGAGGTAGTCCTCCCAGCGGCGCTCGGCGAAGTAGGCGGCGACGAACAGCTGGCTCATCGACGACGAGCACAGGTCGACGCCCTGCTTGCCCAGGTTCATCTTCTCGAGCACCGGCCGCGGCGCGACCGACCAGCCCAGCCGGATGCCCGGTGACAGGATCTTCGAGAACGTGCCCAGGTAGATGACGAACCGGCCTCCGTCGAGCTCGAGCAGCGTCGGAAGCGCTTCGCCCTCGTAGCGCAGGAGGCCGTAGGGATTGTCCTCGAGCACCAGCAACTCGCGCTCGTGGGCCACCTCCACGAGCCGTGTGCGCCGCGGCAACGACATCGTGACGCCCGCCGGGTTCTGGAAGTTGGGGACCGTGTAGATGAACTTCGGGCGCCGCCCCTGCGCCTCGAGCTCGCCGAGCGTCGCCTCGAGCTCGTCGACGCGCATGCCGTCGCCGTCCATCGGGATCTGCACGACGTCGGCCTCATAGGCGCAGAACGCGGGAATGGCTCCCGGGTAGGTGGGCGCCTCCGCCACGATCACGTCGCCCGGATCGATGAGCGTCTTGCACACGAGGTCGATCACCTGCTGCCCTCCCGTGGTGACCAGCACGTCCTGGGGATCGACCCGCACGCCTTCGGCGGCCATGACCTGCTCGATGCAGTCGGTGACCGCGGCCATGCCCTCGGTCGGGCCGTACTGCAGCGCGCGCGCCGCATCGTCGGCGGCGACGTGGGAGAGCAGCGCGGCCAGCGACTCCGCCGGGAACGTCGACGTGTCCGGCAGGCCACCGGCCAGCGAGATGACGTCGGGCCGTTGGGTGATCGCCATCAGGTCCCGCATGGCCGAGGACTTCATGACGCGCGTCCGGGCGGCGAACAGGCCCGCATAACGCTCGAGATCGCGAGCCGAGGACCTCGGCCGTGCCCGACCGGACGGCGAGGCCGGGGACCCCCTGTCCCGGTCGTCTATCGTCATTGCGCCGCCACCGTACCGCACGTGCACCTGTTCCTCGACATCTGCCAGGGCCTCGGACTCGGCGCCGCCGCGGGCGTGCGCCCGTTCCTCCCGGCCCTCGTGGCCGGGCTGTTCGCCACCGCCAACTGGGGCCTCGACTTCGCCGGTACCCGCTTCGCGTTCCTCGAGAGCCCGGTATGGCTGGTGTGCGTGGCCGTGCTGATGATCCTGAGCTTCGTCCTGCGGCGGGTGGGCGAGGACGGCCCGTCGGATGCGGCGATCGGCGGTATCGGGATCGGCCTCGGCGCGCTGCTGTTCGCGGGCACGCTGGCCGACCACGGGCACGACTCGCTCGGCTGGTCCCTGCTGGGGATGGCCGCCGGCGCCGCGGCCGCCGCGCTCGCCCAGGCCGTCTATCGCAACCTGGTGGCCCGCACCGGGCAGCGCCTCGACGAGCAGGCTCGCCACGCGCTGCCACTGTGGTTCGACGGCGTTGCGCTCCTGCTCGCCGCGCTGAGCATCGCCGTGCCCCCGATCTCCCTCGCGGTCGTGCCTCTGCTCGTCTGGCTCCTGGCGGGCGCGCGCAGGCGCGACGACGGCAAGTACGCCGGCCTGCGAACGCTGCGTTGAGCGGTCCCCCGAAGCTCGTCCTGGCCGTCGTCGACGGCCTCAAGCCCGCCATGTTCGAGCGGGCGCTGGAGACCGGGCGCGCCCCCGCGTTTCAGGCTGTCGTCGACCACGGCACCCACGTGCGGGCGGGCGCGTCGGCGGCGTTCCCGTCGGTGACGCCCGTGTGCGCGGGCGCGATCGCCACCGGGGGCCTGCAGGACGAGCACCGGATCCCGTCGATGAACTGGTACTCACGCGAGGAGAAGCGCTACGTCGAATACGGCTCGAGCTTCAGCGCGGCGCGCCGCTTCGGGATCGCCCGGCAGCTCACCGACACCGTCTTCAACATGAACGCCGAGCACCTGCCCGCCGGGTTGCCCACCGTCTTCGAGGGCCTCGACGACGCCGGGGTGCGCACGGCCGGCACGACGTATCTGATCTATCGCGGCCGCCACCGTCACGAGGTCTCGCGGGAGCTGGCCCTCACCCGGCTGGCGGGCGCGCTGTGGCGCCGCGACGTGATGGGGCCTCGGGAGCTGTTCTACGCCGACATCTTCGCCAGTCGCGACACGGGCTGCCGGTCCCAGCTCGGGATGCCGGGAATGCGCGACCAGCACGCGGGCTGCGTCTCGTCCCACCTCGTCGAGCACGACCTCTTCGACTTCCTGCTGCTCTCGTTGCCCGACAACGACACGCACTCCCACAAGCACGGGCCGCATGCGCAGGTGACCTCGATCGCCAACGCTGACCGTCAGCTCGAGCGCATGATGCACGCGGGGGGCGGGCCCGCACGGTTTCTCGACGAGCACGCCGTGATCATCGTGGCCGACCACTCCCACGCCAAGGTCGAGCGGCGCATCGACCTGGGCGACGCGTTCGGCGACTGGACCGTGCTCGCGCCGAACACCAGGCCCGGCGAGGCCGAGATCGCCCTGTGTCCCGCGCAGCGCTCGGGCATGGTGTACGTCCTCGTCGAGGACGGGCGCCACGCGGTCCCGCCGCGCCTGGCCCGAGCGGCCCTGCGGGTCGAGGGCATCGAGCTGGCGATGTGGCGCGACCACGACCGCGACGAGGGCGTGATCGCCTCGCGGGCGGGGATGCTGCGCTTCGCGGAGGGTGGGGACGTCCGCGACCCCCGTGGACGGGCCTGGGGCGTCGATGGACAGCTGGCCGTGCTCGCGGCCGAGATCCGTGACGGGGTCCTCGTCAGCGACGAATACCCCGACGCGCTGGCGCGGGTATGGGCGGCGCTGACCTGCCCGACCTCGGGAGACCTGCTGCTGTCGGCGGGCGCGGGGTGGGAGTTCGCCGACTGGGGAGGCGTCGACCACGTAGGCGGAGGCAGCCACGGCTCGCTGCACCGAAGCGACTCGGTCGGCACGCTCGCCTATTGCGGCGTGGACCCCCCCCACGAGCACGGCGCGTGGTCCATCACCGACATGACGCCGATGGTCTGGCGCCATTTCGGCGTCGATGGTCCCGCGTCGCCATGACGCGCGCCGCCGGACTGGCCGCCGCCGTTCTGATCGTCGCGGCCGTGCCCGCGGTCGCCGCGGGGGCGGGGGGGACGGGGATCACCGACCCCGCCGGGTCGCGGCCGTTTCCTCCCCCGACCGCGACGACGCCCACCGACCCCACCGGGTCGCGGCCGTTTCCTCCCCCGACCGCGACGACGCCCACCGACCCCAACGCGCTGGTCCGCATGACCGACCTCGAGGCCGTTCCGGCCGGGCACCGCCTGACGCCGGGCAAGGCGCTGGCCATCGCCCGCCGGGTGCCCAAGATCGCCGACATGCTGCGACGGCATCGCGGTCACACCGCGGAGGCCTACGAGAAGGGGGCCACACGCTGGCAGGTCTCCTACTTCGCCCGGGCCACCAGGCAGGAGCCGCGCAAGGAGATCGGCCAGGTCCTCATCGACGACGGGACGGGAGCGGTCGCCGAGGCCTGGACGGGCTTTCAGGTGGCCTGGACGATGGCGCGCGGATACCCCGGCGCGTTCGGCCGCGTCGTCAACTCCCCGCTCGTGTGGATCTCGCTGTCCGTGCTGTTCGTGCTGCCGTTCATCAACCCCCGGTGCTGGCGCCAGTGGCTGCACCTCGACCTGCTGGTGCTCACGGCCTTCTCGGCCTCGCTGGCCTTCTTCAACGACGCGGACATCGGGGTGTCCGTCCCGCTCGTCTATCCGCTGCTCGTCTACCTCCTGGTGCGCATGCTCGTCATCGCGGTGCGGCGCACGGATGGCCCGCCCGTGCGTCTGCTCGTGCCCGTGACCTGGCTGGCGGTCGCGACGATCTTCCTGCTCGGCTTCCGGGTCGGCCTCAACGCCACGAACTCGAACGTCATCGACGTGGGCTACGCGGGGGTGATCGGCGCCGACTACCTGACCCACTCGCACCCGCTCTACGGGCATTTCCCCTCCGACAACGACCACGGCGACACCTACGGGCCGCTCGTCTACGAGACCTATGTTCCGTTCGAGCAGGTCTCGCCGTGGCACGGGACGTGGGACGACCTGCCTGCCGCCCATGCCGCCGCCGTCTTCTTCGACCTGCTCTGCACGCTGCTGCTGTTCCTGCTGGGCCGACGCGCGCGCGGACCGGACCTGGGGATCGTGCTGGCCTACGCGTGGGCGAGCTATCCCTTCACGATCTACGCCTCGAACTCGAACTCCAACGACTCGTTCGTCGCGGCGCTGGTCCTGCTGGCGCTGCTGGTCGCCGGCCGCCCGTTGTTGCGGGGTGGAGCCGTGGCGTTGGCGGCCCTGACCAAGTTCGCGCCGCTCGCGCTCGCTCCCCTTCTGGCCACGCACGGTCTGGCGCCGCCGCGCCGCTTGCGTGGCCTGGCCCTGTTCCTCGCGGGGTTCGTGGTCGCGGCGGCGCTCGTGGCGCTCCCGGTCCTGCTTAACGAGGATCTCTCGACCTTCTACGACCAGACGATCGGCTACCAGGCGACCCGCGGATCGCCGTTCTCGGTCTGGGGTCTCTACGGGTGGGACGTGGCGCAACGCGTAGCGCAGGTGCTGGCGGTGGCGGTGGCGGTCGGGCTGGCGTTCGTCCCTCGCCGCCCGGACGTCGCGGGGCTCGCCGCCGCGTGCGCCGCCGTACTCGTCGCGCTGCAACTCGGGGTGACCCACTGGTTCTACCTCTACATCCCCTGGTTCTTCGGCCTGGTCATGCTCGCGGTGCTCGCGCGCCGCCCGCTCGAGCCCTGGCGCGGGGAGTGATCCGGGTCCTCGCCGGGCCGGCAGTGCTGCTGGCCGCGTGCTGGACGGCGATGTGGCAGATCGGGCCGTTCGCCGACACCGGGATCTCCGACCTTCCCGTCTACGTCCACGATGCCGCGCTGCTGGCTGCCGGCGCCGCGCCCTACAGCGACGCCTTTCCCTTCGAGTACCCGCCCCTGGCGCTCGCCCCGATCGCGGCCGGCCGCCTGGGTCTCGGCGGTTACGACGCGGTGTTCGGGGCGCTCATGGGGCTCTCGGCCCTCGCGGTCCTCGCGCTCGTCGCAGCGCTCGGCGGATCCCGCGCGGCGTGGGCCTTCGCGCTGACGCCGCTGGCGGCGGGCGCCGTGTTGCGCACGCATCTCGATCTCGTGGCGGCCGCCGTCCTGCTGGCCGCGCTGTTGGCCTTCGACCGCCAGCGCCCCACGGCCGGGTTCGCCCTCCTGGGCGTCGGGGCGATGGTCAAGGGCTTTCCGCTGTTGCTCGTCCCGCTCGCCCTGGCGTGGTGCTGGGCGCGGGGAGACCGCGCGGTGGCGCTGCGAGGAGCGGCTGTGTTCGCCGCGGTCGTGGTGGTGGTCTCGTCGCCGTTTCTCGGGCGGGGCTATCTCGACGCCTACCGCTTCCACCTCGACCGGCCGGTGCAGATCGAATCGACCCCCGCGGTCGTCCTCTATGCGCTCGGGGGCTCGACGGTGACCGGCACGGCGACGACGGCGGACGAATTCAACTCCAACGGCTTGGTGGGCGGCGCGGCCGGCGCGGTCCAGGTCCTCTTCGGCGTGCTCGCGGTGGGGGTCCTGGCGCTGCTGACGTGGCTGGCGACTCGACGCGCCGACACGCGCCATCTGCTGATCTGCTGCATCGCCGGCGTCGTCGCCTTCGTGGTCCTGGGGAAGGTGCTGTCGCCCCAGTACGTCGCCTGGCTCGCGCCGCTCGCCGCGCTGCTGTTCGCGTGGCGGGAGCGGGTGGCGGCCGCGCTGCTGGCGCTGGCGGTGATCCTGACCCAGGTGGAGTTCCCGAGCCGCTATGCGGCGCTGGTGGAGGGTGACGGCGTGGTGCGCGGGATCGTCGCCGCTCGCGATGCGGCGTTGCTCATCGCCCTGGGTCTGCTCGTCGCCAGGGCAGCAGGAGCTGCTCGATCGCCTCGGCCCGCCGGGGCTGCGCCGAGCAGCGCACCAGCACGGCCATGAGCCACGGATCGCCTTCGGCGGTCTCGAAGCGGATGCTCATGTGGGTGCGCAGCGACTCGATGGCCTGTTCCTTGACGACCCCGATCACGCTGTCGCGGGGGCCCGTCATCCCGACGTCGGTGATGTAGGCCGTTCCGCCCGGCAGGACCCGGCCGTCGGCGGTGGGGACGTGCGTGTGGGTGCCGACGACGGCGGTGGCGCGCCCGTCGAGGTACCACCCGAGGGCGACCTTCTCGCTCGTGGCCTCGGCATGGAAGTCGACGAGCACGTGGTCGGCCGCGTCGCCGATCTGTTCGAGCACGGTATCGATCTCCGTGAACGCCACGCGGCCGGAGCGCAGGAACACGTTGCCCTGCAGGTTGACCACCGCCAGCCGCACCCCCTCGCGCTCGACGATGCACCATCCATGGCCGGGCTGGGCGGCCAGGAAGTTCGCCGGGCGCAGGATCCGCTCGGTGTTGTCGAGGTAGCGGTGGATCTCCTTGCGCTGGTAGGTGTGGTTTCCCAGCGTGATGACGTCCACACCGGCCGCGAACAGCTCGTCGGAGATCTTGGGCGTGATGCCCAGGCCGCCGGCGGCGTTCTCGCCGTTGACCACCACGAAGGACGGCCGATGGGCGTCGCGCAGCTCGGGAAGCAGGGCCAGCAGTGTCCGGCGGCCGACACCGCCGACGACGTCGCCGACGAAGAGGATGCTCGTTGCGCTGTCCATCAACGCGGATACTCTCGCCGATGGTGGCCGAAGACGACCCCACCCCTCCAGCCGAGCCGCCTGCGCCTCCCTCCGTGGCCCCGGTGGTCGTCCCCCGGTGGATCCAGCTCGTGCTGCTGCCCCTCGCGATCCTCGCGCTGTGGGCTCTCGCCCGCGCGGCGAGCACCGTGCTGCTGGTCTTCCTGGTCGCCGCCGTCCTGGCGCTGATCCTGCACCCTGCGGTCGCCGGGCTTCAGCGCCGTCTGCGCTTTCCGCGCGGCGCCGCGGTGTTCGCCGTCTACATCGCCCTGCTGGTGGCGTTCGGCGGGGCGGGCTTCCTGCTGGCCAACCCGGTCGCCGGCCAGGCCGCCAAGTTCGGCCGTGACGTCCCGAAGATCATCGACGACGCCAACCAACGGCTCGGCGACGTCCAGCGCTACTTCGACGACAACGGGGTCAACGTCACGATCGCCAAGCAGGGCGAGACGGCACTGCAGACGCTGCAGGACAAGATCGTCGGCGGGACCAGCGACATCGTCGCCTTCGGCGGCGGCCTGCTCAAGCAGGTGGTCCAGGCCGGCCTCGGCCTGATCCTCGTACTCGTGCTGTCGATCTACATGCTCGTCTACGGACAGCGGATCGGCGCGGTGGTCAGACGGTTCATGCCGCCGGGCGACGGCACGCCCTCCGACGACTACCCGACGCGAATCCAGGGCGCGGTCTCGGGCTACGTACGCGGCCAGTTCCTGTTCAGCACGGCGATGGGCACGGGCGCGGGCGTGGGACTGTGGCTGTTTGGCGTCCTGGGGATCTTCCCCGACGGCCGTACCTACGCCCTCGCCTTCGGCGTCTTCTTCGGGCTCATGGAGCTCGTCCCGTTCATCGGGCCGTTCCTGGGCGCCCTGCCGCCGATCCTCGTCGCGCTCTTCGGAGATCCGCTGACCGGCCTGTGGGTCACGCTGCTGTTCGTCGCCCTGCAGCAGATCGAGGGCCACGTCGTCGCGCCGCAGATCTTCGGGCACACCCTGCGCATCAACCCGCTGCTGGTGATATTCGCGCTGCTCACAGGCGGGGAGCTCTACGGGCTCGTCGGAGCGCTGCTCTCCCTGCCCATCGCTGCCATCCTGCGGGAGACGGCGGTCTACCTGCGCCGCCACCTGGTCCTGGAACCGTGGGGAACGACGAACCCCGTGGCGGCGCTCTCGGCCGACGCGCGGCCCGCGCATGCCGGGACCATCGCCACCCACTGCGGCCAGTGCGGATCGGCCGCCGCCGAGGGCGATGTGTTCTGCCGATCGTGCGGGACCCGCCTCGGACCTACGATCCGAGCGTGAGCACTGCGACCCTCGGCGCGGAGCGCATCACCAAGCGCTTCGGGGAGCGCGTCGCGTTGCGCGACGTCTCGTTCGCCGCCGGGGTGGGCGAGCGGCTGGCCGTCATCGGCCCCAACGGCGCCGGCAAGACCACGCTGCTGTCGATCCTGGCAGGCATCCAGCCGGCCGACGACGGGTGCGTGACCCATCCTCCGGAAACGGTGGGATGGGTACCGCAGCACGCCGCCGTGTACTCGAAGCTCTCGGTCCGGGAGAACCTCCGCCTCTTCGCGCGCCTCGAGAGGGTCGCGGAGATCGACGCGACCGTCGACCGGATGCTCGCGCTGACGGCCCTGGGCGAGCGCGCGGATGACGAGGTCGGCAAGCTCTCGGGGGGCAACCGCCAGCGCGTCAACATCGCGGTCGGGCTCCTGGCCGAGCCGGAGGTGCTGCTGCTCGACGAGCCCTCGACGGCACTGGACCCGCGCCAGCGCGAGCTGCTGTGGGACTTCATCTCCGGCCTGGCCTCGGCGGGAACGACCGTCGTGTTCTCGACCCACAACGTCGGCGAGGCGGAGCGCTACGCCGACCGGGTGCTGGTCCTGGCCGACGGCGAGCTGCTCTTCGACGGCACCCCGGCCGCCCTGGTCGCCGACCAGCGCGACTTCGAAGCGGCGTTCGTCCGCTTCCTGCACGAGCACGGGCACTGATCGGATGCGCTGGCTCGCCCTCAAGGACCTGCAGATCCTGCGCCGCTCGCCGTTGCTGGCGGCGATCCTGATCGCCTACTCGCTGATCCTCGGCGTCGTCGTGGGCGCCTCGTCGAACAGCGCCCCGGCCAAACCGCGGGTTGCCGTCGTCAACGAGATCCCGCCCGACCAGAGCACGTTCGACCTCGGCAACGAGAAGATCGACGCGAACAAGTACGCCGACGAGCTCTTCCAGAACATCGATCCGATCCGCGTGGGCTCGCGCGCGGAGGCGCTGGCCAAGGTGCGCTCGGGTGAGGCGCTCGGTGCGCTGATCATCCCGGCCGACATCACGGGCCGGCTGCAGGGAACGATCAACCTCTCGGGGGGCCCGCCTCCCACAGTCGAGTTCTACTACGAAGGCGACAACCCGCTGAAGAGCCGCTACGTGCAGTCCGCGTTGAAGTCGCGGATCGCCGACGCCAACCGCGCGCTCAGCCAGAAGATCACCAAGGTCGCGGCGACCTACATCGGCTACATCCTGCGCGGCGGGAACTTCTCCGTCCTGGGCGAGAGCTTCGACGTGCTCGGCCTCGAGAGCGCCGATCGCATCGTGCGGGCGGTCGAGGCCACGCTTCCCCGCCACGATCCCCGGCGCACGGCACTCGAGCGCGTTGCGCGCTTCGCCCGGCTCGCCGCCGACAACCTGGACCTCTCCGACCAGCTTCTGGGCACCATCGGCACGCCGATCCAGGTCCAGCAGCACGAGATCGGCGCGCGCTCGGGTTCGCTGGACGCCTACAAGTTCGCGGTCGCTCTGTCGATCTCGCTGATGTTCGTCTGTGCGCTGCTCGGCGCGGGCCTCCTCGCGCTCGAGCGCGAGGAGCACACCTTCGGCCGGCTCGTGCGGGGCCTGGTGTCGCCCACGACGATCACGGTGGAGAAGACGGCCGTCGCCGCGCTGCTGGGCGCCGGCGCCGCGGTGCTGACCCTCGCCCTCCTGCTCGCGTTCGGCGGGACGATAGCCGCCGGATCGCTGCCGGCCGCCGCGCTGGCGATAGCGCTCGGCGCGACGGCCTTCGGCGCGATGGGCGTCGCGCTCGGGGCCATCGCGCGCGACGTGCGCGCCGCCTCGCTGCTCGCGGTCCTGCTGCTGCTGCCGGTCGCCGTGATCGGGCTCATTCCCGTGGGCATCGTCTCCACCCGCGCCTACGACGTGATGGAGGCCGTGTCGGCGATCTTCCCCTTCCACCCGTCGCTGACCGGCATCGACGAGAGCCTGCGCGGCGTGGGTATCGCCGGACGGCTAGCGCACCTCGCGGCGCTGACGGCGGCCTACGGCGTGCTGGCCCGCCTCGCGCTGCGGCGATTCGCCTAACCTGATCGGCATGGCCTTCCCCGCCACCCGCCTGCGCCGGCTGCGCCGCACCGCGGTGCTGCGCGACCTCGTGCGCGAGACGCGGCTCTCGCCGGGCGACCTCGTCCTGCCGCTGTTCGTGGAGGCCGGCCCGGCCGGCCGGCCGGGACGCCAGCCGATTCCCGCTATGCCCGGTGTCGGGCGTCTGTCGATCTCCGAAGCGGTGGCGGAGGCCGGCGAGGCCGCGTCGCTCGGCCTGCCCGGGATCCTGCTGTTCGGCATCCCGGCTCACAAGGACGCCGAGGGCTCGGGAGCCTGGGACGACGAGGGGGTGGTCCAGCTGGCGACGCGCGCGATCAAGGACGCCCACCCCGACCTGCTGGTCATGACCGACGTCTGTCTCTGCGAGTACACCGACCACGGCCACTGCGGCCTGCCGCGCGCGGATGGCAGCGTGGACAACGACAGCTCGGTCGAGCTGCTCGCGCGCACCGCCGTGTCCCAGGCGCGGGCCGGGGCCGATCTCGTCGCGCCGAGCGACATGATGGACGGGCGCGTTGGAGCCATACGCGGCGCGCTCGACGAGGAGGGCTTCGCCGACACCCCGATCGTCGCCTACAGCGCCAAGTTCGCATCGGCCTTCTACGGCCCGTTTCGCGAGGCCGTGGACTCGAAGCCCGCGTTCGGCGACCGGCGCGGCTACCAGATGGATCCGGGCAACGGCGACGAGGCGGTGCGCGAGGCGCTGCTCGACGTCGGGGAGGGCGCGGACATGATCATGGTCAAGCCCGCGCTGCCCTACCTCGACGTGATCCGTCGCGTCAAGGACGCGACCAACCTCCCCCTCGCCGCCTACAACGTCAGCGGCGAGTACGCGATGCTCAAGGCGGCCGCCGCCTCCGGGATGCTCGACGAGCGCTCCGCGGTGCTCGAGGCGCTGACCTCGATCCGCCGGGCCGGTGCGGACATCGTCATCACCTACCACGCAAAGGACGCCGCCCGATGGCTCTCGTGAACGAGGACGGCGCGAACCCGTGCCGGGTCAAGGCCGATTCCCAGAAGGCGCAGTCGTGCTGACCGGAAAGGTGCGCTCGCGCACGGAGGGTGCCGCCCGAGCGCTCGACGACGTCGAGCGCGGGCTGCTGAACCTCCTGCAGGGCTCGTTCCCGCTCGAGCCGCGGCCGTTCGCCCGCATCGCCGAACTGGCCGAGCTCTCCGAGGAGGAGGTCCTCGCCCGCACGCAGCGGCTGCTCGACGATCGCATCATCCGCCAGCTCACGCCGATCTACGACACGCGCACGCTCGGCTACGGCTCGATGCTGGTCGCGGCCAAGGTCGATTCCGAGCATCCCTGGCGCGCGGCGAAGATCGTCAACTCGCATCCCGGCGTCAGCCACAACTACCTGCGCAACCACGAGTTCAACATGTGGTTCACGCTCGCCGTGGAGGAGGACTCCGAGCTCGGGCTCCAGGGCACCCTCGACGTCCTGCAGGAGCTGACGGGCGCCGAGTCGATCCGCCAGCTGCCGACCCTCAAGCTCTTCAAGATCCGCATGGACCTCGAGATGACGGGCGGCACCGAGCAGCTCTCGGCCCCGACGGGCGTCGCGGTCGCGCCGATGGAGCTCGACAAGCAGCCCTTCGACGACTTCGACGTCGCGGTCATCCGCGCCACCCAGGGCGACATGCCGGTGGTTCCCGAGCCCTACGCCCCCGCGGCGGCCACGCTGGGCCTCGGCCAGGGTCGCCTGCTCGAGCACATGGCGGGCATGCAGGAACGTGGCATCCTGCGTCGCGTAGCCGCGATCCTCTTTCACCGGCGGGCGGGGTTCAGCGCCAACGGCATGGGTGTGTGGAAGGTCCCCGAGGAGCGGGTCTCCGAGATCGGGCCGCGGATGGCCGCGTTCCGCGGCATCAGCCACTGCTACCAGCGGCCCACCTATAAGGATTGGCCCTATCAGATCTTCACGATGGCCCACGGCCGCTCCAAGGAGGAGTGCGACTCCATCCTCGACGCGATCGAGACCGAGATCGGCTGCATCGAGGACCGCGCCACGCTGTACTCCTCGACGGAGTTCAAGAAGGTCCGCCTGCAGTACTTCACGGACGAGTTCAAGGACTGGGAAGCCCAGTACGCGAGCGCCTGACTCGTGAGGACGCGACGCCCGGCGAGCGTGCCGGGGTGACCTCCCTGCGCGACACGCGCTCCGCGGAGCACTACGCCCGCGCCCTGGCCTACCTGCCCGGCGGGGTGAACTCCCCGGTCCGGGCGATGCGGGCGATCGGTCGTGATCCCATCTTCGCCGACCGCGCCCACGGCGCCGAGCTCATCGACGTCGACGGCAACCGCTACGTCGACTGGATGTGCTCCTGGGGCCCGCTCGTCCTCGGCCATGCCGACGCCCGGGTCGTCGAAGCGATCACGACGGCCGCGGCGGCGGGCACGACGTTCGGAGCCGCCACCCTCGGCGAGGTCGACCTCGCCGAGGAGGTCTCGCGGCGCATGCCCGCCGTGGAGATGTTGCGAATGACGTCGTCGGGCACCGAGGCGTCGATGAGCGCGATCCGCCTGGCACGGGCGAGCACCGGGCGCGAGAAGCTCCTGAAGTTCGCCGGCGCCTACCACGGCCACGTCGACGGGCTGCTGGCCGACGCCGGCAGCGGGCTGGCCACGCAGGGCATCCCGTCGAGCCCCGGCGTCACCGCCGCCGCGACCGCCGCGACGGTGACGGTCTCCTGGAACGACCCCGAGGAGGTCTCGGCCGCCTGTGCCCGGCACGAGTTCGCGGCGATCCTCGCCGAGCCCTATCCGGCCAACATGGGGCTCGTCCCGCCCCGAACCGGGTTCCTCGAGCACCTGCGCGATCAGGCGACCGACAACGGCGCCCTGCTGGTCTTCGACGAGGTCATCACCGGCTTCCGCGTCGCGGCGGGCGGGGCGCAGGAGCTCACCGGGGTCACGCCCGATCTCGTCGTGCTGGGCAAGATCATCGGCGGCGGGCTGCCCGCCGCGGCCTACGGCGGGTCGCGCGCCCTGATGGAGCGAATCGCGCCGGCGGGTGACGTCTACCAGGCGGGCACGCTGAGCGGCAACCCGCTCGCCGTCGCCGCCGGCCTCGCGACGCTCGCTCAGCTCGACGAGGCGGCGTATCTCCGGCTCAGCGCGATCACCGAGCAGCTCGCCGCGGGGCTGCGCGAGGCCGCCGGGCCGCGCCCGGTCCAGGTCGTGACCGCTCCCGGGCTGCTGACCGTGTTCTTCTCCGAGCAGCCGGTCCGTGACTACGAGGACGCCAGGCGCTGCGATCTCGACGCCTTCGGCGCATGGTGTCGCGGGCTGCTGGCCCGCGGCGTCTACCCGCCCCCGGCCCAGTTCGAGGCGTGGTTCCCCTCGCTCGCGCACACGGCCGAGCACATCGAGCTCACGGTCGAGGCCGCGGCGGCGGCGTTCGCCGACGCCGCATGAGCGCGGAGCTCGAGCGGCTGGCCCGCGTCCTGCGCGGGGAGGGAGGGCTGCTCGGTGCGGCGGTCGCAGACGGGGCGCCGGATCCGGATACGGGTGCCTACGCGGGGGGTCTGGCCGCTCCGCGGGCGTTTGCCGTCGAGGCGATCCGCGAGGGCCATCTCCTGCACCACGGTCGCGGCCGGGTGATCGGCGCCGTCGACGCCGATCTCGCCCTGTTGGCGGGCGACCGTCTCTACGCCCTGGGACTGGCCGAGCTCGCCGCGGCGGGGGATCTCGAGGCCGTGGGCATCATGGCGGAGGTCATCGCGCGGTGCGCGGGGGCGCTGGGCGAGGGCGACCGGGCCGGGGCGGAAGTGGCCTGGCAGCAGGGAGTTCGCGCCCTCGCACGGTGAGGGCGAGCCGCCGGGAACCGCCGACCGATAAGATTTGGACGCTCTCCTCCCCTCTGAATACGTTGCCCAAGGACCGCCACCAGACCAAGTCGAAGTACACCGTTGACCGGGGGATGCCCGGCGCCTTCGAGGGCGAGACCGTCACCCGCCGCCGGTTCATGACGGGCGTCACCCATGGCGCCGGCGCCATCGCGGCGGGCGCCTTCGCGCTGCCGGCGATCGGCTTCGCCGTCGGTCCC